>CAMYMQ010000436.1 GCA_947259335.1 uncultured Alphaproteobacteria bacterium | reverse complement strand
GCCCACGGCTTCGGCGACGCCCTGCTCCACGGCGAGGCGATCGCGGTCGGCATGGTGCTGGCGTTCGAGCTGTCGGTGCGCCTGGGGCTGTGCCCCGGCCAGGACGCCCAGCGGATGCGCCGCCATCTCGAGGCCGCCGGGCTGCCGGTTTCGCTGGCCGCCGTGGCCGGCGACGGGTGGACCGCCGACCGGCTGCTCGATCTGATGCAGACCGACAAGAAAGTCGTCGACGGCCGCCTTACCTTTATTCTCGCCCGCGGCATCGGTGACGCTGTCGTCAGGGGCGATGTCGATCCGGCCTCCGTTCGCGACCTGCTCGACGACGCCCTCGCCGGCTGACCCGCACCGACCGAAGCCGACCGCCCCAATCCGTTCAACCCACGATCGCCCAAACGCCCGCCATGGACCTGGTTCTCTCGATTATCCCGATCTTCGTGCTGTTGCTCCTCTCCGCCTTTTTCTCGGGTTCCGAGACGGCGATGACGGCGGCGTCACAGCCACGCATGTTCGAACTGGAGCGCCGCGGCAACCGGCGGGCCGGACAGGTCAACACGTTGCGCGCCAAGAAGGAGCGGCTGATCGGCTCGATCCTGCTCGGCAACAATCTGGTCAACATCCTGGCTTCGGCGCTGGCGACGAGCCTGTTCATCGGCTGGCTGGGCAAGGGCGGCGTCGTGTACGCGACCCTGGTGATGACGCTGCTGGTCCTGATCTTCGCCGAGGTCATGCCCAAGGCCTATGCCCTGCATCACGCCGACCGGATGGCCCTGGCCGTGGCGCCGATCATGCGGGTGATGGTCTTCGTCTTCGCGCCCGTCGCACGAACGATCCAGTTCATTGTCGAGGGCACGCTGCGTCTGTTCGGCATCCGCTTCGACACCCATCTCGCCGGCCTGACCTCGGAAGACGAGCTGCGCGGCATCATCTCCATGCATCAAGGTCCCGAACTCGAGGTGCAGGACGAACGCGAGATGCTGCGCAGCGTCCTCGACCTGGGCGACCTCGAGGTCGGCGAGGTGATGACCCACCGCTCGTCCGTAACGATGATCGACGCCTCGAAGTCGGCCGGCGACATCGTCACCGAGGTGCTGTCGAGCCCCCACACGCGGCTGCCGCTGTTCGAGGGCGAGACCGACAACATCACCGGCGTGATCCACGCCAAGGACCTGCTGCGCGCGGTCCAGCAGTCCGAGGGCAAGGTCGAGACGCTCGACATCCGCAAGATCGCCGCGGCGCCGTGGTTCATCCCCGAATCGACGTCCTTGCTCGACCAGCTTCGCGCCTTCCGCCAACGCCGCGAGCATTTCGCCATCGTCGTCGACGAATACGGCTCGCTGATGGGCATCGTGACACTCGAGGACATCATCGAGGAGATCGTCGGCGACATCTCGGACGAGCACGACATGGCCGTGGCCGGCATCCGGCCGGCCGGCGCCAACGCCTGGATCGTCAACGGCGAGGTCACCATCCGCGACCTGAACCGCGAACTGGGCTGGGATCTGCCGGACGAGCACGCCTCGACGATCGCCGGCCTGGTCATGCATGAAGCGCGCCGGATCCCCGAGGTGAAACAGGTCTTCGCCTTCCACGGCATCCGGTTCGAAATCTTGCGCCGCCGCAACCACCGAATTACGTCCGTCCGGGTATCGCCGCTCGAACCGGGAGACTCGGAAACAGCGGTAAAACCCGCGGGCGACTGATCGCCCCGGCGCGGCGGGCGCCGTCCGCCGCAACGCTTCGCAGAAAGGTAAGGCCCATGCCGCTTTCGGATCCGGCGCCCCGCGAGGCGCTGCACGACCGCACGATCGAGATGCGCGGCTTCATCCGCGAGGACGGCCTCTGGGACATCGAGGGCCGCATCGTCGACACGAAGACATATTCCTTCAGCAACGAATGGCGCGGCGAGGTCACCCCGGGCGTTCCGGTCCACGAAATGCGGGTCCGCCTGACCATCGACGACGACCGCCTGATCCACGCCTGCGAGACCACGATCGACCATCACCCCTTCCCGACCTGCCCGGGCGCGGCCCCCAACTTTTCCGGGCTGAAGGGCATCCGCATCGGGCCCGGCTGGATGCGCGAGGTGCGCAAGGTCGTCGGCGGCACCGCCGGCTGCACCCATGTGATCGAAATGCTCGCCCAGATGGCGACCGTCGCCTTCCAGACCCACGTCGCGAAGGAAAAGGTTAAGGGCAAGACGGAGCCGAGCGACGATGCGCCGAAGAAGCCCGTCCGCCCGCCGCTGATCGATACCTGTCACGCCCTGGCGGCCGACGGCCCTGTCGTGGAGAGGTGGATGCCAGACTGGTACACCGGCGAGAAGACGGCGGCCGGCGGAGACTAGGGCCGGAGAGAGCGCGTTACCCGGCCGGCGCCATCTCCCGGAAGGATGTGGAAAATCGCCGCTGCATGCGGGCGACGACCGGATCCATCGTCGCCTTTTCCTCGGGCGGATAGATGAGCCTCAACCGGCCTACATATTCGCCACCGCCCTTTCGGGCGATCTGGACGTATTCGTAGAACACCCGCCCGCGGCGAATGCCCGATACGACGAAGAAGCCGGCCCCGCGCCGGCGGTAGCTGATGTTGCCGGGCCCGAATTCGGCCTGCGCCTTGGCGTAGAGTTGGCCAATCGACTCCTCGAGAACGTTATGCCCCGCCGAGACCGTGACCTCGATCCGACGCCCCGGAACGTGAAAGGCGCGGCCGTCGTCGTTGGCGGGCGCCGGCTTCATCGTCAGGAGATCCGACGGATAGTCGACCGCGAAGCCGAACCGGGCATTGCGGTAGGTCTGCCAGTCCGCGGCCAGGACGGGTCCGGCCGCGGCCGGCACCAGTAGGAGCAGGGCGAGGAGCAGCCGGCGGACCGCCATCGCCCTATTCCCCCGGTGCCCGCGTGTTGAGCGCCAGAGCGTGGACCCGGTCCGCCATCTCCTCGGCGAGCAGGCCATAGACCATCCGCTGCCGTTCGATGCGGGACTTGCCGGCGAAGACATCGGAGACGACCGTCACGGTGAAATGCGTCTCGCCGCCCTCGCGCGCACCGGAGTGGCCGGCATGCTTGTGGGAATCGTCGACGATTTCGAGCGTAACGGGAGACAGCGCGGTTTCGAGTTTGGTGCGGATACGGTCGGCGATGCGCATGGCGGCCTTGTGGTGACGGGTCTGGACCTGGGCTTGAGGCTCGGCCAAGGTGCGGTCCGCTTGGCGCGACGTCAAGCGCCTGCAACGGTTCCGCCGATAGGTGCATGAACGAGAATCACGCCGCCGCCGCCAGCAGCCCGCCG
>CAMYMQ010000435.1 GCA_947259335.1 uncultured Alphaproteobacteria bacterium | reverse complement strand
GTGAGCTGGGCGGTCACCGCCGCCACGCCGGCGAAGCGCGCGGTCGCGTCGCAGGCCAGCCGCAGCGCCATGAAGCCGCCGTTGGAGATGCCCGCGACGAAGACCCGGGCCGGATCGACTCGCCCCGCCGCCACGCTGGCGTCGACCACCTTGAGCAGAAAGCCGACATCGTCGGTCGCGCCGTTCACCGCCCGCCCGTCGCTCCAGCGCCGGTCCAGCCCCTGGGGATAGGCGACGACGAAACCGTGGCGGTCGGCGAGCCGGTTGAAGCCCGAGTAGCGCACCATGCCACGCGCCCGGCCCCGGCCCCCGTGGAGAACCAGCACCAGCGGCGCCCTGCTTGTCGACCGGGCCACCCGATCGGGCACATAGCGCAGATAGCTGCGTTCGACCCCGCCGTGGGCCAGCGTCAGTGCCTGCGGAGACGCGCCCAGGGCGGCGGGCGCCAGACCGGCGGCGGCGGCGAGGACCACAAGAAAGGACCGGACGCCGGCCATCGGCCTCGTCCTACTTTCGCGCCGGCAGCGACTTGAAGAAGTCGAGCGCGGTCTGCGAGGCATCGAAATCCTGGCTGGTCTTGCCGGCGACGCGCTCGGGCTGCCCGGTCCTGGCGCCCGGCCAGGTGTGGCCGCCGCGGTCGACCTGGTAGACGACCACCCGGCTGTCCCGGCACTCGGGATACTCGAGCCGGATCGTCTCCGTCGAATCCTCGGTGCTCTTGTTGGGCACCGGCGTCGGCACCGCGGTCAGCGCGCAACCGTTGCGCTGGGCGAAGAATTCAGCCGTATCCTCGGTCGACATGACCCGGCCCATCCGCTTCAGGCCGGACCGCACGTCGCCGCCCCGAAAGGGCACCATCGTGTCGTTGGTGCCGTGGATCATCATCAGGCTCACCGGCGCCGACGGCCGGCAGCGGTGCTCCATGCGGTCGGGCATATTGGCCGCGACGCTGGCGACGCCGACGAACCGGTCCGAGGCCTCGCAGGCCAGCCTGATCGCCATCATGCCGCCGTTCGACATGCCCAGCGCGAACACCCGCTTGGCGTCGATCGCGTGGAGGCCCTTGGCGATCTCGTCGATCATCGCCTTGATGAAACCGACGTCGTCGGTATTGCGCACGAAGGTCTCGAAACCAACCCGGCTGCGTCCGTCGTTCCAATGCTGTTCGATGCCTTCGGGATAGACGACGATGAAGCCGGCCCTTGTCGCCGCCTCACTGAGCCGGGTCAGCCGCGCGAAGCGTTCGGCCCGGCCGCCTCCGTCGTGCAGCGCGACGACCAGCGGCGCGGGCTTGGTCTTGTCGGCCAGCCCGGGCGGGACGAAGACGTAGTAGACCCGTTCGGCGCCGTCGTGCTTGAGCGTGCGGCGCATCAGCGCCGCCCCGTCGTCGGCGACGGCCGGCGCCGCCGTCAGTCCGGCGAAAGCGAGCACCGCGAGCGCGGTCACTGCCAAACGGATTGCCTTCATCCCGATCCCTGTCTTTCCGCCCGCCCCTGGAGACATGAAGATAGGAGGCGGACGCGGGCATGCCAAGGCGGGCCCGGCGGCGGGGCGATCCGGGCGGTCCGCTTGCCGACCGTCCGCCGGTCTCCTATAAGCCGCGACGACGCGGCCGTCGCCGCCCCAACAGCCCAGGCGTGCCCGATCCGACCATGACCGGCCCCCTTTCAGGCATCCGCATCTTCGACATGACCCGCATCCTGGCGGGGCCGACGGCGACCCAGATCCTCGCCGACCTGGGCGCCGACGTGATCAAGGTCGAGCGGCCCGGCACCGGCGACGACGTGCGCGGCTGGGGCCCGCCCTACCTCAGGACCCCCGACGGCGAGGAAGCGCCGCGAGATTCGGTGTATTTCAACGCGGCCAACCGCAACAAGCGGTCGATGACACTGAATCTCGCCGACCCGGAAGGCCAGGCGCTGGCCAAGCGGCTGATCGCCAGGTCGGACGTGCTGTTCGAGAATTACAAGGTCGGCGATCTCGCGAAATACGGGCTCGCCTACGACCAGATCCGCGACGACTTCCCGTCGCTCATCTACTGCTCGCTGACTGGATTCGGCCAGACCGGACCCTATGCGCCGCGCGCCGGCTTCGATCTCGTGGCCCAGGCGATGGGCGGGATCATGTCGATCACCGGGACCGAGGACCAGACCCCGGTCAAGGTCGGCGTCGGCATCGCCGACCTGATGTGCGGCATGTACGCCAACACGGCGATCCTCGCCGCCCTGCGCCACCGGGACGCCACCGGCGAGGGCCAGCAGATCGACATGGCGCTGTTGGACACCCAGGTCGCCTGGCTGGTCAACGAGGGCATGAACCACCTCCATACCGGCGCCGTCCCCCGCGCCTGGGGCACCGGCCATGTGTCGATCGTGCCCTATCAGGCCTTCCCGGCCTCGGACGGCTATTTCATCCTCGCGGTCGGCACCGACCGGCAATTCGTCGCCTTCTGCGAGTTCGCCGGCCGGCCGGACCTGCCCAAGGACGCCCGCTTCGCCGCGAACGCCGACCGGGTACGCAACCGCGCCGCCTGCGTCGAGGCGGTGAGCGCGCTGACCGCCGCGCATCCGGTCGACTACTGGCTGGAGAACCTGTCGCGCATCAAGGTGCCTTGCGCCCCGGTCAACACGATCGATCAGGTCTTTGAGGACCCGCAGGTCAAGGCGCGCGAGATGGTGGTGGAGATCGAGCACCCCGTCTCCGGCAAGCCCGAGCGCTATCTCGCCAACCCGATCAAGATGTCGAAAACCCCGCCGCAATACCGCCGCCCCGCGCCGACCCTGGGCCAGCACACCGAGGAGGTGCTGGGCGAACTGCTGGAGATGGATGCGGGCGAGGTGGCGGCGCTGCGCGAGCGCGGGGTGATCTGAACGGGAATCGGCGTTGAGGACGGGATTACAGCCCGCCCGTTCGTGCCATTTCGCTCAACTGCGCGACACGCTTGTACCCTACCCCTCGCACAGTTCCCGATGCAGGCGCAGCAGGTCCGGGATGGTCGACGCCTCGCGGCGGCCGAAGCCGCATTCTGTGGCGATGTCATAGTCCGTCACGAGCCGGTCGGCGGTGGCCATGCGCGCCCGCGTTCCGGCGGCCCCGTCGGTCATGTGGACCAGACCGAGCACGAGCCGCGTCTCGGCCGGCATGTCGAGCTCCTTCAGCGGCGCGAAATAGGCCTCGTCGTTGCGGTCGCGGGGGACCGGCATGTGCATGAAGGCGACCGGATGGGGCGAGGCCTTGCAGATGCCGTTGGCGAAGGCGACGCTGACCGAGAGGTCTGGCGGCTCGACGATGTGCTTGTGGCCCGGATCCCCGTAGCACAGATGAATGCCGAGCTCGACGTCGGGCGCCACCGCCGCGCACAGCCGCCCGGTCCGCTCCACCCCGCCGGCGATGCCGTCGTCGTAGTGCAGCGGCAGCCCGCCCTCAACTCCGAGGACTTCCATGCAGACGTCCCACTGGATCGACAGCCGGTCGTTTGGGATGCCGGCCTGAATACGCTCGAGGTCCTTCAGCATGGCGCGTTCGAGCGCGGGCTCGCAGGCGGCCCGGTCCGGCAGTTCGACGAAGGTGGTGAGCAGCGCCACGGGGGTCGGCAGGGCCACCTGAAAGCGGACATCGCGGCCGATCCGGCCCGCCTCGACCATCTTGTCGAACACCGTCCAGGAAGCGAGCGCTTCCCGGGCATAGCCGAGCTCGCCGAAGTCGAGGTCGGCGGGGTCGGCGCCGGCCTTGAGCTTGTAGAAGACCCGTTCGACGGTGTCGTTGAAGCCCGGCAGCTGCTTGTGGCCGACGGCTTCCAGGAGCGCCGCCCCCTCGAATGTGCCCTTCTGCCAGCGCACCCAGTGGCTCCGCGCGCCGGTTTCGCCGTCAGGGATGCGCGAGCAGCAGGCCCCCAGTTCTTCCGCGACGGTGGCGAAAACGGTTTCGGCGTCGCTCAGGCCGACGCTGCCGACGAGGTGGGCATGGCGGGTCATCTGGTTCCTCCCATGGTGTGGCGCCGCGGTTCGGAGGGCGCTTCATTGATATCAAACGATATCGCCTCGTCCGCCGCCGGACCAGTGCGCAGAACGGGTCACAGGCGGTCGCGGACACAGATCTCAATAGAGGTTTTCGCGATAGTCCTGCTCGATCCTCACGTCCGTCTCGGTCACCGAGACGTCGTCCATCCCGGCCATCGCCAGGGCGATCTGAGCGAGCGAGGGGACGCCGTCGCGCTTGCGGTCGAGCTTGGCGTCCTCGTCCCACAGCCGGGCCCGGCGGAACGCCTTGCCGCAATGGGGGAAAACCGTCTCGACCGTCACGACCAGGGCGGATCGCGGCAGCTTGCCGTCAACGGCATGGCGGGCAAGCTCCCCGGGATCGACGGTGATCCGGCCGGCGCCGCGCAGGCGCAGGACCTCCTCGATGCCGGGGATGACGAACATCAGCCCGATCTTGGGCTGGCCGGCGACATTACGCAGCGTGTCGATCTTGTTGTTGCCGCGCCGGTCCGGGATAACCAGCGTCGTGTCGTCGCGCACGTCGACGAAGCCGGGCGCGTCCCCGCGGGGGCTGATGTCGATATGGCCGTCGGCCCCGGTGGACGCGATAACCACCAGGGGCGACAGGGAAATAAATCGCCGGGCGTGTTCCTCGAGCCGGCCGGCGACGGCCTTGGCGGGCAGTGCACCGGGCGCGCCGTAGAGGTCGCGCAGGGCGGATTCGGATAGGCTGGCGTTGGTCATCGGCTCCCCCACAATTGGTCGGGGCATGCTAGCACGGCATCGGCACGGCCGCGCCACCGCGCCGGGCCGACGGCAGGTCTCCCGCAGGGCAAGCCCTGTCACGGAGGCGACCGGACTGTCTCGGGACGAGTAGAAGCGGAGGACTCCATGACCGATCTGGAAGCGGCGCAGGCCGAAGTCGAAGAGCTCCACGTCTTCCTGGAGGGTTGGCTTCGGGGCGATTTGCCGCGCGAGCGCGGCCTGTTCCAGCGCGACTTCGCCGCGCTGTTCGACCCCGCCTTCCGGATGCTCCCGCCCGATGGCGGCGCCGTGGACCGCGACCGCGTGACCGTTGCGATCGAAGGCGCCCACGGCGCGAGCCGGGACATACGCATCCGAATTCAAAACACCGAACTGCTGGCAGTGGGTGGCGATCTGGTCGCCACGGCCTACGAAGAGCACCAGACGGGCGCCGCCCGGACCGCTGTGCCCAACCATGCCCGCCGCTCGACCGCCCTGTTCCGTCGCGCGCCCGACGCCCGTTTCGGCCTGCTCTGGCTCCACCTCCACGAAACCTGGTTCACGCCCGAGGAAATGGCCGCGCTGCGGTTCGATTTCTGAACCGCCCCGCTCCATGTATTAGGTGGACTGTTCTGTATATTTCATGCTGTCTTGTCCGAGCCGGCGACCGCGCTAGAGAGCGCCAGGCCACCGACTTGACGGCGGCCGGCAAGACAAGCGGCCTCAATCCGGGCTGGCCCCCATGCACCAGAAAAACACAATATATGCCAATGTATACAGTACACATTGGCATATTTTGTGCGAATGCGCTGCGACCGCAGCCGTCGACCGGGCGGCGTCCGCCCTCGAAAGCCACGACAGTGGCCGGCCCGCGCCGGTGCCACGCAGGTCAGCCTACTGAACGCGTCTTGCGGATATGTGTCGCTACGGGAAAATTTCCGGTCGCGCCGGCCGGGCCCCCCGCGAGGCGCCTGCGCCTACCCCGCCAGGCGGGTCTTGCGCAGTCGCCTCGCGGGGGGCCCGGCCGGCGCGACCGGAAATTTTCCCGTAGCGACACATATCCGCAAGACGC
>CAMYMQ010000434.1 GCA_947259335.1 uncultured Alphaproteobacteria bacterium | reverse complement strand
TGAGCGCGGCCAAGGGCGCGCGCACCACGTCGACCGCGTGGACCTTGGCGCCGGACGCCGCCAGCGGCAGCGCGAAGGTGCCGATGCCGGCGTACAGGTCGGCGACCAGGTCCACGCCCTGGGCCGCGGACAGGACCACCGACCGCAGCACGTCCTCGCCATCTTGCGTCGCCTGCACGAAGGCGCCGGGCGGCAGCCCCACGGTCAGCTTGCCCAGCGCCAGCCGCACGGGACGCCGTTCGACGATGAGCTCGTTGCCTTCCCGCGTCGGGTGCGCGCGGTGGATGCGCGCCAGGTCGAGCGTCTCGGCGAGGGCAGCCAGCCGTTCCCATCCGGCGCCGCCCAGCCGGGCCGCGGTCGTCAACAGCATGTCGATCCCGCTGTCGGTCCAGACCAGCCGAACGTCCGCCGAATCGCCGGCCGTCATCAGATCGACGAGCGCCTCGCGCAGCGGCGCGATGACCGCGACGATCTCGGGCCGGGCAATGACGCACTCGGCCAGATCCACCACCCGATGGCTGGCCCGGGCATTGAAGCCGAGGACCAGATCGTCGCGCCGGCGCACGGCGGCCAGCGTCACATGCCGGCGGCTGCCCGGAGGCGAGACGTGCAGTTGCTCTATGCCGCCGACCGACAGGGCGAAGCGGTCGAGCGCGTCGTGCAGCAGCTTGAGTTTGAAGTCGCGATAGCGCGGCTCGGCCAGTTCCTGCAGCGAACACCCGCCGCAGCCCGCCGCCTGATGACCCGGAAGCCCGCCGAAATGCCGACACGGGGCCTCGACGCGATCGGGGCTCGGCTTCAGCAGGTCGATCATCTCCCCGAACCACCCGCCGCCCCGCTCGGGCTTGACCCGGACCCGCACCCGGTCGCCGGGGATGGCGAAGGGCACATAGACCCTCTCGCCCTCGACGGTCGCGAGGCCGTCGCCCCGCGCGCCCAGTTCGGTGATGTCGAGATCGGCCTCGAAACGTTTCATGCGGCGCCCTCGAATCGCGCGGCGATCAGGAATTCCTTGTTGCCCTTGGGTCCGGTGATCGGGCTTTCGTCGATGCCCAGCACCGACCAGCCCGGCAGGCCGCTCAGCCACATACGGATATCCTCGCAAACCGCTTCATGAACGGCCGGGTCGCGCACAACGCCGCCCTTGCCGACCTGGTCTCTTCCGGCCTCGAACTGGGGCTTGATCAGCGCGACCAGCCACGCCCCCGGCGCCGCCCGCGCCAGCGACGCGGGCAGGACCGTGCGCAGGCCGATGAAGCTGGCGTCGCACACGATGGCGTCGACCGTCTCGGGCACCTGTTCGTCGGTCAGCGCCCGGGCATTGGTCTTCTCCAGGACCACCACCCGGTCGTCGTTGCGCAGCGACCAGGCAAGCTGGCCGTAGCCGACGTCGACCGCATAGACGCGACTGGCGCCCTTCTGCAGCAAGACGTCGGTGAAGCCGCCGGTCGACGCGCCGACGTCGATCGCCACCCGGCCGGACGGGTCGAGCCCGAACGCCTCCAGGGCATGGGCCAGCTTGATCCCGCCGCGCGACACCCAGGGATGGTCGAGCCCCCGCAGGTCGAGCTCGGTGTCGGCGGCAAGGGTATCGCCCGGCTTGTCGATGCGCCGCTCGCCCACGAACAGGCGGCCGGCGCGGATCAGCGCCTGCGCCCTGGTCCGGCTGTCGGCGAGACCGCGGTCGACCATCAACTGGTCGGCGCGCTGTTTGCCTGCTCCGCTCATGCGTTCCGCCGCCGCGCTGCTAGTGGTCCGGTCCCGACATGGCGGGAATATAGCCCCTGCGCATGAGCGCGCGGAAGCGCCACACCAGAAGCGTCGCCGCCGCCGCGAGGCCGAAGACGAAACCGAGCCAGATGCCGGACGCGCCCATCCCCGCCCCGAAGGACAGATAGAGCGACGCAGACAGGCCGATCACCCAGTAGCCGACCACGCCGATGCCCATGGGCACGGCCGTGTCGTTGAGTCCCCGCAAGGCGCCGGCGGCCACGGCCTGGGTGCCGTCGAAGGCCTGGAACAGCGCCGCGAACAGCAAGAGCTGCACGGCGATCGCATGGACGGCCGCGGTGTCGGGCCTCGCCGCATCGAGGAACACGCTCGCCAGCGCGCCGGGAACCAGCAGAATCGCGACGGTCGTCGCCACCATGAAGATCAGCCCCATCACCATGGCGGTCCACCCCGCGCGGTAGGCCCCGAGCGGATCGCGCCGGCCGACCGCCTGCCCTACCCGCACCGTTGCCGCCTGGGCGAGGCCCAGCGGCACCATGAAGGTGATGTGCGGGATCTGGAGCGCGACCATGTGCGCGGCCAGCGGCAGCGTCCCGATCCAGCCGATCACGAAGAAGGAGAAGATGAAGAAGCCGCCCTCCAGCATCATGATCCCGGCGATCGGCAGGCCGATACGGAGCACCTGCCGGAACACCACCCAGTCCGGCCGCCAAAAGCGGCCCAGGATCGCAAACCGGCGGAACGGCCGCGCGCGCACCGCGATCAGCAGCAGGGCGCCGAACATGGCGGCATTGATCACCGTCGTCGCGATGCCGGCGCCCAGCAGCTCGAAGCGCGGCAGGCCGAGCCGGCCGAAGATCAGGGCATAGTCGAGCAGCGCGTTCAGCGGAATCCCCGCCAGCATCACCCACAGGGCGACTCCCGGCCGGTTGATCGCCGCCACGAAGTTGCGCAGGACGATGAAGCCGGCGGCGAACGGCACGCTCCACTTGAGCGTCGACATGTACACGGCGCCCCCCGCCACCGCCTCGGGCGGCTGGTCGAGCAGGATCAGCAACGGCTCGGCCCAAGTCAGCAGGACGACACTGGGCGCCGAGATCAGGATCGTGATCCAGAGGCCTTGGCGGACGACCCGGCGCAGCAGTCGCGGCTGGCGCGCGCCGAAGGCCTGGGCCGCGAGCGGCGCGGTCGCCATCAGCAGCCCCATCGCGAACATGAAGACCGCG
>CAMYMQ010000433.1 GCA_947259335.1 uncultured Alphaproteobacteria bacterium | reverse complement strand
GTGCCGGCCGGGGCCACCATTCACTAGAGAAACACGGGCGAGGGAATTGCGGGCGGGCGGCCGGACCGCCGGACCGCCTGCCCTGCCCGGGACGCGGTTCGGCGCCATGAATGGCCCGCCGGCGTGAGCTGCGACAGCCGGCCCACAAGATTTTTTCCCTCGGTCCGGTTCCGCTTCTGTGACTTTTTTGCTACGGTACTCCCAATCCCACACCGTGCCGCCATCATCGGGGACCGGCACGGACGCTCCCGTTTCGTCGGCGGGAGCCCGGCCGGCGGTCTTTCGTCCTGCGAGGTTCATCGCCTCCCGACCGCCGTGACAAGCACAGCGCCATCGGCGCAGGAGGGGGGAATCCGATGCCAGAACGCTACGACACCGATTTCGAGATCGGTGAACAGAATGTCCAGAAGTTCGGGATGGACATCCACAATCCGGTCTTCTGGGTCACGGCGGTGCTCGTCGTCGTCTTCGTGCTCGGCACGCTCCTGCTGCCGAGCGAGGCCAAGCAGGCCTTCGACGGCGCCAAGGGCTGGTCGATCGCCAACTTCGACTGGCTGTTCATGGTCGCCGGCAACATTTTCGTGCTGTTCTGCCTGGCGCTGATCTTCATGCCGGTGGGCAAGATCCGCATCGGCGGCCAGAACGCCAAGCCGGAATACTCGACGATCTCCTGGTTCGCGATGCTGTTCGCCGCCGGCATGGGCATCGGCCTGATGTTCTGGAGCGTCGCCGAGCCCACCGCCTATTACACCAACTGGTACGGCACCCCGCTCGACGCCGCGGCGCGAACGCCCGAGGGCGCGCGCATGGCGATGGGCGCGACCATGTTCCACTGGGGCCTGCACCCCTGGGCGATCTATGCCGTCGTCGGCCTCGCGCTGGCCTTCTTCGCCTACAACAAGGGGCTGCCGCTGACCATCCGGTCGGCCTTCTATCCGCTGATCAAGGACCGGTCCTGGGGCTGGTTCGGCCATGTCATCGACACCATCGCCGTGCTGGCGACCATCTTCGGGCTGGCCACCTCGCTCGGCTTCGGCGCCCAGCAGGCGTCGAGCGGGCTCAACTTCCTGTTCGGCGTGTCCAACGGCATCTCGACCCAGGTCGCCATCATCATCGGCGTCACCCTGATCGCCATCATCTCGGTCATGCGCGGGATCGACGGCGGTGTGAAGGTGTTGTCCAACGCCAACATGGTCCTGGCGCTGGTCCTGGTGGCCTTCGTGTTCATCGCCGGGCCGACGCTGGCGATCCTCAAGACGCTGGTCTCGACGGCGGGCGCCTATATCGAGAACATCGTGCCGCTGAGCAACTGGATCGGCCGGGAGGACGACAAGTTCTACCACGGCTGGACGGTGTTCTACTGGGCCTGGTGGATCTCCTGGTCGCCGTTCGTGGGCATGTTCATCGCCCGGGTCTCCAAGGGCCGCACGGTGCGCGAGTTCATCACCGCCGTCTTGCTGGTGCCGACCCTGGTGACGCTGGTCTGGATGAGCGTCTTCGGCGGATCGGGCCTGGATCAGGTCGAGAACAATGTCGGCGCGCTGGCCAACGGCATCTCCGACGTCTCGCTGGCCCTGTTCCAGATGCTGCAGAACCTGCCGTTGACCGACGTCGCGTCGTTCGTCGGCATCGTGCTGGTGCTGGTCTTCTTCATCACCTCGTCCGACTCCGGGTCGCTGGTGATCGACAGCATCACCGCCGGCGGCAAGGTCGATGCGCCGGTGCCCCAGCGCATCTTCTGGGCGACGATGGAAGGGATCATTGCCGGCGTGCTGCTGTTCGGCGGCGGCAAGGACGCGCTGGGCGCGCTCCAGGCCGCGGCGATCACCGTGGGCCTGCCCTTCACCGTCGTGCTGCTCCTGATGTGCGTGACCCTCTACATGGGCCTGTCGCACGAGAAGAAGTATGTGATCGACGCGGCGCTCAAGCCGCTGCGACAGGAGACCTGACCGGCCCCGGACGGGCGTGAAACGACAACGGCGGCCCCCAAGCCGCCGTTGTCGGGTCCGCCGTCTTCGGGTCCGCCGTCTTCGGGTCCGCCGTCTTCGGGTCCGCCGTCTTCGGGTCCGCCGTCTTCGGGTCCGCCGTCCGCTTCCGCGCGGCTCAGTTCCGCATCAGCAGCCCGGCGACCCAGGTGTTCATCTTGCGCGCGGACAGGCGGGTGCCGAAGATGGCGGCCTGGTTGCGGAAGCCGGCGATGGCGCTGTCCTTGCCGCGCAGCATCGCGCGGATGCCCATGCGCGCCACCGGGGCGCTCTCCATGTAGACCAACCGCAGATAGGGGTTCTTCTTCTGGCCCGAGACCTCCAGGAACTCCGACCGCGTCGGGCCCGGCGAGAACACGGTGCAGCTGACGCCCGAGCCCTTGAGCTCATGGTTGACCGCCTCGCCGAGCAGCAGCACGAAGCCCTTGGTCGCGGCGTAGGCGGCATAGCCGGGCGTCGCCTGGAAGGCGCCGGTCGACGCGACCTGCAGGATCCGGCCCCAGCCGCGCTTCGCCATGTCGGTGCCGAACAGCCAGGTCAGCGCGGTCAGGGTTCCGACGTTGAGTCGGATCATCGCCTCGATGCCGTCGAGCGGCTGGTCGAGGAACCGGCCGTAGAGGCCATAGCCCGCGTTGTTGACCAGGATGTCGACCCCCACGCCCTCGGCGGACAGCTTGCCGTGCAGCGCCTGGGCGGCGCCGGGCGCGCTCAGGTCCATCGCCTCGACCCGAACCGCGACCTTCTGGGCCGCCTCGATCTCGGCCTTCAGCGCCTCGAGCGCGTCGCCGCGCCGGGCGACGATCACCAGGTCCGCGCCCATCCCGGCGAGCTGACGGGCGAAATCGACGCCCAGCCCCGACGACGCCCCCGTGACCAGCGCGGTCTTGCCGGACAGATCCTGTGTGCTCATGGCCGTTCTCCTGTTCCGTCGTATCCCGTGGGCGGGATCAGGTCCGGTAGCCCGCGCACAGGCGGATCAGCGCCGCGCTCAGGCCGGTTTCGAAATCGATGCGCAGGGACGCGAGGTCGTCGCGCGCGAGCAGGGCGCGCACGGCCGGCGACTCGGCGTCGAGATGGCTGTAGCCGATGACCAGCGCGTAGGCCTGCAACAGGAAGCTCGCGCCCTCGCCCGCGGCCAGCCCGAACCGGCGTTCGGCCGCGCCGCCCAGCGAGGCCAGCGCGTCGCGCAGCCCCAGCTTGAACGGCAGCAGGATCGCCTCGGTGGCGTTGCGCTCGAGCACGACATGCAGGATCGCGATCAGCCG
>CAMYMQ010000432.1 GCA_947259335.1 uncultured Alphaproteobacteria bacterium | reverse complement strand
GCCGAGCCAGCCGCGCAGCCGGTCGCCCGACGGGTCGTTGAAGGGGATGCCGGTCGCGTGGACCTTGGTCCCCGGCGCCTGGCCGACGATCATCACCCGCGCCGTCGCCGACGCCCGCACCACCGGCCGGGGGCCGAGCGGCAGCGCCTCCCCGCATAGCCGGCAGCCGCGGATTTCGGTGAGTAGCGCGTCTAGGGAATCTTCCTGGGCGGACGTCGGGATTGGCGGCGCCATCACCCCCCTCCCCGTCCCACCCCCTCAAGGGGGGAGGGGGAACTGGGAGTAGCCGGACAACAACGGAATCCCCTCCCCCCTTGAGGGGGAGGGTCAGGGAAGGGGGTCGGATGAAGAATTCGAACCTCGATCACCATCCCTCGGCCAGCAGCTTATCGACATAGCGCGGGACGATCTCCGTGGCGGGGCCATAGTCCGTTTCCGCGAACAGGGTCGCCCCCTCGGACGGTTCGAGGTTGAGCTCGACCGTGTGGGCCCGGGCCGAGAAGATCGCCTCCTGGACGAATCCCGCCGCCGGATAGACGTTGCCGGACGTGCCGATCGAGAGGAACAGGCCGCACTGGGACAGCGCGGCGTAGATCCGGTCCATGTCGAAGGGCATCTCGCCGAACCAGACCACGTGCGGGCGCATCCCGCCGGGCGCCTCGCAGGCCGGGCAATGGGTCTGGAGCGACAGGTCCTCGCGCCAGTCGTGGACGGCGTGGCAATCCTCGCAGCGCGCCTTGAACATCTCGCCGTGCATGTGGATGAGGTTCTTCGACCCGCCTGCCTCGTGCAGGTTGTCGATGTTCTGGGTGACCAGCAGGACCTCGCCGGGCCATTCGGCCTCCAGCCGGGCGAGCGCCGCGTGGGCCGCGTTGGGCCGGATGTTGTCGCCCAGGAGGCCGCGCCGCCGCTCGTTGTAGAAGTCGTGGACCATCGCCGGGTTGCGCGCGAAACCCTCGGGCGTCGCCACGTCCTCGATGTTGACCTTGTTCCACAGACCGTCGGCGTCGCGGAAGGTGTCGATGCCGGATTCCTTGGAAATGCCGGCCCCGGTCAGGATGACGATGTTGCCCGAGCGTCTGTCTTGCATGGTTCCGATGGAGGTGTTTTCGCTCAGCTAAACGTGACCTCTCGCAAACCGGCGGGCAAGTGCCGCACCTTTGAAAATGCGGAGCAGTCTCCTAGTATCGACCCCATGGCCGAGCTGCCGGACGACTGGGACCCGACCCCGATACTGGAGCACGCGCTGGCGACCGTGACGGAGACGCTGCGCGAAGACGGCGGGTTCATCCCCTTCGCCATCACTGTCGACGCCAACGGGGGGACCGAGGGCGTCTTCCCGGAGTCGATCGACGATTCGGGCGACACTGTCAGCGACTTCGAGGCGCTGGTCGATGCCTTGCGGGAAGAGGCGGAGGCGGGCGACCATGCGGCGGTTGCGCTTCTGGCCAACTTTCGGGTCCGGGAGACACCGGACGGCGAGGCGAGGGACGCCATCGTCACCCACGTGGAGCTTCGCGAGAAGTACGCGCGGAAGACCTCGATCTTCTACGCGCTTGAAGAACGGCCCGGCGACGGGGTGACCCCCTACCACCTCGAACTGCTCAACTCCGAAGTCCAGCCCGCCGACCCGATGATCTTCGACCCCGCATGAAGATCCTGTTCGTATGCACCGGCAACATCTGCCGCTCGCCCACCGCCGAGGCGGTGTTCCGGCACCTGGCCGAGGCCGAGGGTCTGGGCGGGACCGTCGTGGTCGAGTCGGCCGGCACCCACGGCTATCACGTCGGCGAGCCTCCGGACGACCGCTCGGCGGAGACGGCGGAGCAGCGCGGCTATTCGATGGCGGGCCAGACCGCGCGCCGGGTGACGGCCGACGATTTCGAGAGTTTCGACCTGATCCTGGCGATGGACCGGGGCCACCTGCGCCTGCTGGAGAGCGCCGCCCCGCCCGACGCGGCCGACAAGCTGCGCCTGTTCCTCGACTTCGCCCCCGGCTCGGGCCGGTTCGACGTGCCCGATCCCTATTACGGCGGTCCGGACGGGTTCGAGCATGTGCTGGACCTGATCGAGGCGGCCTCGCGGGGCCTGCTGGCGCATGTGCGGGAGCGCATGCGCGGCTGACGCCCGGCGGCGACGCGCCCGGACCCCGGCTCTCCGTTTCGCTCCGGCCGGGGACGCGGGCTTGAAAAATGAAGCACTAACACTTGCATTCCCGGACGGCCGCAGGCCGATCCGGGACCCAGGCGATGACTGGCCTCATTCGTCATCGGAGGGCCAGGCCGCGGATGCTAGCCGCCCGGCCCCCGCCCGAAGGGCACCACCTTGTTGGCGATGTCGTGGCCGACGTCGGCGCGGCCGAGGTAGGGGATGCCGGCCTTCGCGCACCAGTGTTCGATGACCTGCTCCTCGGTCAGCGCGAAGTCGGGGTCGTTCGGCACGATCTCGCTGACCCGCCCCAGCCGGATGCCCGCGACCCGGCGGATCGACGGATTGCTGGTAACGTGGAACAGGTAGCGGTCGATCCGGTACATCGGTTCCTCGACCTCCTCCAGCATGAGCACATGGCCGGTCAGGTCCGGCTGCCAGGGCGTGCCGAGGAGCTGGCTGAGGATGGTCAGGTTGAAGGCCGCGGCCGGGGCGTCCGCTGAGACATGGGGTTCGAGGGTCGCCGGATCGCCGGCGATCAGCCAGGTGAGCGCCCGTTCGACCGCTGCCTCGCCGCCGTCGCGGCGAATGTCCGAGACCATCGGGCCGTGCGCCAGCGTATCGAACCCTTGCGCATACAGGCCGCCCAGCAGGAAGCCCGCGTCGGAATAGCCGAGATAGCGCTTGGCCCGCGCCGGCGCGGTCAGCCTCGGCAGGACGGTCTCGGCCAGCCGGCAGGCGCCGTAGCCGCCGCGCGCGAACCACAGGGCGTCGATGCCGGGATCGTTGGCGACCTCCAGGAAGGCCGCCGCCCGCGCCGCGTCGTCCCCGGCGAAATGGCCGGAAGACAGAAAGCATTGAGGATGGAAGACCAGCTCCGGCGCGCCATCGCCGAACCGAGCGGCGGCAACGGCGGCCACCCGGTCGGCCACGCTCTGGTCGATCCGCGCGCTGGGCGCGACCACCCCGATCCGCATCCGCTTGCCCCTCACCCGAGCCGCTCCGTTCGTTTCTTCGTCAGTATCCGCTTATCGCGCGCGATGCCCATGGGTAAAGTCGCGCCCGGATGAGCGATGACAAGCCCTATTTCTTCTGCGGCATCGGCGGCAGCGGCATGCTGCCCCTGGCGACGATCCTGCGCGACCGCGGCTTTACGGTCGCCGGGTCCGACCGCGCCCTGGACCAGGGCCGCAGCGCCGCCAAGTTCGACGCCCTGCGCGCCCGGGGGATCGCGCTGTTTCCCCAGGACGGCAGCGGGGTGACGACCGCCGCGCAGACCGTGGTCACCTCGGCGGCCGTGGAGGAGAGCGTGCCCGACGTGCAGGCCGCGCGGCGGGTCGGCGCCGAGTTGATCTCGCGGGCCGGCCTGCTCGCGCAGCTGTTCAACGCGGCGGACACCAGCGTTGCGGTGGGCGGCACCAGCGGGAAGTCGACCACGACCGGCATGGTCGGCTGGATCCTGCACCGGGCCGGGCGGAACCCGACTGTGGTCAACGGCGCGGTGATGAAGAATTTCGCCTCGCCCGACGCGCCCTTCGCCAGCGCGGTCTCCGGCTCGGCCGACCTGTTCGTCAGCGAGACCGACGAGAGCGACGGCTCGATCGCGCTCTACACGCCCTCGGTCGCGGTGCTGACCAACATCGCCGTCGACCACAAGCCGCTGCCCGAGCTGCGCGCCCTGTTCGCGGACTTCGTCGGCCGGGCCGGGAGGGCGGTGGTCAACCTCGACAACGCGGAGAGCGCCGCGCTGGCCGCCGACCTGCCGGCGGAGCGGTGCCTGACTTTCGCGCTGGGGACCGACGACGCCGACCTGCGCGCCCGGGACATC
>CAMYMQ010000431.1 GCA_947259335.1 uncultured Alphaproteobacteria bacterium | reverse complement strand
GCCGCGCCGGCGCGAGGGCCGCCTGACGATCACCCAGGCGCTCGAGATCGGCGACGCCGGCATGGAGCGCAAGCGGTCCGAGGCGGCCACCCGCCGCCGCCGCGAACGCGAGCGCCAGCGCCAGCGCGAACTGCAGTCGCAGGGCGAATACAAGAAAATGTCGCGCGAGGTCGTGGTTCCCGAATCGATCACGGTTCAGGAACTCGCCAACCGCATGGCCGAAAAGGGCGCCGACCTGGTGAAGGCGCTCATGAAGATGGATGTGATGGCGACAATCAATCAGACGCTCGACGCGGACACGGCCGAGCTGCTGGTCGAGGAGTTCGGCCACCGCATCAAGCGCGTTTCCGAATCCGATGTCGAGATCGGCCTCGGCGGCGACGAGGACCGGCCCGAGGATCTCAAGCCCCGGGCGCCGGTGGTCACGATCATGGGCCATGTCGATCACGGCAAGACGTCGCTGCTCGACGCCCTGCGCGAGACCGACGTGGTCGCGCGCGAGGCCGGGGGCATCACCCAGCATATCGGCGCCTATCAGGTCGCTCTCTCGACCGGACAGCGGATCACCTTCCTGGACACGCCGGGCCACGCCGCCTTCACGCAGATGCGCGCGCGCGGCGCGAACGTGACCGACATCGTCGTTCTCGTGGTCGCGGCCGACGACGGCGTGCAGCCCCAGACGATGGAGGCCATCGCCCATGCCAAGGCGGCCGGCGTGCCGCTGATCGTGGCGATCAACAAGATCGACGCGAAGGGCGCCGACCCGAGCAAGGTGCGGACCGAGCTGCTGCAGCACGACATCCAGGTCGAGGAAATGGGCGGCGACGTCCTCTCGGTCGAGGTGTCGGCCAAGGAGAAGACCAACCTCGACAAGCTCGAGGAGGCGATCCTGCTCCAGGCCGAACTGCTCGAGCTCCGGGCCAACCCCGACCGGGCCGCCCAGGGCATCGTGGTCGAGTCGAAGCTGGAGCGCGGACGCGGCCCGGTGGCGACCGTGCTGATCCAGCGCGGCACGCTCAGGGTGGGCGATGTCTTCATCGCTGGCGGCGAATGGGGCCGGGTGCGCGCCCTGGTCAACGACCACGGCGAGACCATCGACGAGGCAGGCCCGAGCAATCCGGTCGAGGTGCTCGGCCTTCAGGGCACGCCCTCGGCCGGTGACGAGTTCTCGGTGGTCGAGAACGAATCCCGCGCCCGCGAGATCTCCGAATACCGCCAGCGTACGGCGAAGAAGGAGTCCGTCGCGGTCCGCGGCTCGATCGAGCAGATGTTCTCGATGATCAAGGCGGGCGTGGCGCAGGAGCTGCCGATCCTGATCAAGGCGGACGTCCAGGGCTCGGCCGAGGCGATCACCGGCATGCTCGAAGGCCTGTCGACCGACGAGGTCAAGGTGCAGACGCTCCATTCGGGCGTCGGCGCGATCAGCGAATCGGACATCACCCTGGCCAAGGCGTCGGGCGGTCTGATCATCGCCTTCAACGTCCGCGCCAACGCCCAGGCCCGCGAACTGGCCGAGCGCGATGGCGTCGACATCCGCTACTACTCGGTCATCTACGACATCAACGACGACATCAAGGGCATGCTCTCGGGCATGCTCGCCCCGGAGCGCCGCGAGACCTTCCTCGGCTACGCCGAGATCCTGGAGGTGTTCAAGGTGTCGAAGGTCGGCAACGTCGCCGGTTGCCGGGTGACCGAGGGACTGGTCAAGCGGGGCGCCGGCGTGCGCCTGCTGCGCGACAACGTCGTCGTCCACGAGGGCAGCCTGGCGACGCTCAAGCGCTTCAAAGACGAGGTCAAGGAAGTCCGCGGCGGCATGGAATGCGGCATGTCCTTCGAGAACTACCAGGACATCCGCGTCGGCGACCAGATCGAGTGCTACGAGGTCGAGGAGGTCGCGCGCGAGCTGTAGGGCGCCGCCGGGGCATGCCCCGGCCCGGCGTCCGCCGCGCGTGGACCGAAGCGTGATCGACGATGGGCCATCGAGCATCGGCGGAACCGAGCCAGCGTCAGCTGCGCGTCGGTGAGGAAATCCGGCACGCCCTGTCGGAGATCCTCGCGCGCGAGGCTTTCCGGGATCCCGATCTGCAGGAGATTTCAGTGACTGTGACCGAGGTCCGGCCGACGCCGGACCTGAAGGTCGCCACCGCCTTCGTCACCCCGCTCGGCGGGGTCGACGTCGAGCCCACGGTGGCCGCGCTCAACCGGGCGTCCGCCTTCCTGCGCGGGCGGCTGGGCCACATGATCCACCTCAAGTTCGTGCCGACCCTCCGGTTCGAGGCGGACCGGTCGTTCGACGCCGCCAACCGCATCGATGCGCTGCTGCGCGACCCGCGCGTCGCCCGCGATCTGGGCGAGCACGAAGACGAGCACGAAGACGGGCACGAAGACGGGCACGGGGACGGGCAGGAGAGCCGCGGCAAGGACACCGACGCGGGCGACGCCCCCCGAGGGGGACCCGACGATGGCAAGGAAGCGTAAGGGCCTCCCGGTCCACGGCTGGGTTGTCATCGACAAGGCGAAGGGCATGACGTCGACCCGCGCGGTCGGCGCGGTACGGCGGCTGTTCCAGGCACAGAAGGCGGGCCACGCCGGCACGCTCGATCCGCTCGCCACGGGCATCCTGCCGGTGGCCCTGGGCGAGGCGACCAAGACCGTCCCCTACATGATGGACGGCCAGAAGACCTACCGCTTCACCGTGCGCTGGGGCGAGGCGCGGGAAACCGACGACGCCGAGGGCCGGGTGACCGAGACCAGCGCCGTCCGCCCGGAAGCGGCGCGGATCGAAGCCCTGCTGCCCGACTTCACCGGCACGATCGACCAGAAGCCGCCGGCCTTTTCCGCGATCAAGGTCGACGGCCGCCGCGCCTACGACCTCGCCCGCGCCGACGCGCCGCCCGACCTGCCGGCCCGGCCGGTGCGGATCGACCGGCTGTCGTT
>CAMYMQ010000430.1 GCA_947259335.1 uncultured Alphaproteobacteria bacterium | reverse complement strand
CGGGGCTCGCGGCCTGGGCCGCGCCCGCGGCGCCCGCGACGATGGCGGCAGCGGCGGCGATTCCGATAAGGGTCTTCTTCATGGTTGTGGTCCTTTCCTGGTCCTGACGGTTTTGTCCGGTTCGTGACATTTGTTGATCGGTGACGGGGCCTCCGTCCGATGGATGGAGAATGTCAGAACCAGGATGCGCGGACAGTGACCGCCGTCACGCCCGGCGACGTTTCGGATCAGGAATTGGCGATCCGTCGTTTGACCAGAAAGGAAACCACCAGGCCGAGGATCCAGGCCACCAGCGGCACCGCGAAAATATAGTCGAACAGCGGATGCCGCGAATTGCCGCCGGTCACGAACAGGACGCCCAGCATCCACAGGCCCGTGAAGGTATAGCCGATCGGGTGCCACAGGCGCCGGCTCCGCCACAGTGGCGCGGCCGCGCCCGGAGGGGCGTCGGCGGGCGGCAGGGGATGGTTTGGACGGGATGGCATGATGGCGGATCGGCTCGCTTCGGCAACGGGCGACAGGAGCGCGCCGGGCCTTCGGGAAGACGACACTATCGGCGCGGCCGCGCGGCGGCAAGCCGCGCCCCGGCATGGTGGCAACGCCGCGTGGGATAGGGCAGAGTATGGGCTCCCTCCGGGGGGCGGGCGTGGCGGAATTGGTAGACGCAACGGACTTAAAATCCGTTTGCCGCAAGGCAGTGGGGGTTCAAGTCCCCCCGCCCGCACCATGAGACGGCCGAGGGCCGGGATGCGGACCTGCGGGGGACAATTTCCACTTGCCCGCTCGTATTTCGAAGTAGGATGACCGGGAGTGGGCCGAGGCGATGGGGGCGCCGCCTCGGTTTGGTGTGGAAGCGTTTGTGCGGATAGGGCGATGACGAGTTATTTGATCAAGTTCGCAGGCATGCTGGCGGTCGCGATGATGGTGGCCGTGCCGGGCGCGCGCGCCGACCTCGACTCATCCAAGTGCCTCGAGCAGATGAACGACGCGGCCCGGGACGCGATCGACTGCGTGGTCGCGGGCGGTCTCGACAAGGAGCATCGCGAGCGGCTCAAGAAGGCGACCCAGGGCGTCATCGAGACGGCCCGCTGCACCGTGCCGATCGCCTTCCGCAAGGCGGAGGTCTATGCCGACGTGGTCAAGGGCGCCGAGGTCAGCCTGCCCACCCTCAAGGTCACCTGCGAGATCAGCGGAAACAGCAGCGACGAACCGGCCCGGGCCAGCGCCGTCCTCAAGCCCAAATGCGCCCGCAAGGGCAAGGATTGGGCTTGCGTCGCCAATGTCGGCAATCTCGAGGGCATGGGCATGCTCGGCGGCCTGCTCGAAAAGCTCGCCAACGAGAGCGATACGGTGAAACGGGCGATGGCCAAGTTCATGGTCGAGCTCGACCGGGCGGCCCGGACCGACCTGGCCAAGGCGCCCGAGCCCAAGAAGTCCGACAACCCGAAGTAATCGCCCGGGGCCGCCGGCCGGGCGGCGTCAGCTACCGGGCTTCTGACACCGTTTCCAGACTTGCGCCTTGGGATCGCCCGCGTTGCGCAGATGCAGCGTGTGCTCGTCGGCAAGCGTCATGTCGACCGCCGTGCCGGCGCCGGTTTCGGACGCCGGCACCTTGTAGGCGAAGGCGTGACGCGAATAGGTGCCGGCGATGCTGTGACCGCCGGGTGTGACGATCCGCGGCCCCGAGATCGACAGCCGGCGGCCGTCGCGAGAGCACCAGTCGCCGTCGATCGCGTCGGCGAAGGCGGGCCCCGCCGTGACGACGGTCAGGAGAAAAAAGGCGCCGGCCAGGGGGAATAAACGGTTGCGTGTCATCGTGACGCTCCACCGAAGTTCGCTGCCGATATCCTAGAGCCTTTCGGCGCGTTGCGCAGCCGTTCGCATCGCCTCAGGGTCGATCGCAGCATTAGCCTATGACGGTGACCGCAAGCGGGATGCCTCTGCTATGATGGCGCCACTGACAAGTCTCCGTAGCAGCCTGATCAGCGAGTTAAACCAAACCAGTGACGCGCTCCGTTATCGTCTCCAACCGAACGCCGGGTGCGGGCCCGCCGGTCGGCGGCCTGCAGGTCGCCCTCATGAACGTCATTCGCGACCAGGGCGGTCTGTGGTTCGGCTGGTCCGGCAAGATTTCCGAGGAACGGAGCCGCAGTCCCGATCTGCGCAAGGCCGGATCGGCCAGCATCGCGACGGTCGACCTGACCCAGAGCGACTACGACGGCTACTACGCCGGCTATTCGAACCGGGTCCTGTGGCCGGTGTTCCACCAGCTTGTCCATCTGGCCTCGTTCGACCCGGCCGCCTACCGCCGCTATATCGCGGTGAACGCCTATTTCGCCCAGCGTCTCGCTCCCATGCTGAGGCCCGACGACGTCATCTGGGTGCAGGACTTTCACCTCATACCCCTGGCGCGCGAGCTCCGGGCGCTCGGCGTTTCGACGCCGATCGGCTTCTTCCTTCACGTGCCGATGCCGGTGCCGTCGATCATCGCCGCGATTCCCAAACACCGGGCGCTGGTCCGGGACCTGTTCGCCTACAACCTGATCGGCTTCCAGGCGAAACGCGACCTGCGCGCCTTCAACGACTACGTCACCCGCGAAATGGGCGGCACCGTCGAGGAGGGGTCGGTCGCCCGGGCCTTCGACGTCGGTGTGCGGACCAAGGTGTTTCCGATCGGGATCGAGCCCGACGCCTTCGCGAACCTCGCGATCAGCGGTGTCGCCCAGCGCGAGCGGCACCGGATGATCAGCAGCCTGGGCGGCCGCGACCTGATCATCGGCGTCGACCGGCTGGACTATTCCAAGGGCCTGCAGCAGAGGCTCGACGCTTTCGAGCAGCTGCTGGACGATCATCCTGAGGTGCGGCGGCGGATCAGCATGCTCCAGGTTGCGCCACCGTCGCGCTCGACCATTCCGGAATATGTCGACATGCGGCACCGGCTCGACGAGACCTGCGGCCATATCAACGGCCGTTTCGCGGAGTTCGACTGGGTGCCGATCCGCTATGTCCAGCGCGCCTATGCCCAGGAGTCCCTGGCGGGCCTCTACCGGCTCGCCGGGATCGGCCTGGTGACGCCGCTGCGGGACGGCATGAACCTGGTCGCCAAGGAATTCGTGGCGGCCCAGGATCCTATGGACCCGGGGGTGCTGATCCTGTCGCGCTTCGCCGGCGCGGCGGAATCGATGCGCGATGCGCTGCTGGTCAATCCGTATGACAAGCAGCAGGTCGCCGACGCCATGTTCCGGGCGATCAACATGCCGGTGGAGGAGCGCCGAAAGCGGTGGGAGTCGCTGATGGCGGTCCTGCGGAGCTATACGATCGACGACTGGCGTGACGACTTCCTGACCACCTTGGGCGACTCGACCGAATTCAATGATCATATCGGAGGCGGCAGCCCCGGCGTGCCGGAAAAGGCTGTCAGCATGGACCCGATCTGACCCGCTCCCAGCGGTCCGATCAGGTCAGCCGGTCGTAGATCTGCGCCAGCAACCGGGCGACTTCCCCGGTGTTGCGCAGCCGGTACCGCGCCGCGGTCTGCCGCGGTTCCTCGGCGACGAGGATGGTCGTTCCCCGGTCGCCGAGCGCCCGGAACGCATCCTCGTCGGTCACGTCGTCGCCGATGAACAGCGTCCGGTCGGGATCGACGCCGAGCGCCTCGATTATCGCGAGCAGCGCCGAGCCCTTGTGCCAGTCCATGTCGGGGCGGAGTTCCAGGACCTTCTTGCCCGGCGCGGCGCGAAACTGCGGAAAGTCCCGGATTACATCGCCGACTGCGGCTTCCACCGCGGCGACCTGGGCGTCGGGCGTCTGGCGGAAATGGATCGCGACCGAATAGGGCTTCACCTCGACCATCGCGCCCTCGAGACCCTCCAGGGCGGTTTCGGCCGCGCTGCCAAGCGCGTCGATCACGGCGCCATAGACCTCCGCGCCCGGGACCGTCGTGCGATGACCGTCGGGCAGGAGCACGTCGAAACCGTGATCGGAGGCGACGGCCAGTCCGTCCACGCCGATCAGGTTCCGGATCGTCGCCATGTCGCGTCCGGTGATGATGCCGACGGTCGCGACGGTTTCGAGCCGGCGGAGCAGGTCGCGGACGCCCGCGTCCAATATGGCCAGCTCCGGCTTCGCCGCGATCGGCGTGAGCGTCCCGTCATAGTCGAGCAGGATGGCCCGCGGCCGGCCGTTCAGGCGGGCAACGATCTCGTCGGTGTGGGCGAGGGCAGAGGGAAGGGGTCGTGCATCCATCGGGTGCGGTGCCGGCGCACCGGCTTGGTTAGGGGATTGCGTGGGCCGGTCCATGGGGGTGCCAAGCCTCGTCCGGGTTATAGACGCCTGAGCGCGGCCGGCGACAGTCCCCAATTCCCGCTGCCGGAATTTGATTCGCGTCCCGCCGGCGGCGTTCCGAACGGCCCTTTGCCTGACACACCGAAATATCCGCTATATAGGCGTCACGTGCCGGCGCCGGTGGGCTGTCAATCGCAAGTGAGCGCCGGCCGACATGGCGACGCCGGCACCAGGGTGAGCGGGGCAGAAAGTGTCCGATCCTCGAGTACTTCATGTCATCACCGGTCTGGGCACCGGCGGGGCGGAGCATAGTCTGGCCCAGCTCGTGGCGGCGCTTCCCGAGGCGGCGCGTCCCTTGGGTGTCGTCAGCCTGATCGATCGGGGCCACTTCGGGTCGGCGATCGAGCAGGCCGGTGTGCCCGTCATTTCGCTTGGAATGCGGCCCGGGCGCGTCTCGGTTTCGCGACTGTTCGCCCTGGGCCGCCTGATCCGCCAGCTGAAGCCCGATATCGTCCAGAGCTGGATGTACCATGGCGATCTCGCCGCCCTGGGCGCCTTACGGTTATCAGGCCGGCGCGGCCGGACCCGGCTCATCTGGGGCGTCCGGTGTTCGGACATGGATTTGAGCCAGTACGGGCCGGGCTTGAGGCGGGTGATCGGGCTGTGCACCCGGTTCTCCGCGGCGCCCGATGTGATCGTCGCGAACTCCAGGACAGGGCGCACGGTGCACGAGGCCCACGGCTATCGCGCCCGCCGGTTCGAAGTGATCCAGAACGGCGTCGACATCGGCCGTTTTCAGCCTGACCCCGAGGCTCGGCAGCGCCTGCGCGCGGAGCTGGGCCTGACCGGCGACGCGGTCGTCGTGTGTCTGGTCGCGCGGGTCGATCCGATGAAGGACCACCGGGGCTTCCTCGACGCCTTCAGGCATGTGACCGGGGCGCACGCGCTGCTGGTCGGCGAGGGGACGGACGCGCTCGAAGCGGATGGTCCGGTGCTGGCGCTGGGCCGCAGGAGCGATGTGCCCGCCTTGCTGGCGGCGTCCGACATTGTCGTCTCCGGGTCCGCGTTCGGCGAGGGCCTGTCCAATGCCATCGCCGAGGGCATGGCGACCGGGCTCGCGGCGGTCGCGACCGATGTGGGCGACAGCCGCCACCTCGTTGGTCCCGCCGGGCTCATCGTTCCGCCGCGCGCGCCCGACCAGTTGGCCGCCGCCATCCAGACGCTGGTCGACAGTCCCGATCTGCGGCGCGAGTTCGGCGTGCGGGCGCGACAGCGGATCGAGGCCGATTTCTCGCTTGCCGCCTGTGTCGAGCGGTTTCGGGAACTTTACCGCTCCCTCGATCGGGAAAAGGTCTATCGGACCGAATAGAGGTCCTGATAGCGGTCGCGCAGTTCGGCCTTCTGAACCTTGCCCATCGTGTTCCGCGGCAACTCGTCGACGAACAACACGGTCTTGGGCTGCTTGAAGGTGGCCAGCTTGTCCTTGAGGAAGGCGGTGACGGTCTCGGCCGCCACCTCGGCCGTGCCGTCGGGCACGATCACGGCGGTGACGCCCTCGCCGAAATCGGGATGGGGGACGCCGATCACCGCCGATTCCTTGACGCCGGGCAGATCGTCGATCAGCGACTCGATCTCCTTGGGGTAGACGTTGAGTCCGCCCGAAATGATCAGGTCCTTGGCCCGGCCGACGATGGCGACCCGGCCGTCCTCCGCCATCGTCGCGACATCGCCCGTGATGAAATAGCCGTCGTCGCGGAATTCGGCGGCGGTCTTTTCGGGCATCCGCCAATAGCCCTTGAAGACGTTGGGACCGGTGATCTCCAGCACGCCGGCTTCGCCGTGCGGCACTTCCCGGCCGTCCTCGCCGACCACCCGCGCGGAGACGCCCGGCAGCGGATAGCCCACGGTCCCGGCGATCCGTTCGCCGTCATACGGGTTGGAAGTGATCATGCCGGCCTCGGTCATGCCGTAGCGCTCGAGAATCGTGTGGCCGGTGCGGGCCCGGAACGACTCGAACGTGTCCGCGAGCAACGGCGCGGACCCGGAGACGAAGAGCCGCATGCCCGCGCAGCCGGGCGTGTCGAAGCCGTCCTGGTCGAGCAGGCGGACATAGTGGGTCGGCACGCCCATGAGCACCGTCGCCCGGGGCAGGTCGGCGACCAGGCGCGCCGGGTCGAAGCGGTCGTGGAAGAGGATCTTCGAGGCGTTCAGGATCGCGGTGTGGAGCGCCACGAACAGTCCGTGGACATGATAGATGGGCAGGATGTGGAGCAGCACGTCGCCTGGGACGAAGCCCCAATAGGCGTGCAGGGTCAGGGCGTTGGACGACAGATTGTCGTGGCTGAGCATCGCGCCCTTGGAACGGCCCGTGGTGCCCGAGGTGTAGAGGATCGCCGCGATGTCGTCGGGTTCGCGCGGCTCGATGCCGGGGTCCGGCGTCAGGCCCGAGGCCGCGTCCGCCAGGGTGCCGGATCCGTCGGCGTCGAGGGTCAGCAGCTTGGGGACCTTGCGCTCGGCGGCGATCCGGCCAAGGTCGGCCTGGCTCTCGGACCGCACCACCATCAGCGCGGGCTCGGCGTCGCCCACGAAGTAGTCGACCTCGGCCGGGGTGTAAGCCGTGTTCAGCGGGATATAGATCGCGCCCGCGCGGAGGCAGGCAAGATAGAGGAAGACGGCCGCCGGCGATTTATCCACCTGCACGATGACCCGGTCGCCGGGTTCGACCCCCTGGTCCCGGAGGAGCCGGGCGAGCCGGCCAGATTCGGTGTCGAGATCGCCATAGGTGTAGGCCGCGTCGGCGGTCTCAAGGAAGGTGTCGGCGGCATGGGGCGCGGTCCGCTCGCGGAACAGCTGGTAGAGATTGGCGTTGGTCAAGCGGAGGTCTCCGTCGTTGGGTCAGGCGGCGGCCGGGCGCGGCCCCGGGCTCCCGCCGGCGGCTTCGCCGCGCAGGAAGGGCCTCAGGTGGGCCGCCGTGTCTTCGGGCCAGGTCATCGCAAAACGCTCCTCCAGGAGAAGCGGCATGTAGGCGACGTCGGTCACGTGCAGCGCGGGATTGATATAGAGGCGGGGCACGATGCGCGCCATCAGCCAGTGGGTCGACGCATCGGCACCGACCGGCGCGGGAAACAGGACGAGATTGAAGCTCCAGAGCCCCTTGGCCGAAAAGCCGCGCAGCAGGCGCCGCAGTCCGCGCGCGAAGGCTTCGATCCTGGTGTCGTCGAGGTCGGCCAGGGTTGCCGTATCGGCGAAGATGGCGGTGACGTCGCCGAGCAGTCCGGCAGGCACGTAGGGAGCCAGGAAAACCACCCCGTCTGTTTCGCCGATCCAGCGGTCACCGGCGGCGTGTTCGGCCTCGATCAGCATGGCGGCGTAGGGCCGCCGATGCCGCGCCCGCCAGTCCCGCTCGGCGGCCTGGAGGCGCAGGATGGCGTTGCCCGGATTGGCGGTATGGACGACCTGCATGTGGGGATGGACCTGGGATCCGCCGGACGGCGGCATGTAGTTCCAGTTGACGATGCTCCAGCGCGGGCCCGGGTCCGGGGCGGATCTTTCGAAGAAGTCGCGGGCAACGCCGAGGCCGTCGACGATCGCCTGTTCCGGCACGTCGTCCATCGGCACGAAGTGGTTCCTGGAGATCACGGCGACCGCGGACACGTCGTCGTAGGGAAACAGGTTGGGGAACAACACGGCATCGCCGTGGCGCAGGCGGCCTTCGGGAATCTCGTCTCCCGCGAACGTCGGCGTCACCGTGTTGACCTTGTCGCCGCAGAACGGACAGGTCTGCTTCGATGTTTCGACCAGTGTCTGGAGGTCTGCCGGCGGCGCCGAATTGAAGGCAAAGTGGCAGATGCGGCCACTGTCCCCGGTCAGCGGATCCCAGCGGACCTCGCTCTCCACAGTGCGCAGGGCGAAGGCGTGACGAGGATCGTGGAGCCGCGCCGCCTTGCGCTCGCTGCGGAACTGGACGGGAGAGGCCATCGCCGCACCGTCAGGCCGCGCGCATCCGCGCCAGCCCCTTGTCCAGGTCGGCGATCAGGTCGTCCGGATCCTCCAGGCCGATGTGGAAACGCAGGCACGGACCGGGCGCGCGCCACTCGGTGGCGGTCCGGTTCTTGCTCGGGTCGAACGGCAGCACGAGGCTCTCGTAGCCGCCGAAGCTCGCGCCGATCAGGAAGTGTTCGAGGTCGTCGACGAAGGCGGCGACGGCCTTCTTCTCGAACGGCTCGAACATGACCGAGAACAGGCCAGACGCGCCGTCGAAGTCGCGCCGCCAGATCGCGTGCCCCGGGTCGTCGGGCAGGGCCGGGTACAGAACCTTGTGGACGCCCTTCTGCTGGGCGAACCAGCGGGTCACGCGCAGGGTGTTGCGCCCGTGGCGCTCCAGGCGGACTCCCATGGTCCGCAATCCGCGCAGCCCCAGATAGGCCTCGTGCGCGCCCGGCCCGTTGCCGGTGAACATGGCGGCGTCCTTGAGCGGCTTGAACAGCTCCTCGCGGACGCTCACGACGCCCAGCATGGCGTCCGAATGGCCCACGAAATACTTGGTCGCGGCGTTGATCGAGAAATCGACGCCATGCTCCAGCGGCCGGAACAAAAGGGGCGTGCCCCAGGTATTGTCGAAGGCGGTGTAGATGCCGCGTTCGCGCGCGATCGCCGTGATCGCCGGCACGTCCTGCATCTCGAAGGTCTGCGAGCCCGGCGCTTCCAGGTATATCAGCCGGGTGTTGTCGCGCAGCAATGACGCGATTCCCTTGCCGATTGTCGGGTCGTAGAAGGTTGTCTCGACCCCGAATGGCGCCAGGAAGGCGTTGCAGAAGTTGCGGACCGGGAAATAGACGGCGTCGGGTACGAGAATGTGATCGCCGCCCTTCACGCAGGCCAGAATGGCGGCGGCACAGGCCGCCATGCCGGACGAAACCGCAACGGCGCGGTCCGCGCCTTCCAGGGCTGCAACCGCTTCCTCGAGGGCGCCGGTGGTCGGCGTTCCGAAGCGGCCGTAGACATATTTCCCTTTCTGATAACGCTCGTCGCGCGATGCTTCCCAGTCCGCAAGTGTCGGCCGGGTGATCGTCGAGGCTTGGTAGATCGGGGTGTTGACCGCGCCGAACTGGTCTTCGGGATGGCGTCCCGCGGCGATGAGTGTGGTGTCTCGCTTCATGCCATGGCCCTTAACACAAGGTCCCAGCCCCGACAATGTGGCACCGGCACCGCTGCGTCACAGTTGCCGGGAGCCTTCGCAGATGTTTAACTTTTCGACACAAATCGCCGCGACCGCGCAATCAAGCCGTGGCTAGGCGAATTGGTAACGCCGTCGCTGGCGCATTTGCGGGCGCGGCAAGTCCAACCAGGGAGTGAGGAGTGAACACGATGAAATGGATCAACCGGGCCGCTCTCGCGGTGGCCGCGAGCGGCATGATCGCTGCCGGGGCTCAGGCTGCGACGCTCGACAACATCAAGAAGGAAGGCGTCCTCAAATGCGGCGTCAGCCAGGGACTGCCGGGCTTCTCCAACCCCGATGACAAAGGTAAATGGACCGGCATCGACGTCGACTTCTGCCGGGCGATGGCCGCCGCCATCCTCGGCGACGCAAGCAAGGTCAAATACGTGCCGCTGTCGGCCAAGGTGCGTTTCACGGCCCTGCAGTCGGGCGAGATCGACGTCCTGTCGCGCAACACCACCTGGACCTTCACGCGTGACACCAACCTGGGCATCAACTTCGTCGGCGTCCTCTACTACGACGGCCAGGGCTTCATGGTTCGCAAGAAGCTCGGCGTCACTAGCGCGCTGAAGCTGTCCGGCGCACAGGTCTGCACCAACACCGGCACGACCACCGAGCTGAACGTCGCCGACTACTTCAAGTCGCACAACATGCAGTACAAGGTCGTCGCGTTCGAGAACTCGAACGAGGTGGTCGCGGCCTATGACGCCGGCCGTTGCGACGTCTACACGACGGACCGCTCGGGCCTCGCCGCGCAGCGGACCAAGATGAAGAACCCGGACGAGCATATGGTGCTGCCGGAGGTGATCTCGAAAGAGCCGCTCGGCCCGGCCGTTCGCCAGGGCGACGACCAGTTCGCCAACATCGCGCGCTGGACCCTGAATGCCATGATCATCGCCGAGGAGCTCGGCGTGACGTCGAAGAACGCCGATCAGATGAAGTCGGCCAAGAACCCCGAGATCAAGCGTCTGTTGGGTACCGACGGCAAGTACGGCTCGTACATCGGCCTCGACAACGACTGGGCCTATCGCATCGTCAAGCAGGTCGGCAACTATGCGGAAGTCTATGACCGCAACGTCAAGCCGATCGGCCTCGAGCGCGGGGTCAACAACCTTTGGAACAAGGGCGGCATCCTCTACGCACCGCCCTTCCGGTAGGATCTAACGGGCCCCGGACGCACAGCGTCCGGGGCTCTTCCTTTCCCAGCCCTGTGACATACTCGGACATATCATGAGCGGCGCTGTTTCGGTCACCACTGAGACGCCGAAAGTGGCGTGGTTCCGCGATCCGCGCATCCGGTCACTCGTCTTTCAGGCCGTGACCCTGCTCATCGTGCTGCTGGTCGGCTGGTATCTGGTCGACAACACGATCGACAACATGCGCCGGCAGAATATCGCCTCGGGCCTCGGTTTCCTCAACGACCGGGCCGGCTTCGACATCATCCAGTCGCTGGTTCCGTACACGTCGGACTCGTCGTTCGGTCAGGCCTTCGTCGTCGGTCTGCTCAACACGCTCCTCGTTGCGATCATCGGCATCTTTTTCGCGACCTTGGTCGGCTTCGTGGTCGGGGTCGCGCGCCTGTCGTCCAACTGGCTGATCGCCAAGATGGCGGCCGCCTACGTCGAGACCTTCCGCAACATTCCGCTCCTGTTGCAGATCTTCTTCTGGTACCACGCGGTCCTGAAGCCGCTGCCGGGGCCGCGCGACAGCATCTCGCTCCTGGGCGTGGTCTATCTGAACAATCGCGGGCTTTATCTTCCCAGCCCGGAGCCCTTCGGGGGCTTCTATATCGTGCTGGGGCTGTTCGCGGCCGGCATCGCGGCGACCCTCTGGCTGCTCCGGCGCGAACGCAAGCGCCAGGAGGCGACCGGCGAGCGCAAACCGGTGCTGTGGACCGGCCTGGGACTGATCTTCGGTGTCCCTGTCCTCGCCTATTTCGTCATCATGCTCGCCGTCGGCAATCCTCTGAACTTCGACGTTCCGGCGCTGACCGGCTTCAATTTCACCGGCGGCGTAACCATCATTCCCGAGCTGTTCTCGCTGGTGATCGCGCTGTCGGTCTACACCGCGGCCTTCATCGCGGAGAATGTCCGCTCGGGCATCCAGGCGGTCAGCCACGGCCAGACCGAGGCGGCCTATGCGCTCGGTTTCCGGCCCAACCTGACGATGCGGCTGATCATCATTCCCCAGGCGCTGCGCGTGATCATCCCGCCGATGACCAGCCAGTATCTCAACCTGACCAAGAATTCGTCGCTCGCGGTGGCGATCGCCTATCCCGACCTGGTGGCGGTCTTCATGGGCACGACCCTGAACCAGACCGGCCAGGCGGTGGAGGTCGTCGCCATCACGATGGGCGTCTATCTGCTCCTGAGCCTGGGCACGGCGGGCCTGATGAACTGGTACAACGCCCGCGTGGCGCTGGTGGAGCGCTGACATGGCAATGGACGACGTCGTCACGCCGCGCTACGCGCCGGGCCAGCACCCGGCGCTGCCGGCACCCGCCTCGACGGTCGGCGTGGTCGGATGGCTGCGCGCCAACCTGTTCTCGACCGGTCCCGATACGTCGCTGACCCTCGTGCCCTTCGGTGTGGCCTTTCTCGCGGCGGCCTGGTTCGGCGGCGTGTCGATCATGGGCAGCATCGTCATCGGCATTCTGATCGCGGTGGGCGTGCGTATCGTCGCCCGCGTGGCCTTCGGCAATCCGGTCATCGACAACACCGTGCTCACCATCGTCGGCGCGATCATCATCTTCCTGATCGCCGACGTACTCCTGAATTTCACGATTTTCGACGCGGTCTGGTCGGCGTCGGGGCGGGCGGATTGCGCCAAGTCGCCGGACGGAGCCTGCTGGGGTTTCGTCACGGCGCGCTTCTCCCAGTTCATGTACGGCTTCTATCCCGACGCGGAGCGCTGGCGGGTCGACGTGACCGGAATCTTCGCCATCGCGCTGATCGTCCCCATCCTGTTCGGCCAGGGGCGCATCCGGGCATACGCGGTGGGCCTGTTCCTGCTCGCCTTTCCGATCGTCGGCTTCATCCTCATGTACGGCGGGCTGGGTCTGGAGATCGTGCCGACCAACAAGTGGGGCGGCATGATGCTCACCCTGGTGATCGCGATGACCGGCATCACCGCGTCGCTGCCGCTGGGTGTGCTGCTCGCGCTCGGACGGCGGTCGGACATGCCCGCAATCCGCAACCTGTGCATTGTCTTCATCGAGTTCTGGCGCGGCGTGCCGCTGATCACGGTGCTGTTCATGGCCTCGGTCATGTTCCCGTTGTTCCTGCCCGAAGGCGTGACCTTCAACCAGCTTCTGCGCGCCTTGATCGGCGTGGCGCTGTTCTCGGCGGCCTATATGGCGGAGGTGGTGCGCGGCGGCCTGCAGGCGATCCCGAAGGGCCAGTACGAGGCCGCCTCGGCGATGGGCCTGAGCTACTGGAAGTCGATGCGCCTGATCGTGCTGCCCCAGGCCCTGACCATCGTGATACCGGGGATCGTCAACAGCTTCATCGCACTGTTCAAGGACACCACCCTGGTGCTGATCATCGGGCTGTTCGATTTTCTCGGGACGATCCAGACCGGCCTCAACGACAACGCCTGGGCCGCCCCTAACGTGCCGATGACGGGATATGTCTTCGCGGCGCTGGTCTACTGGGCCTTCTGCTTCGGCATGTCGCGCTACAGCGTCAGACTGGAGCGCAAACTGAACACCGGCCGGCAGCACTGAGGCGAGGGGAAGGGGAGGGAGTGATGGCGGAAGCAGCACAACAGAAGGTCGCATCGGCGGCGGCCGACGAGGTCGCGGTCGAGCTGTCCGGGGTCCACAAGTGGTATGGATCCTTCCACGTTCTCAAGGATATCAACCTGACGGTCTATGCCCGCGAGCGGATCGTCATCTGCGGCCCCTCGGGATCGGGCAAGTCGACCATGATCCGCTGCATCAACCGGCTGGAAGAGCATCAGCGCGGCAAGATCGTCGTCGACGGCATCGAGCTGACCAACGACATCAAGAAGATCGACGAGATCCGCCGCGAAGTCGGCATGGTGTTCCAGCACTTCAACCTGTTCCCGCATCTGACCGTCCTGCAGAACCTCACGCTCGCGCCGATCTGGGTGCGCAAGCAATCCAAGGCCGAGGCCGAGCGGACGGCCATGCACTATCTCGAGCGGGTCAAGATCCCCGAACAGGCGGCCAAGTTCCCGGGCCAGCTCTCGGGCGGCCAGCAGCAACGCGTCGCCATCGCCCGGTCGTTGTGCATGAACCCCAAGATCATGCTGTTCGACGAGCCGACCTCGGCGCTCGACCCCGAGATGATCGCCGAAGTGCTCGACGTCATGGTCGAGTTGGCGGAGGAAGGCATGACCATGCTGTGCGTGACCCACGAGATGGGCTTCGCGCGCCGGGTCGCCGACCGGGTCATCTTCATGGACGAGGGCCAGATCATCGAGCAGAACGCGCCCGAGACCTTCTTCAACAATCCCCAGCACGAGCGGACCAAGCTGTTCCTGAGCCAGATCCTGGGTCACTGAGCGCGCGGCCGGGCCCAAAGGCAAAGGGGCGGCCAATGGCCGCCCCTCGTATCGAGCATGCGCGCCCCGGGGGGCGCGGCCGCCTGGATCGCAGACCCAGCCTACATCTTCGACTTGGTCTTCTGGGCGCCCTTGGTCACGCCCTTGCCGACGGCCGAGACATCCTCGCCGACGCCGGCAACCGTGTTGCAGGCACTCAGGACGACGGAGCCTGCGCCGAGCAGAAAGGCGACGGCGAGCAGTTTGGTTGCGGTCCGCTTCATGTTTCTTCCCTCTTCGTTTTCCCGGGGTCTGTCCCGGACTGATCCACCCGCGTTGAACTCATTGGTCGCAGTTTAACCGCTTGTCCGGGCAGGATCACCCGTATTTTTCGGGTCCGAGAACCATCCGGCGGTCCTTGGATCGTCGATGATCGTACGTTCCTGGCCGCACACCGAGAAGCCGGCCCGCTGATAGAGGCCGAGGGCCCGGGGATGGTCGAGGTTGCAGGTGTGAACCCACAGCCGGTCGGGTCCGTGCCGCCAGGCCGACGCGACCGCCGCCGACAGCAGGAAGATCCCCAGCCCCTTGCCGACCTGGCCGGGCCGCAGGCCCAGATAGGCGAGCTCGATCTCGCCCCGGGTGCGCCGGTCCAGTTCGGCATAGCCCGCCGGCTCGCCACCGGCATAGAGGACATAGATATCGACCTCGGGATCCGTGATGATCTCGCGCAGGGCGTCGTCGTCCATTTGGCGGCGCTCGTACCAGAGCCACGGGCCGCCGACCGTCTCGTACAGGAAGCGATAGAAGGCGACCGACGGTTCCTCCAGCTTCAGCAGGGCGGTGCCGGGGGGCGGCGCGACAGTGGACCGGCTCGGCGCCTCCCGCATCTCGAGATAGGTGGTGACGACCTCGATCTGGCCCGGCCCGGGGGCCGGGGGCGCCGCTTCGTCGCGGGCCTTCTGG
>CAMYMQ010000429.1 GCA_947259335.1 uncultured Alphaproteobacteria bacterium | reverse complement strand
CCGGCCGCCGACCGGCCGATCTGGGTGAGCGCGGCCGGGACCCGGGCGACATCCGCGGCCCGGACCGCGTAGCCGTCCATCGCGGAGACGGCCACGGGCGGCTGGGTCAGCCGGGCGACGACATCCCCGGCGAGGACGCGGCCGACCCCGTCGGTCAGCGATACGGTTTCGGCGGCGAGCGGCGCGAAGGCCGAGAGAATGCGCGACTGCGCCTCGGCGACGGAAATCATTGCGCGGCGGGGTCGGGTTCGGGCGTCGCGGCGCGGTCGTAGGCGCCCGATTTTCCGCCCGACTTGTGCTCCAGCCGGATCCCGGTCAGCACCATGTCGCGGTCGACCGCCTTGCACATGTCGTAGACGGTCAGCGCCGCCGTCGAAACCGCCGTCAGCGCCTCCATCTCCACCCCGGTGCGGCCGGTGGTCTTGACCGTCGCCTCGATAGTCACTGCGCTGCGCTCGGGATCGCAGGCGAGAATGACGCGCACGGAGGAGACGGGGAGGGGATGGCACAGGGGGATCAGGTCGGGCGTCCGCTTCGCGCCCATGATGCCGGCGAGCTGGGCGACCGACAGAACATCGCCCTTCTTGACCCCGGCCTCCTGAATCAGCGCGAGCGTCTCCGGCCGCATCAGGACGGCACCGCTGGCGACCGCGGTCCGATCGGTCGGGGCCTTGTCGGTGACGTCGACCATCACCGCACCGTCCTTGTCAATGTGGGTCAGGCGGGTCATCGGCGTCGAACCATTGGACCGGGGCCGGCGGTCAGTTGTTCTGGCTGGTGAACAAGGCGTCGATCGATTTTTGGTTGATCTCGATCGGGAATATCTTGCGCAGATGGTCGTCGAACTGGGCGAACAGCTCGGCGCCATAGGCCTTTTCCATCGACTCCAGGATCTTCTTGCGGTCGGCGTCGTCCTTCTTGACCGCCGGCTTCTCGATCTTGGTCAGCCGGGCCACGGCCCATCCCTTGTCGGTCTCGGCGACCACGACATCGCCGGTCTTCTGCGCGCGGAACAGCGCGGTGCGCACGGCCTTGGAGACCGACGCGTCGCCGGTCTCGGCATAGCGGTTCAGCGGCTTGGTCTCGGTCACCGCCAGCTTGTCGCCCTCCGCCAGTTCGGCGAGCTTCTTGCCGTCGCGGGCCTGCTTGGCGATTGCGTCAGCCTTGGCCTTGGCGAGCTTGGCGCGCTCAGCCTCGGTCCACTCCTTGGCGACCTGGGCGCGGACCGTGTCGAGCGGACGCAGCGCCGACGGGGTCACCTTTTCGACCTGGACCACGTAGAAGCCGCCATTGTCCGGGAGATCCACGACCTCCAGATAGGCGTTCGGCTTCTGCCCGAAGCCCTTGGTGACGACTGTCGAGCGTGCGGGCAGATCGACGGCCTTGCCCGCCTCGTCCTTGCCCTGCCGGTCGATCGCGGGCACCTCATAGAGCTTCAGTTTCAAACGCTTGGCGATCTCGCCCAGCTTCAGGCCGCCGCCCAGCGAGTCGTCGACCTGATTGCGAAGCTCGGTGACGATCGGCGCCGCGCGCTTCTTGGTCAGGTCCTGGCGCAGGGTGTCCTTGACCTCGTCGAAGGGCTTGACCGTCTCGGGCTCGATCTTGACCACCCGGATGACATGCCAGCCGAGCGGGCTCTTGACCGGCTCGGTGACCTCGTTCTGGCCGATCTTGAACGCCGCCTCGCCCAGCGCGGGGACGGGCAGGCCGGCCTTGGTGACGGTGCCCAGCGAGAGAACCGGCTGCTTGGCGACCTCCTTGGCCACGGTCTCGAAGGACCGTCCCCCGAGCAAGGCCGCCTGGATCTTCTTCGCCATCTCCTCGTCGCGAACAACGATCTGTTCCAGCTGGCGCTTTTCGGGGGTCGTGAACTCATGCTTGCGCCGCTCATACTCGGCCTTGAGCACGGCGTCGTCGAGCTTGATCCGGTCGGCGACATCCTGGGGCCGGATCACGATCGCGGTCAGGGTGCGGTATTCCGGCGCGGTGAACTCCTTGGCGTGCTCCTTGTGGAAGGCAGCCAGTTGGGCTTCGGTCGGCTTGGGCACGTCGCCGACCGTGGCCGACGGCACCACGACCATCGAGGCGGTCCGCTTCTGGTTGCGGAAGCTGTAGATGCGGTCGACATAGGACGCCGGAAGAGCGCCGATCGTCCGCACGCCGTTGAGCAGGTACTCGCTGGCGATCTCGACCCGGCGACCCTCGATATAGCCCGCCTCCGACAGGCCGGCATCGCGCAGCACGCGCTGGAACACGCCGGCGTCGAACTGGCCGGACACGCCCCGGAACGCCTGGCTGGAGACGATGTCCTGCCGGACCACCGCGTCCGAGATCAGGATCTCGAATGTGTTCGTGGCCTGCTGGTACAACAGCCGGGAGACCATGCCCTCGGTGATGCGCTCGACCAGCCCCAGCCGCTTGGCGGTCTTGTAGTCGAGCGGCGTCTTGAACTGCCGCTGGACCGCGTTGATCCGGTTGCGGTAGTCGCGCTCGAACTGGGTGCCCGCGATTTCGAGATCGCCGACGGTGATCACGGCCGCCGAGCGGGTCAGACCGCCCTGGAAGATGTAGTCGACACCGACCACGGCGAAGGGCGGAATCAGGATCACCGCCAGGATGATTCCGAACCAGGAACGAGAACCTCGTCTGATCGCCTGCAGCATTGGAGCGCGGACCTCGCTTTCAGGAAACGTCGGGAACGCCGGCGGCAAGGGTGGACCGGGCGGCGCGCGGCATCATAGGGAACACCGGATCGGCCTTACAAGCCGCGAAGTTGGCGGTTAATCTTGGGTGTCCCGGCTGATATTCAACGGCCACGGGTTCGCAAACCCATCCACGACTGTCCCGGAAGGAAATTTCGCGCATGGCACCGACGCCCCTGATCGCCGGAAACTGGAAGATGAACGGCCTTTCCGAGGAGGCCGCGGACCGTGCCCGGGCGCT
>CAMYMQ010000428.1 GCA_947259335.1 uncultured Alphaproteobacteria bacterium | reverse complement strand
GGCGCCCGGGCGCCATGGACCAGCAGGCTATCGCGGCGCGCCTCAACCAGCTCAGTCCGGGAGTCGGGCCCTCGTCGGTCGGCCGTCCGGTCGCGCTCCATCCGGAGTTTCGCCAACCGGCCATGGTGTCCCGGCCGGACAAGAACGACCGGCAGCTCTTCATCCAGGTCGGCTCCTTCACGGAGCGCAGCAATGCCATGCGGACCGGCGAACGGCTGCGGGGCATCGCCCTGACCCGTATCGCCGTGCGCCGGGTCGACCGGGCGACCTTCTACCGCGTGCGGGTCGGGCCCGTTGCCTCGCGCGCGGAAGGCCGTGCGCTGCTCGGCCGCATTCGCAGCAAGGGCTATGAGGACGCGCGAATAGTCGTAGAGTAGCCGGCCCGATTCGCTATAGTCGGGGCATGGTTTCTACTCGTATTTGCCACCGTATCGCTTGTGGTTTCGCGTTCCTTCTGGCAGGCGCTACCGCGCCCGTGGCCGCGGACCAGCCGTCGACCAGGGCGCGCCAGGCGCTGGTGATTGAGTATCCCACCACGCGCGTTCTCTTCGAGAAGCGTGCCGATCGCGCCATGGCGCCGTCCTCGATGACCAAGCTGATGACGGCCCTGCTGGTGTTCGAGGGGCTCCGCAACAAGTCGCTCCGCCTGGACGAGCCGGTCACGATATCCAAGCGGGCGGCCCGGCAACGCGGATCGCGACTGTCGCTCAGGTCCGGCGACAGCGTCCCCCTCGGCGCGCTGCTCCAGGCCATGATCATCCATTCGGCCAATGATGCCGCCGTCGCTCTGGCGGAACGGGTCGCGGGAACCGAGGCCAAGTTCGCGCGCCTTATGACGAAGCGGGCGAAGCAACTCGGCATGAAGCGGAGCCGCTTTCGCAACGCCACCGGCTTCACCGCCAAGGGCCACCGCATGTCGGCGGAGGACGTCGCCCTCGTGGCGGGGATCATCATCGCGAAATTCCCCCGCTACTACGCCTATTTCGGTCAGCCCAGCTTCACCCATGCCGGCAAGACCTACAGGAACCGCAATCCGCTGCTCGGCTTGCCCGGCGTCGACGGCCTCAAGACCGGTCAGACCCGGGCCGGGGGCTATGGACTGGTCGTGTCCGCCAAACGCGGGACACGGCGGCTGATCCTGGTGGTCAACGGCCTCAAATCGGAGAGCGACCGCAAGCGAGAGGCTGCCCGGCTGCTGGAGTGGAGCTTCCGGCGCGCCGCCGAAAAGCAATGAGCCGCGGGCGGTTCATCACCTTCGAGGGCGGCGAGGGAAGCGGCAAGTCGACCCAGGTCCGGCGGTTGGCGGCGGCCTTGACGGAGCGGGGGATCGCGGTCGAGGTGACACGTGAGCCGGGCGGCACGCAAGGGGCGGAAATGATCCGTGCCTTGCTGGTTTCCGGCGCGACGGGGCGCTGGGATGCAGAGACCGAGACACTGCTCCACGTTGCGGCGCGCCGCGACCATGTCGAGAAGATCATCCGCCCGGCGTTGGCCCGGGGCACCTGGGTCGTCTGCGACCGGTTCATCGATTCCACGGTGGCCTATCAGGGTGGCGGCCACGGCATCGCCCTGGAGACGATCCATCAGCTTCATGCTCTGATGGTGCCGGACATCGCACCGGACCTGACCGTGGTCCTGGATGTCCCCCTGGACGTGGGGCTCGAGCGTGCGGGATCGCGCGCCGACACGGAAAATCGATACGAGCAGATGGCCCGCGCCTTCCACGAGCGGGTGAACGGGACCTTCCGCGCGATTGCCGAGCGGGAGCCGGAACGCTGCCGGCTCGTCGACGCGACCCGGACGGAAGAGGCGGTGGCGGCTACGGTCTGGCGGACGGTCGAGACGTCCTTGCTGGAGCCGGGGCGGGAGCGGGCGGCGCAATGAGCGACGACGCGCCCGCCATCCCGCATCCCCGGGAGACAACGCGCCTGTTCGGCCACGGGGAGGCCGCGGCGACCCTGGCCAGCGCGCTTGAGTCCGGCCGGATGGCCCACGCCTGGATGCTGTCGGGGCCGCGCGGGATCGGCAAGGCGACCCTGGCCTACCGGGCGGCGCGGTTCGTCCTGGCGGGCGCCGAACCCCTCCCCGACCTGCTGGGGGAGGGGGCACCGCTGTCGACCGCCGAGGATCACCCGGTGGTGCCGCTGGTTGCCAACCGCGCCCATCCGAACCTGCGCGTGCTGTCGACCGAAACGAGCACCGGGAAAGGCCGCGAGGTGGTGGTCGACGACGTGCGCGCGATGGCGCCGTTCATCCGCGGTACGGCGGCCGACGGCGGCTGGCGGGTCGTCATCGTCGATTCGATCGACGACTTCAACCGCAACGCCGCCAACGCGCTTTTGAAGTTTCTCGAGGAACCGCCGGCGAAGTGCCTGTTTTTGCTCGTTAATCATGCGATCGGAACGGTGCTTCCGACGATCCGCTCGCGCTGTCGGCTGCTGCGGATGCGGCCGCTCGAAGGCGACGATTTCCAGGCGACGGTCGCGGCTCTGCTACCGGATATCGCGGGCAACGACCTCGATCTGCTGGCGGAGATGGCCCAGGGCAGCCCGGGGCGTGCGGTCGCGCTGGTCGCCGACAAGGGCCTGACCCTGCGCCGCGACGTGGCCCAGATCCTCGAGGCGTCCAGGACCGTCGATCGCGGGCGGCTGCTTGCCTTCGCCGACCGGTTCGCGCGCGCCGAGGCGCTGCCGGGCTTTCGCCTGGTCGGGGAAATCCTGGGCGGCTGGCTGGCCGAGCGAGCGAAGCTGCTCGCGCGCCGGGGCGGGGCGGGCAGCGCGCAGTCGTGCTGGGACGTCTGGGAGGCCGTCGGCCGCCTGTTCCTGATGGCCGAGGCGCGCAACCTCGACCGCAAGCAGGTCATCCTCGACGCCTTCCTGCGTGTCGAGGCCGCTGGAATAGCCGGCCGGGCGGATTAGGTTAGCTCGCCTTGCACCCGCCGGTTCCCTGTGGGAAAAGGCGACGACGCCTCCGATCCCGCTGAACGCCGTGCCGTGCCGGTCGCCGACCGGCAGTCCGAGACACCGACCCGATGACCGACAAGCCCAAATTCTACATCACCACCGCGATCTCCTACGTCAACGGCGAGCCCCATCTGGGCCACGCCTACGAGGCGATCTCGACCGACGTGATCGCCCGGTTCAAGCGCCTGGACGGCTATGACGTGCGCTTTCTCACGGGGACCGACGAGCATGGTCAGAAGGTCGAACGCTCGGCCCGCAAGGCGGGCAGGGAGCCCAAGGCGTTCTGCGACGAGATCGCGGCGACCTTCCGGACCATGGACGACGACCTGGGCGTCTCCTACGACGATTTCATCCGCACGACGGAAGACAAGCACTACCGGGCCTCCCAAGCGATCTGGGAGAAGCTGGCGGCCAACGGCGACATCTATCTGGACAGCTACGCCGGCTGGTATTCGGTCCGCGACGAGGGCTTCTACGGCGAGGACGAGACCGAGGTCGGCGACGACGGCGTGCGGCGCGCCAAGGGCACGGGCACCGAGGTCGATTGGGTCGAGGAGTCGAGCTACTTCTTCCGCCTGTCCGCCTATCAGGACAAGCTGCTCGCCTATTATGACGCCAATCCGGATTTCATCCTGCCGCACTACCGGCGCAACGAGGTGGTCAGCTTCGTCAAGCAGGGGCTGAGGGACCTCTCGATCTCCCGGACCAGCTTCAACTGGGGCGTGCCGGTGCCGGGCGATCCGGACCACATCATGTATGTCTGGCTCGACGCGCTCACCAACTACATCACGGCGCTGGGCTATCCCGACGCGGACGACCCGCTGTGGCGCTACTGGCCGGCCGACGTCCACATCATCGGCAAGGACATCCTGCGCTTCCACGCCATCTATTGGCCGGCCTTCCTGATGTCGGCCGGCATCGAGCTGCCGAAATGCGTCTTCGGCCACGGGTTCCTCACCATCGAGGGCCAGAAGATGTCGAAATCGCTGGGCAACGTGGTGACGCCCGAGGCGATGAAGGCCACTTTCGGGCTCGACCAGATGCGCTATTTCCTGATGCGCGAGGTGCCCTACGGCAACGACGGGTCCTTTTCCAGGGAGTCGATCGTCCAGCGGATCAACAGCGATCTCGCCAACGACCTCGGCAACCTGGGCCAGCGCGTCCTGTCGATGATCGCGAAGAACTGCGGGGGCAGGGTGCCCGAGCCCGGACCGCGGACCGCCGAGGACGAGGCGCTGGTGGATGCCGCGCGCGCCCTGCTGCCGATTGCCCGGGACGAGATGAAGCAGTTCCAGATCCACCGGATGCTGGAAGCCGTCTGGCGTGTCGTCGCCGAGGCCAACCGCTATGTCGACGCCCAGGCGCCCTGGGCCCTGCGCAAGACCGATCCGGCGCGCATGAACACGGTGCTCTACGTCCTGGCCGACGTCATCCGGATGCTCGGCATCTATGTCCAGCCGGTCGTGCCCGACGGCGCAGCACTTCTCCTTGATCAGCTCTCTGTTCCCGAAAATTGCCGTAATTTCAGTGATCTGGAAGATCATCTTGAGGCCGGCAGGGACATCCCGGCGCCGGCGCCTGTGTTCCCGCGGTTCGTCGAGGAAGAGGTCGCGTGAGCCTGGTCGACAGCCACTGCCATCTGGACTTCGACTCGCTCCAGAAGGATTTCCCGGGGGTGCTCAGCCGCGCCCGCACGGCGGGTGTCGAGACGATGGTGACAATCTGCACCAAACTGTCGGAATTCCCGCGCATCCTGGCGCTTACCGAGGCCGGGCCGAACATCTTCTGTTCGGTCGGCGTCCATCCGCACGAAGCGGATGCCGAGGGCCTCGACAGCGCCGATCCATTGCTGGAAGCGGTCGAGAACGAACGGGTCGTCGGCATCGGCGAAACCGGGCTCGATTACTATTACATGCACAGCGACCGCGACCGGCAGCAGGTCAGCTTCCGGGCTCATATCGACGCGGCGCGCCGCACGGGCCTGCCGCTGATCGTCCATGCCCGCGATGCGGATGACGATACCGTCGCGATCCTGGAAGACGAGTATCACAAGGGCGCGTATCCCGCTGTGATTCATTGCTTTACCGGCACGAAGGCGCTCGCCGACAAGGCGATCGAGCTCGGCTTCTACGTTTCCTTTTCCGGGATTCTGACCTTCAAGAGCGCCAAGCCGTTGCAGGAGATTGCCAGGGAGCTTCCGGGCGACCGGATCCTGGTCGAGACCGACGCGCCGTATCTGGCGCCGGTTCCGCATAGAGGCCGCACGAACGAACCGTCCTATGTCGTTCATACGGCGTCATTTTTGGCCGAATTGCGCGGGCAGGGCGTGGAGGAGGTGGCGGCGCGGACGTCGGACAACTTCTACCGGCTGTTCACCCGCGCAACGCGGCCTCAGTGAACGGTTTGAGGACATGCGCGTAACGATCCTGGGCTGTGGCGGATCGGACGGCGTGCCGCAGATCGGCGGCTCCGACGGTCGCGGCGACTGGGGCGCCTGCGACCCGGCCAATTCCAGGAACCGCCGCACACGGGCCGCCGTACATGTCGCCGAGGGCGACGCCAGCATCCTGATCGACACGCCGCCGGACCTGCGCGACCAGCTCATGGCAACGGGCATCGGGCGCGTCTCGCACGTTCTCTATACCCACGATCACGCCGATCATTCCCATGGCATCAATGAGTTGCGGCGGTTGTCGCGGTTCAACGGCCATCCCATGGACGTCTATGCCGACGCGGTCACGATGAAGCGGCTTCATGCGCGCTTCGGCTACGCCTTCGAACAGCTGCCCGGGACGCCATATCCAAAGATCGCCGCCGGCCACGTCATCGAGGGCCCATTCCGGCTGAATGGCGTCCATGTACAGCCGGTTACCCAGGATCACGGTTTCGGCGAGATGACGCTGGGCTTCCGGATCGGCAACTTTGCCTATTCGACGGATCTGGTTGAATTGCCGGAAGAAGCGGCCGACGTTTTCGCCGGACTGGATCTGTGGATCGTGGATTGCTTTCGCGATGCGCCGCATCCGACGCATCCGCACTGGGAGAAGACGCTGGCATGGATCGAGCGGCTGCGGCCGCGCCGCGCCGTGCTGACGCATATGGGCACCGAGATGGACTATGACTCGGTGGTGGCGCGGTGTCCTGCGGGGGTCGAACCGGGCTATGACGGCATGACGATCGACCTGTAAGCCTTTGGTGGGGCCCAAAGTCCTGGATAATGTATATGTCCATTATTTACCATAATATACATTATGCGCAATCAAGATCAGGTAGGATCGGGGGGCTTCCTGGCCACCCTTTTCCTCGGCTTTGGTCCCTGTGTCGGGATGCAAGCGCCGGACCATGAGCGACCGATGACCCAACACAGGCGATTGACCGTCTACGATCTGAAAGCTGGCCGCTGGGCCGGTGTCACGGGTGCCGCCGAGCGCTATCTGTTCGTGGCCGAAGGCGAAGGCCGGATCGAGGCGCCGGATGGCCCCGTGACCCTGAGCGCCGGCGCCGGTTCGATGCTTGCCGCCGATGCCGTGGTAACGGCCGACGGGTCCCTTTGGATCTGCGAAACCGCCGATGCCCGTGAACCGCTGCTGGACCCTGCCCTCGCCGACGTTGTCCTGTCGAAGAGCTTCGCGTTGTCCGCCGCCGCGCCGGAGGCGCTGTTCCGGGTCGACCGGATCGATCTGAGCGCGGGCGCCCGAACGCCGCGCCACTTCCACCGCGGCCCCGGGATCCGGCGCCTGCTCTACGGCCGGGTTTGCGTCGAAATCGGGGCGGATGTGGTCGGATGCGGGCCCGGCGGCGCCTGGTTCGAGCCTGGTGACGATCCGGTGGTCGGAGCCAATGTCTTCGACGGCGCCAGCGCCTTCCTGCGCGTCTCGCTGCTTCCGCTCGACCTTATCGGCGGCAAGAGCTCCTTCCTGCCGGCGTCGGACGCCGAGGCCGCCAAGCCGCGCGCCGTCGGGCAAGGGCTGCTCCACGAGAGCGTCGTCGCCCTCGACTGAGCCGCCTTCTCCCTGCATCCCCAGCGCCAGCATTTCAGGCGTACAGATCGCGGTCGCGGTCGTAACTCTGCCGGAAGATGTCGAGCAATTCCGCAGCGCCCGTGTCGTGCTCAGCATATTGCTGGAGTCCCTTGGCGACGAAGGACGCGAAGGAGACCGCCTCGGCCTTGCCGCGCAGTCCGCAGTCCGCCGCCAGTTCTGCGAGATCGTCATGGACCAGGCGTCGGACCATGACGTTGAGCTGGGTCTTGATCGGCCGGTTCTTGGAGCGCCAGCGGCGCTGTGCGAGGGCTGTCGCCATGTCGTCGTCCTCTTCGGAAATTCGATAGCGATAGTCTACTAGTAGATAGTTTCCACAGTATGAAGGACAAGTCGGGCCGCGCCGGGGGCCGGCCGGACGACCACGGTTGCGGTCTCGATCGGTTGCGGTAATGTCGGCGCAACGCCCTTTCCAACCCGGCAGCTCACATCCAGATGACCGATCCTACCGCCGTTACCGGCATGCCCCGCCTGCTCGCGATCATGGCGCGTCTGCGCGATCCCGACCACGGCTGCCCGTGGGACGTCGAACAGGATTTCGGGACAATCGCGCCCTACACGATCGAGGAAGCCTATGAAGTCGCCGACGCGATCGAGCGGGGCGACATGGACGACCTCAAGGATGAGCTGGGCGATCTCCTGTTCCAGGTGGTCTTCCACAGCCGCATGGCCGAGGAAGGCGGCGCCTTCGCTTTCGACGACGTGGTCGAGGCTGTGTGCGACAAGATGGTCCGCCGCCATCCCCACGTCTTCGGCGAGGCCTCGGTGGACAGCGCGGCGGCCCAGACCGTCGCCTGGGAGGCGCAGAAGGCGCATGAGCGCGGTCGGCGGGACGGTCAGGCCGGCGCGCTGGACGGCGTGCCCCTGTCCCTGCCTGCCCTGCTGCGCGCGGCCAAGCTGGGCAAGCGCGCGGCGCGGGTCGGCTTCGACTGGCCCGACATTCAGGGGATCCTGAACAAGGTCGCGGAGGAGATCGACGAGCTCAAGGCTGAGATTTCGGCCGGCGATCAGGCCCGCGCCGAGGCGGAACTGGGCGACGTCCTGTTCAGCCTGGCGCAGCTCGCCCGGCGGCTTGAGGTCGATCCGGAGACTGCGCTGCGCGGCACCAACAGCAAGGTCGAGCGCCGGTTCGGCAAGGTCGAAGACGCCTTGCGCCGCGACGGGCGGTCTCCGGCGGATGCCTCGATCGACGAGCTCGAAACGCTGTGGCTCGATGCCAAGAAATTCGACTAACCATCTGAAATATCTTTTGTGATTCGTTTCAAGCGGATCGAGGAGGAAGCATGCCGTCAGACAAGACACTCACCGCCCTGATCACCGGCGCGACCGCCGGATTCGGCGAGGCGACAGCGCGGCGGTTCGTGAAGGAAGGCTACAGGGTGATCCTGGCGGGACGCCGGGCCGAACGGCTGGCGGCGCTCCGCAAGGAACTGGGCGACGCCGCTCATTCACTGGTCCTGGACGTCCGGCACGAGCCGGCCGTCGCAAGTGCGATGGGTTCGCTGCCCCGGGAGTTCGCGGCCGTCGACGTCCTGGTCAACAACGCGGGCCTGGCCCTCGGTCTCGAGCCTGCCCAGGCCGCGAGGCTCTCCGACTGGGAGACGATGGTCGATACCAACATCAAGGGGCTGATGTACTGCACCCGCGCGATCCTGCCGGGCATGGTCGAACGCGACCGAGGGCATGTCATCAACCTGGGCTCGGTCGCGGGCACCTACCCCTACCCCGGCGGCAACGTCTATGGCGCGACCAAGGCCTTCGTGCACCAGTTCTCGCTGAACCTGCGCGCCGACCTGATCGGTACCAGGGTTCGGGTGACCAGCGTCGAGCCGGGACTGGCGGAGACCGAGTTCTCCCTGGTCCGCTTCAAGGGCGACGCCGACAAGGCCAAACAGCCCTATGCCGGCTTGCAGCCCCTCACGGGCGAGGATATCGCCGACATCATCCACTATGTCGCCACCGTGCCCCCGCATGTGAACGTCAACACGATCGAGGTCATGGCGACGATGCAGGCCTTCAGTCCCTTCGCCTTCAGCCGCGACGGCTAGGCGCGGGAACTAGACGCGGGAACTAAGCGCGGTCTGGTTCGAAGAAGGCATGGAGGTCGTCCCAGCTGGCGGCGTCCGGGGCCAGTAGCAGCGGCAGGTCGCGTTCCTGCAGGCGATAGGGTTCGCCGTCGAAATAGCCCTGGGCGCCGCCCGCCTCGGCATGGATCAGGCAGCCCGCGGCATGGTCCCACGGTAGCTGTCGGGTGAAGATCGCATAGTGGATCTCGCCGGACGCGAGGCCGGCGTATTCGCTGGCGACACAACGCGCGAACCGCCGCGTGCCAAGTTCCTGTTTCACCGATTGAATTCGGTCGTAGAGGGCGGGCGCCCTGCCCTTGCCCACATAGAGAACCGCCGTCATCCGGCGGATCGGCTTGGGCGCGGCGACCCGCAGACGCTCGCCATTCTTGAAGGCCCCCTCGCTCGCGACCGCGCAATAGGTCTCGCCGGTGGTCGGGAAATGGATCCAGCCGGCCCGGGTCGTGCCTTTGTGGGTCAGGGCAAGGAGAATGGCGAAGCGCTCGTCGCCATGGGCAAAATTGTAGGTGCCGTCGATCGGATCGATGATCCAGATGTCACCCTCGTTGCCGGACAGCATCTCCAGCAGGCCGGGGTTCGAAGCGACGGCTTCTTCGCCCAGGACGGCCGCGCCGGGGGTCATCGCGGCGAGCCGTTCGGTCAGGAAGGCCTCGCACTCCAGGTCCGCCGCGGTGACCAGGTCGTTCGGCCCCGACTTCGTGCTGATCTGGTCTGCCCGCAGGTTGCGGAACCGCGGCATGATGATGGTCTGGCCGGCTTCCGCCAGAAGGGCCGTAACGGCATCGGGATCGAAGGACATGTTTATCCACTGCGTCATAAAAAAGGGGCCGCGACATCCGCCGCGGCCCCCTCTAATGACGCATTGCGGCCGGGTTTAGAAGCCCATGCCACCCATGCCGCCCATTCCACCCATGCCGCCCATGCCACCCATGTCGGGCATGCCGCCGCCCGGCATGGCCGGCGCCTTCTCTTCGGGCTTCTCGGCGATCATGGCTTCGGTCGTGACCAGCAGGCCCGCGATCGAGGCGGCGTCCTGCAGAGCGGTACGCACGACCTTGGTCGGGTCGATGATACCGGCCTTGACCAGATCCTCGTACTTGCCGCTCTGGGCGTTGAAGCCGAAAGTCTCCGACTTGTTCTCGGAGACCTTGCCGGCGACCACGGCACCATCCACGCCCGCGTTCTCCGCGATCTGGCGCAGGGGCATCGCAAGCGCCCGGCGGATGATCTCGATGCCGACGCGCTGGTCGTCGTTGCCCGCTTTCAGCTTCTCCAGCACGGCGCTGGCGCGCAGCAGCGCGACGCCGCCGCCCGGGACAATGCCCTCCTCGACCGCGGCCCGGGTCGCGTGCATCGCGTCTTCGACGCGATCCTTGCGCTCCTTCACCTCGATCTCGGTGGCACCGCCGGCCCGGATAACCGCAACGCCGCCGGCCAGCTTGGCCAACCGCTCCTGCAGCTTCTCCCGGTCATAGTCGGAGGAGGTCTCCTCGACCTGCTGGCGGATCTGGTTGCAGCGGGCCTCGATCTCCTTCTTCTTGCCGGAGCCGTCGACGATGATGGTCTCTTCCTTGGTGATGTCGACCCGCGCGGACGAACCGAGCATGTCGAGCGTCACGCTCTCCAGCTTGATGCCGATGTCGTCGGAAACGACCTGGCCGCCGGTCAGGATGGCCATGTCCTCGAGCATCGCCTTGCGGCGATCGCCGAAGCCCGGCGCCTTGACGGCGGCGATCTTCAGACCGCCCCGCAGCTTGTTGACCACGAGCGTCGCCAGCGCCTCGCCCTCCACGTCCTCGGCGATGATCACCAGGGGACGGCTCGAGCGGACCACCGCTTCCAGCAGCGGCAGCAGGGGCTGCAGCGAGGAAAGCTTCTTTTCGTGAAGGAGGATATACGGCTCCTCCATCTCGACGGTCATCTTCTCGGCGTTGGTAACGAAATACGGCGAGAGGTAGCCGCGGTCGAACTGCATGCCCTCGACGACGTCGAGTTCGGTGTCGAGGCCCTTGGCCTCCTCGACCGTGATGACGCCCTCGTTGCCCACGGTTTCCATCGCCTTGGCGAGCATCGCGCCGACTTCCGTGTCCCCGTTCGAGGAAATGGTGCCGACCTGGGCGACCTCGGCGCTGGACTTCACCGCGCGGGACCGCTTGTGAAGGTCCTCGACAACCGCGGCGACGGCGAGGTCGATGCCGCGCTTGAGATCCATCGGGTTGAGGCCCGCGGCAACCGCCTTGGAGCCTTCGCGGACGATGGCCTGGGCAAGCACGGTCGCGGTCGTGGTGCCGTCACCGGCGAGATCGCTGGTCTTGCTCGCGACTTCGCGAACCATCTGAGCGCCCATGTTCTCGAACTTGTCCTCGAGTTCGATATCCTTGGCGACGCTCACGCCGTCCTTGGTGATCCGGGGCGCGCCGAAGGACTTGTCGAGCACGACATTGCGTCCCTTGGGGCCCAGCGTGACCTTGACCGCGTTGGCCAGGGTATCCACGCCCTTGAGCATACGGGCTCGGGCGTCGGTACTGAATCTTACGTCTTTTGCCGCCATTGGCCCTCTCCTACTCGATGATTCCGAGAATGTCGGATTCCTTCATGATGACGTAGTCCTTGCCATCAATCTTGACTTCGGTCCCCGACCATTTGCCGTACAGGACGCGATTGCCCTTCTTGACATCCATCGGCGTGACGCTGCCATCCTCGGCGCGGGCGCCGGAGCCTGCCGCGACGACCTTGCCCTCCATGGGCTTTTCCTTGGCCGTGTCGGGGATTATGATGCCGCCGGCGGTCTTTTCGTCCGCTTCGAGCGGCTCGATCAGGACACGGTCATGCAGTGGCCTGAATTCCATGAACCAGCCCTCCTTGTTGTGTAATTAAGACGGGAACGCCTTGTCGGGTCGTTGACACGGCGCGGTTAGCACTCTGCGAATGCGAGTGCCAATACATAGTGGCCGAGGCCTATCGGGTCAACCGATGGAAGCCTGGGGGTCGACGTCGAGACGGGTGCACAGGGCCTCGAAGCGCGAAACATCCTCGGGGGCCAGGTCGACGGTGATGTGGGTGAGGTCGGCGTCGTCGGTCCGGTCGAGGACGCGGCCGTGATCGTAGAGCCAGGAAATGGCCTCGCCGTGCCGGTGCGCCAGGGAAAAGTGAAGCGTGCGCCGGTGCCGGTTGAGCGCCTCGTCCAGCGTAGCGACCAGCCGGTCGCAGCCCTGCCCGGTCGCCGCCGAGACCAGGACGACCGTTCCGTTGGCGCGGTTCGCGCGCTCCTGCAGGGCGGCGGCGGCTTCGGGATCGAGCAGGTCTGTCTTGTTCCAGGCTTCGAACAGTCCGGCCTCGACCTGATCGGAAAGGCCGAGGTCGCGCAGCACCTGATTGACGCTCTCGCACTGGGCGTCGGTGTCCGGCCGGGCGATGTCGCGGACGTGGAGAATGATGTCGGCGCCGGTGACCTCTTCGAGCGTCGCCCGGAATGCCGCGACGAGCTGCGTGGGCAGATCGGAGATGAATCCGACCGTGTCCGACAGCACGGCCTTGTGGCCCGACGGCAGCTCAAGCGCGCGCATCGTCGTGTCGAGGGTCGCGAACAGAAGATCCTCGGCGAACACGGTCGCGCCCGTCAGCCGGTTGAACAGGGTCGACTTGCCGGCGTTGGTGTAGCCGACCAGGGCGATCACCGGATACGGCACCTTGAGCCGCGCCTTGCGCTGGATCGCCCGGCGCTTGCGCACGGTTTCCAGGTCGAGGCGCAAGCGGGCGAGCCGCTGGTCGATCTGGCGTCTGTCGAGCTCGATCTGGGATTCGCCCGGGCCGCCGAGGAAGCCGTAGCCGCCGCGCTGGCGCTCCAAATGGGTCCAGCTCCGCACCAGCCGGCTCCGCTGGTAGGTCAGATGGGCCAGCTCGACCTGAAGGCGGCCTTCCTTGGTCCGCGCACGGGCCCCGAAGATTTCCAGAATCAGGGCCGTGCGGTCGATGACCTTGCACGTCCAGCGGCGCTCCAGATTGCGTTGCTGGCCCGGCGACAGGGCGCAATCCATCACGACCAGGGCGATCTCCTCGTCCTGGATGCGTTCTCCGATGGTGTCGACGTGGCCGCGGCCGAGATAGGTCGCCGGACTGATCCGCTTGACGCCGACGACGAAGGCGTCGCGCACATCGAGGTCGATCGCGAGTGCGAGACCGGCCGCTTCGTCGAGGCGATCCTCTGGACTGGGCGCGCCAATGCCTCCCTCCCCCGTGTCCGGGTGGATGACGAAGGCAGCCAGGCTGCCATGAGCGTCCCGCTCGAACCCGAAGGTAGCGGGCGCGCTCACGCCAGACCGCGCGTTATCAAGAGGTTGCGGTTGCTTCCGCGGCGTCGGGCTCGAACAACTGCACGGGCTGCGACGGCATCACGGTCGAAATCGCGTGCTTGTAGACGAGCTGCGAATGCTGGTCGCGCCGAAGCAAGACACAGAAATTGTCGAACCAGGTTACGATCCCCTGAAGTTTGACCCCATTCACAAGAAAGACTGTCACCGGCGTCTTGTTCTTGCGGATGTGGTTTAGAAATGTGTCCTGGAGATTTTGTGTTTTTTCTGAGGACATTGTCGGCTCCTTCGCCGTGTTTTTCTTGATGTTGAACGCTGCCGGCCACGAAGGCATCTCGTTGCCCCCTTCGTGTCCCACACCGTTGATATGTCACCGCGATGCGCGATCGACAAGGGTTCGGAGTTCATCAAGCGACGTCACCGTATGGCGGGGTGGCCATGCGCTGAAAGCATCCTCCGCTTCGTCGCCGGTGCGCACGAGGATCGGGGTGCATTCGGCGCGGATCGCACATTCCATGTCGATTGCGGCGTCACCGACGAACCATACCGATTGGTTCGGTCTCAGGGGGCCGGCCGAGAGGGCCATCAGGACGGGATCGATCGCCGGCTTGTCGTGATCGGCGTCGCCGGCGCCGACCAGGCGTCCGAAATACCGGGTCCAGCCGAGTTGATCCGCCTCTCGGCGCAACAGGTCGCCGCGCTTGTTGCTGACCACGCCGAGATAGAGCCCGGCGTTCGCCAGGCCGGCGAGCATCTCGGGCGCGCCCGCGAGGATTTTCAGGGTCTTGAGATGCCCCGCGCGCACGGTCTCGTAGAACAGGTCCCGCGCCCGCTCCCACTCGTCGCCGAACAGGGCCGGGAAGCTGTCGCGCAGCGAATGGCGGACGCGATGCCGGGTCTCGGCCTCGGTCCAGGGCGAATGGCCGAAGGCGGTCAGCGCGGCGTTGATGCCGTCGCGGATGGTGATCCAGTTGTCGACCAGGGTGTTGTCCCAGTCGAACAGGACGGCGGTCGGCGCGGGAAGGCTCATGCGAGGGACGCGACGTAGTCGGCGTAGTGCGACAACAGGGCGCGGCTCAGCGGCCCCGGCGCGCCGTCGCCGATCCTGGCGCCGTCGATGCTGGTCACCGGCATGACCCAGGAGGTCGTGCTCGTCAGGAAACATTCGGCCGCCCGCTTGGCTTCCTCCAGCGTGAAGCCACGCTCCTCGAGCCGGTAGCCATTGCGCGCAGCGATGTCGATGACGGTGCGCCGGGTGATCCCGTCGAGGGTGCTTTCGTCGGCCGGGCGCGTGACGAGCGCCCTGTCGCCGGAGACGATCCAGGCATTGGTCGCGCTGCCTTCCGTAACGCAACCGTCGGCCGCGATCTGCCAGGCCTCATAGGCGCCCGCCTCGACCGCGGTCTGCTTCGCCAGAACATTGGGAAGAAGCGATACGGATTTGATATCGCAGCGTTTCCAGCGAATGTCTGGCACCGTGATCACGGCCACGCCGTCGTCCTGCTGGGAGCGTTTCGGGGCCTGGGAGCGGGCCGTGACCACCAGGGCCGGAAACAGGCCGCTCTTCGGGAAGGCGTGATCGCGCGGGGCCGCGCCACGCGTGACCTGGAGGTAGACGATGCCGTTGGCAACGCGATTGCGGCGGACGACCTCGCGCAACACGGTGCGGAGCGCAGCCCGCGACATCGGCGCGGCGATCCGCAGCTCGCGCAGGGAGCGGTCCAGCCGGTCGAGATGGGGCAGTTCGTCGACCAGCCGGCCGCCGGTAACGGCGACCACCTCGTAAACGCCGTCGGCGAACTGGTAGCCCCGATCCTCGATATGAACGGAGGCATCGGCGTGCGGTACGTAGCGGCCGTTGACGTAAGCAATGCGTGACATGGATGGTCCTAGAAGAATTCGAGGCTGACCGAGAAGAGCTTCTCGACCTTTTTGATGACATTCGGCGCCGCGAACAGGACGACGCGGTCCCGCGGCTCGATCTCTGTTTCGCCACGCGGAATGATGACCTCGCCTCCGCGGACGATGGCGCCGATGATGATGCCCTTGTCGAGCTTCACGTCCTTGAGCGGCTTGCCGACGATGCTCGACGTGTCCAGGGCCTCGGCCTCGATCACCTCGCCCACTCCTTCGCGCAGCGACCGCACGGCCCGGATGCGGCCCCGCCGCAGGTGCTGGAGGATGGTCGACACCGTGATCGCCCGGGGACTGACCGCCACGTCGACGCCGAGCGAGGTGATCAGGGGCTGGTAGTGGACGGTGTTCACCAGCGCGACGGTTCGCCGGCAGCCCATCCGCTTGGCCAGCAGGGCCGCCAGCACGTTGACCTCGTCGTCGTTGGTCACCGTGATCATCATGTCGGTGTTGGCGATGTTCAGCTCTTCGAGGATCTCGTTGTCGAGCACATCGCCGTGGACCACCACCGTATGCGAGAGCTGGGCCGCGACTTGCTTCGCGCGTTCTTCGTCCATCTCGATCAGCTTGGCCGAGACGTCGTCGTCGAATTCCTCGATCTCCTGGGCCAGGAACAGGCCGATGTTGCCACCGCCCACGATGACGATGCGGTGCGCCTCCGGCTCCTCATGGCCGAAGGCCGCCATCGAACGGGCCACGTGGCTCTCTTCGGCGACGAAATAGATCTCGTCGCCTTCCAGCATCTGGTCATCCGGTGTCGGCACGATGGCGACGCCATTGCGGATGATGGTGATGACGATCAGGTGCAGGTCCGGGAACAGCGCGGTGAGCTGGCGGATCGGCGTGTCGAGGATCGGGCAGTCCTGGTTGAGGCGTGTGCCGATCACCTTGATCTTGTCCTCGACCATCGGGATGACGTCGAAGGATCCGGGGACGTGGAGCCGCCGCCGGACGGCGCGGGCGACCTCGATCTCGGGCGAGATGCGCACGTCGATCGGCATGTGGTCGGCGGTGAACAGGTCGGCCCAGACGGGCTGGAGATAGTTCTGGGCCCTGACCCGGGCGATCTTCAGCGGCACGTTGAACAGCGAGTGGGCGATCTGGCAGGCGACCATGTTGACTTCGTCGACCTGGGTCACGGCGATGATCATGTCGGCGTCGCGCGCGCCCGCCCGCTCGAGCACGTCGGGATAGGAGGCGTGGCCGGTGATCGCGCGCACGTCGAGGGCATCGCTGATGCGCCGGATCAGCGTTTCGGATTGGTCAATGACGGTGACTTCGTTGTTCTCGGTGGCGAGATGGCGGGCGATGTTGAGCCCGACCTGTCCAGCACCGCATACGATTACCTGCATTTTCCGTCCGGATGTTGGGTTGGACCGGGAAGCCCGCCGCCGTCAGGCGGCATTCTCCCCGTCGGCGCGCTCGGCGCCGTGAACGCCCAGGGCCTTGAGCTTGCGATGGAGCGCGGAGCGTTCCATGCCAATGAATTCAGCGGTCCGCGAGATGTTGCCGCCGAACCGGCTGACCTGCGCGGCCAGATACTCGCGCTCGAACCGCTCGCGCGCCTCGCGCAACGGCAGCGCCATGATTTCGCTTCCCTTTTCCCAACGCGGCAGGGCGGTTTCCGTCCCCGTGATCTCGGGCGGCAGCATGCCCGTCGTCACCGGCCCCTCGTTGTCGGAGGGCGCCATGATCAGGAGCCAGTCGATCACGTTGCACAGCTGCCGCACGTTGCCCGGCCAATGGTACGCCTGCATCGCGGCGATGGCATCCTCGGAAAACTCGCGCGGCGTGGTTCCCGCCCGCGCGGCGGTCGTGCTCATGAAATAGCCCGCGAGTTCCGGTATGTCGGTAGGCCGGTCCTTGAGCGGCGGCACGCTGACCGGCACCACGCGCAGGCGGTAATAGAGGTCCTCCCGGAAGCGCCCGGCCTGGATTTCGACCTCCAGATTCTTGCTGGTGGTTGCGATCACCCGGACGTCGACCTCGACGGCCGTCGCGCCGCCGACCCGCTCGAAGCTCTGCTCCTGCATGACCCGGACGAACTTGCCCTGGGTCTCGAAGGGCATGTCGCCGACCTCGTCCAGGAGCAGCGTGCCGCCATGCGCGTGTTCGAGGGTGCCCGCCTTGCCGCCGCCGTTCGAACCGCCCCCGGAATCGATCCCGAACATCTCCTGCTCCATGCGGTCGGGATGCATGGTCGCGCAGTTGAGCACGACAAAGGGGTTGTCCGCCCGGGCCGACTTCGCGTGGATCAGGCGGGCGACGACCTCCTTGCCGACTCCGGCCGGACCGTCGATCAGCACCCGGCTGCTGGTGCGCGCGACCCTGTCGACCAGTTGCTTGATCTGGCTGATGGCATGGGAGGTGCCGACGAGTTCCAGAGCGCCGCCGGCGCGTACCAGCAGTTCCTCGTTCTCGCGCTTCAGCCGGGCGGCCTCGATGGCCCGCTCGATCAGGACGAGCAGCCGGTCGCTCTTGAACGGCTTCTCGATGAAGTCGTAGGCGCCCTGCTTGATCGCGCTGACCGCCATCTCGACCGTCCCGTGGCCCGAGATCATGATCACTGGCAGGTTCGGATATTCGGCCTTGAGGAGCTCGAGGAGCTGCATGCCGTCCAGGGTGCTCCCCTCGAGCCAGATGTCGAGCAGGACCAGGGACGGCCGGCGGCTGTGCACGGCCTCGAGCGCCGCGGTGGCGTCGGCGGCGGCGCGCGTGTGATAGCCCTCGTCCATCAGGACGCCGGATATCAGGCTGCGAATGTCGGCTTCGTCGTCGACGATCAGGATTTCGGCGGACACGGCGGTATCCAAGGGTTAGCGGTCACTCGGCAGCCTCGTTTGGCACGTCCTGCTGTTCATCGGTATGGACGGTCTCCTGTCTCAGCGCAAATTTCATCCGAATTCGCGCGCCGCCCTCGGGAAGATTTTCCAGGACCAGCTCGCCGCCATGGTCGTCCATGATCTTGCGTACGATGGCAAGGCCAAGTCCGGTGCCCTTGACCCGTGTCGTGACGTAGGGCTCGGTCAGCCGATCGATCAAATCTTCCGGCAATCCCTTGCCGTTGTCGATGACCTCGACGGTCGGGCCGCTGTCATCGCGCGAAATCGTGATCGCGATGCGGTGGCCGCCGACACCTGCCGAGGACCCTGCCGCCGACGTGGCTTCGGTCAGGGAATCCACCGAATTCTGGAGCAGATTGGTGATCGCCTGGCTGATCTGCTGAGCATCGCAGACCAACTCTACCCGGTCCGGGGGCGCTTCGAAACCGAAGGTGATGTCCGGATAGGCATTGCGTTGCAGGAAGATCGCCCGGCGGCAGATCTCGGACAGGTTCTCGACCTTCATCCGGGGCGTCGGCATCCGGGCGAAGGACGAAAATTCGTCCACCAGCCGTCCGATGTCGCCGACCTGGCGGATGATCGTGTCGGTGCAGGTCTCGAACACCTCCCGGTCGGTCTGGATCTGGCCGAGATACTTGCGGCGCAGCCGTTCGGCGGAGAGCTGGATCGGGGTCAGCGGGTTCTTGATCTCATGCGCGATGCGGCGCGCGACGTCGGCCCAGGCCGCCTTGCGCTGGGCCTGCTGCAGTTCGGTGATGTCGTCGAAGGTGACGACGAAGCCGACGGTCTCGCCGCGGAGCGTTTCGGACGCGATCTGGACGATCAGCCGGAGCGGCCGGCCGTCCAGCTTGAGTTCGATCTCGCGCCGCAGCGCGCGGTTGGGTTCGGCGCGCGCACTGCCGACCAGGTCCGCAAACTCGGGGACGATCGATTCCAGGGGTTCGTCGACGTGCTCGGTCAGGTCGACCGAGAGCAGCTGGCTGGCGGACCGGTTGGGGAGATTGATGCGCCCCTCGACGTCGAGGCCTATAACGCCCGCGGACACGCCCGACAGAACGGTTTCCGTGAACTCGCGGCGGGCGTCGAGCTGCCTGTTGGCGTCGACCAGTTCCGACTGGCTGCGCTCGAGCTCGCTGGTCATGCGGTTGAACGAGCGGCTGAGATTGGACAACTCGTCGTCGTTCCTGGTCTCGGCGACCCGAGCCCCGAGGTCGCCGGCCCGCACCCGCTCCGAGGCCGTGATCAGCGCCCCCACCGGCCGCACGATCTGGTTCGCGAAATAGAGGCCGAGCCATACGGCGGCCAGCAGGAGTAGCAGGCCGACCAGCCCGTACAGGACGTAAAAGCCGATTTCGAAGCCGGCCCGCTGCTCCTGAAACCTTTGATAGACCTTGCCGATCTGAATGATGTTCGTGGCGTGGGCGGTGAGTTTCGGATCGATCTGGCGGCGGACGAAGAGAAAGACGTCGGCGTTGTAGAACAGGGTCAGCCGGGTGATCGCACGGACGCTGTCCTCGCGCGCCAGGACGGCGATCTGGCCGTCCTTCTTGATCACATCCACGGCGGCGCGCATGTCCGTCCGCTCGTTCTCGTTGATGCCGAAATCGATGATCGTGCTGACCAGGACCCGGCCGTCGCGGTCGAAGACGGCAACCTGATCCAGCCCCCTATCCTGGGCCTGCTGGACGACGAAGCTCGGGAGCTGCGCCGGATTGCGCATCAACTGGAGCGCGCGGCGGTTGATGTCCTGGGCCAGCCCCGACGTGTCGCGCCGCAACAGCTGCTTGTACTCGCCGAGCAACCGTTCGGTATTGGCGGCCGATTCGGACAGCGCCTTGCCGACGTTGGCCGCCATCCAGCCCTGAACGCCCGAGTTGAACAGGAAGGCGGAGAAGACGGCGACGATGATAGCCGGCGCCACGGCGAGCAGGCTGAACAGCAGAACTAGCCGCAAGTGCAGGCGCGATCCCGCGCTGCCCTTTCGCCGCGCCACCCACAAGCGGACGATCCGGAACAGGATCAAGGCCGCCAGCGGCACCAGGAGCACGACGTCGAGCACGATCAGGAACTCGGTACGTCCCTGGGGTTGCTCGACCGGCGAGCCCGTCAGATTGATGTAGGTGGCCACGCCGGAGGCGATCGCGGCCAGGGTCAGGGCAATCGCCAGGCGCCGGGACAAGGCGATCCTGTTTGCCCAGGCGGCTAACCTGAGCATCCAGCGCGACGCGGCCGGTGCGTGGCTCACCATGGCTCGTCAGCCCTCGGGCTTATGGTCGATCGCAAGGCGCACCTAGCGTAACCCCCTGACGACCTCGATATCCAGTTCGCGAATCTTCTTGCGCAGCGTGTTGCGGTTGACGCCCAGCAGCGCGGCGGCTTTCAGCTGATTGCCCCGGGTCGCGCTCAGGCTCAGCTCGATCAACGGCTTCTCGACCTCCCTGACCACGCGGTCGTAGAGGCCGGCTGCCGGCAGGCCGTGCTTGTGGGCCGCGAAATAGGCGCGCAGCTGGCGCTCCACCGCCGCGCCCAGGCTCTCGTCCTCGACCATCGCGGCTTCGGGCGCCGGGGTCGTGTCGGACAGTTCCGCCTCGATGATGTCGATGCCGATCACACTCTCGGAATAGAGCGCGGTCAGACGCCGGATCATATTCTCGAGCTCGCGGATGTTGCCCGGCCAGCGATACGACTTGAGCCGGTCCATCGCCGCGCTGTCGAGCGATTTGGCCGGCAGCCCCTCCTCTTCCGCCTGGTTCAGGAAATGCCGGACGAGGTCGGGGATGTCCTGGGCGCGTTCGCGCAGCGGGGGCAGCCGCAGCGGCACGACATTGAGGCGGTAGAACAGGTCCTCGCGGAACAGGCCCTGGCGGATCAGCGCGCGGAGATCGCGATGGGTGGCGGCGATGATCCGCACGTCGGCCTCGATGGGCGCGTGGGCGCCGATCGGGATGAACTCGCCCTGCTGCAGGACGCGAAGCAGCCGCGTCTGCGCCTCGAGCGGCATGTCGCCGATCTCGTCGAGAAACAGGGTGCCGCCCTCGGCCTGCTCGAACCGGCCGGCATACCGCGCGGTCGCGCCGGTGAAGGCCCCCTTCTCGTGACCGAACAGCTCGCTCTCGATCAGCTCCTTGGGGATCGCGGCCATGTTGATTGCGACGAAGGGACCGTTGCGGCGCTTGCCGTAGTCGTGGAGCGCGCGGGCGACGAGTTCCTTGCCCGTGCCCGATTCTCCGGTGATGACCACCGAGAGGTCGGTCGACATCAGCCGGGCGAGAACCCGGTAGATTTCCTGCATCGCCGGCGAGCGGCCGATCAGGGGCAGGTCGTCCTCGTCGCCGGAGACCCGCTCGGCGCTGGAGGCGACCCGCGGCTCGGTCAGACCGCGTTGGACGAGGCTCGTCAACTCGTTGATATCGAATGGTTTCGGCAGATATTCGAAGGCGCCGCGTTCGGTCGCCTTGACCGCGGTCATCAGCGTGTTGTGGGCGCTCATGACGATGATGCGCAGATCGGGGCGCCGCTTGCGGATGCGGGGTACGAGGTCGAGCCCGTTCTCGTCGGGCAGGATCACGTCCGTGATGACGAGGTCGCCGTTGCCCTCCTCGACCCAGCGCCACAGGGTCGCGGCATTGCCGGTCGCGCGAACCTCGTAGCCGGCGCGACCGAGCGCCTGGGAAACCACCGTGCGGATGCCGCGGTCGTCATCGGCCAGAAGGATCGTCGGCGCGCTCATTTGGTCCCTTTTTCGGTTCGGTGAAGGGGCAGCATGACATGGAAGGCGGTGCCGCGCTGGTCGCTGCTGAACTCGATGACCCCGCCATGGTCGTGAATGATCTTGGCGACCAGGGCCAGGCCCAGGCCCGACCCGGACATCTTGGTGGTGACGAAGGGATCGAAGAGGTGCGCGCGGACCTCTTCGGGGATGCCCGAACCGTTGTCCTGGATCGTGACGACGAGCGGCAGCAGCACCCGGCTCTTGCTCCACGACACGGCAAGGCGGACACCGGGCCGATAGGCCGTCGCCAGCCGGATCTCGCCCCCCTCCTGGGGAAGCGCCTCGGCGGCGTTCTTGACCAGGTTGAGGAAGACCTGGATCAGCAGGTCGCGGTTGCCGAACACCGGCGGCAGCGATGGATCGTATTCCTCGGTGAAATGGGCGTTCTTGGCGAATCCCGCCGCGGCGATCTCGCGGACGTGCTGGAGGATCTGATGGATGTTCACCGGCGTCCGGTCGATCGGCCGTTCGTCGGAGAAGATGTCCATGCGGTCGACCAGCGCCACGATGCGGTCGGCCTCGTCGCAGATCAGCCGGGTCAGGGTGCGGTCGTTGGCGTCGAGCCCCTGCTCGAGCAGCTGGGCCGCTCCGCGAATGCCCGACAGCGGGTTCTTGACCTCATGGGCCAGCATCGAGGCCATGGCGGTCACCGAGCGCGCGGCGCCCTGATGGCTCAACTGGCGGTCGATGGATTTGGCGATGCTCTGCTCGCGGATCGTGACCAGGATCCGGTCCGGAAACTCCATGATCGGCGATGCCTGGACGGTCACGATCTGGGTGCCGAGCCGCGGCAGAAGCAGGCTCACGTCATACTCGGCGACCGTGCTGTCCGTATTCTGAGCCTGTTCGATCAGCGCCAGGACCGGACTGTCCGGGTCGAAATAGTCGGTCAGGCGGCGCGACAGGATCACCGGGGCGCTGGAGCCCAGAAACTGTTCCGCGGCCAGATTGGCATAGAGGATTTCGCCGGTCGGCCGGGCCACCAGCACGGCGTCGGCCAGGGCGTTGAGATAGACCCAGCCGGCGTCCATGGTCGCCGGGACGGTGTTGGCCAGGGCCTGGGGCATCACGCGGCCTCGAGCGCCGGCGGCGCGTCGAAATGTTCGAAAATCAGGGCGCGGACGGCAACCGGGTCGTCGAGGCGATGGACGGCGGCACGGAAGCGGGCGGCGTCGCGCAATCCGCGGCCATACCAGGCCAGATGCTTGCGCGCGATCAGGCGGCCGCTGTGGTGACCGTAGTGTTCCAGCATGGCGTCGTAATGCTCCAGCACAGTATCCCGGATGACCGCGGGGGGCGGATCGGCCAGGCGGGTTCCCCGGCGCAGGAAGGCCATGACCTGGTTCGGGAACCAGGGCCGGCCGCAAGCGCCCCGGCCGATCATCACGCCGTCCGCGCCCGATTGGTCGAGGCTGGTGCGGGCGTCGTCCACGCTCTCGATGTCGCCGTTGACGATGACGGGCAGCGTGCAGCTTTCCTTGATCGTGCGAACGAAGCGCCAGTCCGCCGCGCCGCTATACATCTGGCACCGGGTCCGGCCGTGCACGGTGACCAGCCGGATACCGCTCTCCTCCGCGATTCGCGCCAGACGCGGCGCGTTGCGGTTCTGCTCGTCCCAGCCGGTGCGCATCTTGACCGTTACCGGGATGCTCACCGCCTTGACCACCGCTTCCAGGATGCTGCCGGCGAGACCTTCGTCGCGCATGATCGCGGACCCGGCTGCCTTGTTGACGATCTTCTTCACCGGACAGCCGAAGTTTATGTCGATGATGGCGGCGCCGCGGTCCTGGTTGAGCCGGGCGGCCTCCGCCATGACGGCGGGGTCGGCGCCGGCCAGCTGGACGGCCATTGGCTGTTCGTCGGCGCAGTCGGTCGCCATCTTCATCGATCGCTGCGTCTCGCGCACCATGGCCTGGCTCGCGATCATCTCCGAATAGACAAGGCCCACGCCGAAGCGGCGGACAAGTTGCCGGAACGGACGGTCGGAGATCCCCGACATCGGCGCAAGCAGCACCGGATCGTCGATCGTGAGAGAGTCGATCGTTATGCTCATTCAGCGGGCAGCCGGATTGATCAAGGAATGGGCAAGTTCTACGCCAAGGTCAGGAAATCATCAACACAATCTGCTGCCGCCGTGGGCGAGCGGCTCAATTTCAGGGCGCGAGCAAGAAACTCGTCACGAACTTGACCCCCGGATAGGCGAGCAGCAGCAGCAGATAGGCCGCCAGGCCCAGCCGGGCGACGAACCGCCCCCGGATCCCGGCGACATGATGGACCCCCAACAGGCCGCCGATCACGACAAACCCGGCGATCGCCAGGACCGTCTTGTGGTCGAGCGGCAACAGGCTGCCGCGCGCGATAATGGCTTCGGCGAAGCCGGTGGCGATGCCGATGGCCAGGAACCCCTCGGCGGCGACCATCAGGTTGATTTCCAGGGCCTCCGCTTCCGCCACGCTCGGCAGCGTCCGGCTCAGGGGGCCGCGGGTCTTGGCCTTGAGGGTTCGGCTCTGGAGCATGGTCGCGACCCCGGCCACAGCCGCCAGGGTCACGAGGGCGAAGGTCGCGAGGGAGACGGCGACATGCACGGTCAGCCACGCGCCCCAGGCGTCGAAACTGCTCGACCTCGGCTGGCTGGCCCAGACGGTGCCGAGCAGCGCCAGAAGGGCCAGCAGCGGCCCGAGCAGGACGATCAGCCCCTGGCTGCTCTTGCGCAGGGAGAAGACCGGCATCGCGACGAGGAGGCAGGCGGCGACGATCAGCCAGAGGGTCGCCGCGAAATCCGACCGCCAGCGGCCGTCGGCATAGACGTGCAGATAGGCCGCGGCGATGGCGAGCAGGAGCGCTGCGGCCAGCGCGGTCCGGGCCAGACCGTGCAGCCATCCGGGTCCGAGACGGAAGACGGCGGCGGCCAGCAAGGCGGCGCAGGTTGCCAGGGAAATCGTCAACTCGGTCATTCCCGCCATATATCACGATGTCCCCCGGTGGGTCGGCGTCAAATCATGGGGCCTTGCATTCCCGTTCGCGGGCGACGATTCTCCCAGCCCGAACCGGGTCCGGGGCCAGGGTGGCCCCAACGCGACAGGGAGCAGACGAAGGCACGATGGGCGGCACATACGCACTGATCGTGGCGGCTGGCCGCGGACAGCGCGCCGGCGGCGGCGTACCCAAGCAATATCGCCCGGTCGGCGGCACGCCCGTGTTGCGCCGGACCGTCCAGGCGTTCAGCCGGCACGATGCGGTCGCCGGCGTCTGCACCGTCATCCATCCCGACGACCGGCCGCTCTACGACGACGCCGTCGCCGGCCTGCCCGTGATGGACCCCGTCTCTGGCGGCGCGACCCGGCAGCAGTCGGTCTGCAACGGGCTCGAGCGCCTCGCCGCGGAAGCGCCGGACATCGTGCTGATTCACGACGCGGCGCGGCCGTTCGTGGCGCCGGGCGTCATCGACCGGGTTATCGCAGGCGCGCGCGGTGCCGGTGCCGCGATCGCCGCCCTGCCCGTCGTCGACACGCTCAAGCGGGCAGACGGCGGCGCGATCTCACAGACCGTCGACCGGACCGGGCTGTGGCGGGCCCAGACCCCTCAGGGATTCGACTTTGCCGGGATCCTGGCCGCCCATCGCCGGGCGGCGGGCGGCGATCTCAGCGACGACGCGGCCGTTGCGGAGGCCGCCGGTATGACCGTACAGGTGGTCCATGGCGGCGAGGACAATTTCAAGATCACGACCGAGGGTGATTTCGACCGGGCCGAGGCGCTCGTGAGCGGACCCCTGATGCTTCCCCGGACCGGCATGGGCTTCGACGTCCACGCCTTCGCGGAGGGCGACCATGTGTGGCTGTGCGGGGTTCGGATCCCGCACGACCGGTCGCTGCGCGGCCATTCCGACGCCGACGTCGCGCTTCATGCGCTCACGGATGCCATCCTGGGTGCTGCCGCCGACGGCGACATCGGCATGCATTTCCCGGACAAGGACCCGCAATGGAAGGGCGCCTCGTCCGACCGCTTCCTCGCCCACGCCCTGGCCCGGCTGCGGGACAAGGGCGGCCGGCTCGTCCACGTCGACATCACCGTCATCTGCGAGACGCCCAAGGTCGGCCCCCACCGCCAGGCCATGCTGGCGAACCTCGCGAGCCTGACCGGACTTCCGGCCGGGACCATCGGCCTCAAGGCCACGACGACCGAGAAACTCGGGTTCCTGGGCCGGGGCGAAGGAATCGCAGCCCAGGCCGTGGCCACAGCCGTCTTCGCGCAGACGCCGTGACGGCGGCGACGCAACTGGGCGTCAGCCGCCCCGCCATCTGCCTGGCCACCTGGTTCGGTATCGGGCACATTCCCCTGGTGGGCCCCCTGCTCGCCGCTGTCAGCGCCCTGCCGGCCGCATGGATTCTGCTCTGGCTGGGCGGCAGCTATGGCGGCGGCGTCCTGTTCATCGCGACGACGCTTCTGTTCTGGTCGTCGCTGTGGGCGGTGTCCGTCTACTGGCGGGCCGCGCCGCATCTCGCCGAACGGCGGGTCGTGGTCGACAATGTCGTCGGGCAATGGCTGCCGCTCATGTTCGTGCGTCCGGACGCAGCCTGGCAGTTCGCCGCCGCCTTCGTGCTGTTTCGGATCATGGAGGTGGTCAAGCCGTGGCCGGCCAACTGGGCCGCCGAGCATCTGCCCGCCGGCTGGGGGATGATGCTCGACGACTTCTTCGCCGGCGTCTACGCCGCCGCCCTCATGTATGTAACCGTTCATCTCGCGGAGCACCCCTATGTCGCCGGACTGGTCGAGCGCACTCTCTGAGCGCGTACTGGAAGCCTGCCGGCGGGCGTCGTTGCGTGTCGCGACAGCGGAATCCTGCACCGGCGGCATGGTCGCGGCGGCGCTGACCGATATCGCGGGGTCCTCGGACGTGGTCGAGCGGGGCTTCGTGACCTACTCGAACGCCGCCAAGACGGAGCTGATCGGGGTGCCGGCCGACATGATCGCGGAGCATGGCGCGGTCAGCGAGGCGGTCGCCCGGGCCATGGCCGAAGGTGCGGTCGCCCATTCCCGCGCCGACCTCGCGGTGGGCATCACCGGGGTTGCGGGTCCTGGGGGCGCCACCGCCGGCAAGCCGGTCGGCCTCGTCCACTTCGCGACGGCGCGGCGCGGCGGTGCGACCCTGTCCGAGCATCAGGTCTTCGACGGAGACCGGAGCGCGGTTCGCCGGGCGGCGGCATTGCGCGCGCTAGAACTGTTGTTGGACCGGGCGCGGGCGTGAGCGCCGGAACCCCGTTTCCGCCCCCTGGCCCGCCCCACGGCTCGCCCCTCGCTCCTCCTCGGGCCATCACGGGCCGTGACGTCTTCCTGACGATCGGCTTCGCCCTCCTCCTATTCTTCGCGGGAAGCCTGGTGGCCATGCAGGTCGTGCGTCCCGACGCGATGCTCGGTCCGCACCGTCAGTTCGTGGTTCTGCTTCAGCTTGCGCTGATGGCCTTCGCGATGCTCGGCGCCGTCTATCTGGTGCCGATCCGGCGCAGCGGCCTGTCCTGGCGGGACCTCGGCTATGTCGCCTGCGACCCGCGCTGGATCAAACGCGCCTTGCTGATGGCCTTCGTGCTGGTCCCCGCCTTGCTGGCGTTCGGATATTTCTTCCGCCAGGTCATGCCGAAGACCGACACGCCCGATATCGTCACGATGATCGCGCCGGCGGGCTTCTCCTGGATCGTTGCCGCGACCATCATCCTCTACGCCGGCTTCCTGACGCCGGTCGCCGAGGAAATCTTCTTCCGGGGGCTGATCTACGGATGGCTGCGGCGTCACATGGGGCCTATGGGCGCGGCCGTGCTGACCGCGGCGGGGTTCGCGATCCTTCACCAACGGCTCGAGGCGGTGATCGCCGCCTTCTTCACCGGCCTGATCCTGACCTGGTTCTATGAGAAGAGCGGATCATTGCTGCCGTCGATCGCACTACATCAGGCGCTTAACGCCACCCAGCTCGTGCTGGTCTATCTCAGCGTCGGCATGGCGCCCGCGCCGGCGGCCTAGCCTGTCGCGACCGTCAGGCCGGGCGTTCGGAGGGGAGCGCCCCGGTCGCATCGCTGCGCTGGTCGCCGTAGAGGCGGCGCGCCCGCGCCTCGAAGGCGGATACCATCTTCTTCACCGCCTCGTGGAAGAGGCTGCCCATGATCCGCTGCAGCAGGCGCGAGCGGAATTCGAAATCGAGATAGAAGTCGATCCGGCACCCTTCGGGGTGCGGCTCGAACTGCCAGTGGTTCTCGAGATAGCGGAACGGGCCGCGGGTATAGGTCACGTCGATACGGTTGGGACGGTCGAGTTCGACCTGGGAGGTGTAGCGCTCGCGGATCATCTTGAAGCCGACCAGCAAATCGGCCTGGAATGCGTTCGAATCCGCACGTCGGTCGACCCGGGCGCCGACCACCCAGGGCAGGAACTCCGGATAGCGCTCCACGTCGGCGACGAGATCGAACATCTGCTCCGGCGAGTATGGGAGCGTCCTGGTTTCGCGGTGTTTGGGCATGTCAGGCCTGGGTCCGGGCCAGCGCCTTCTCGCGGGCGTCGCGCAATTGCCGGAAGTCGTCGCCGGCGTGATAGGAGGACCGGGTCAGCGGTGTCGCCGAGACCATCAGGAAACCCTTGCCGTAGGCCATCCGCTCGTAGCTGCGGAACTCGTCCGGGGTGACGAAGCGGTCGACGGCGGCGTGCTTGATCGTCGGCTGGAGATACTGGCCGATGGTCAGGAAATCGACGTCCGCCGAGCGCAGGTCGTCCATGACCTGATAGATCTCTTCCTTGGTCTCGCCGAGCCCGACCATGAGGCCGGATTTGGTGAAGCACGCCGGATCGATCTCCTTCACCTTGGCGAGCAGCCGCAGCGAGTGGAAATAGCGCGCGCCCGGCCGGATCGTCGGATAGAGCCGCGGCACGGTCTCCAAGTTGTGGTTGAACACGTCCGGGCGGGCCGCGGCGATCGCCTCGACCGCGCCCCGCTTGTGCTGGAAGTCCGGCGTCAGAATTTCGGTGGTGGTTCCCGGTGCCGCCGCGCGGATCGCCTCGATCACGCGCACGAACTGGTCGGCGCCGCCGTCCTCAAGATCGTCGCGGTCCACCGAGGTGATGACCACGTGATCGAGGTCGAGCTTGCCGACGGCGTAGGCGATCTTCTCCGGCTCGTGCGGATCGAGGAGATCGGGCCGGCCCGTCTCGACGTTGCAGAAGGCGCAGGCCCGGGTGCAGATGCTGCCCAGGATCATGAAGGTGGCGTGCTTCTTCTTCCAGCATTCGCCAATGTTCGGACAGGCCGCCTCTTCGCACACGGTCGCGAGCCCGAGCTCACGCATGAGCTTGCGGGTGTCGTGGTACTCGGGCGAACTCGGGGCCTTGACGCGGATCCACTCGGGCTTGCGCTTGGGCGGATTGTCCGGTCGGCGCGCCTTCTCGGGGTGGCGGAGCTTGGTCGGGGCCGGTGCGATGGTCATGGGCTGCGGAACGTCCTTTCCCCTGTCAGATGAGCCCGCAAGCGAGCCCCGTCAAGGCGCGAGAGGTCGCGGATTGAGGGCTAGAGCCGCATCGAAGCCCAGATGGCGGTTTCCGTACACCCACGAATCGCGGAGGCGAGGAACCGATTGAACGGGCCCGGTCGTGAAATCTCCTCGCCCATGTCTCGGTGCGCGAGTTCTTCGACCAGGATCGCTTCGATATCTGACATCAGGTCGCTGTCCACCGTGCGGAGGTAGAGAATTTGCTGTTTGAGATGCTCGACCACCACTGTTTCGACGGCAGATGTGCAAGTTCCAATGCCGTTCTTGCCGAGCAGCGCGGTCACGACGCCCAACACGACACCGCCGACGCGCCAAAGAGGAAAGAGCCTGCATTTGCGAACGCCACGCGCCCGGGCGTGCTTGTCGAAAACCCGGAAGTGCTCCCACTCGTGTCGCAGCAAGTCTTTCAGGGCAGGAACCAAGGATGGGTTGAGAAGGCGGCTGACAACGATCTGTCCTTGGTAGATGCCGATTGCGCCGTGCTCGCCGGCGTGATCGACCTTGATGATGTTATGGACGGTGCGCTCCGCGGTCAGGCCTTCGACCAGGGGGCCGAGGTGATCGTTGCCGGCAATTTGGTGCGGGATCGTCATCGGTGGCCCTTCATCCCGTCAGATGTGCAGCACCTGGTCGTAGGCGTCCAACACGGCCTCGTGCATCATTTCCGAGAGCGTCGGGTGCGGGAAGGTGGTCGCCATCAACTCGGCCTCGGTCATCTCGCCGGTCATGGCGATGGAATAGCCCTGGATCAGCTCGGTGACCTCGGCGCCGACCATGTGCGCGCCGAGCATCTCGCCGGTCTTGGCGTCGAACACGGTCTTGATCATGCCCTGCTCTTCGCCCAGCGCGATCGCCTTGCCGTTGCCGACGAAGGGGAAGCGGCCGACCTTGATGTCGTGGCCCGCCTCGCTCGCCGCCTTCTCGGTCAGGCCGATGCTCGCGATCTGCGGCGTGCAATAGGTGCAGCCGGGTATCCTGGACCTGTCGAGCGGGTGGACGTCCGCCACGCCGGCGATCTTGTCGACGCAGATGACGGCCTCGTGCATCGCCTTGTGGGCGAGCCAGGGCGCGCCGACAACGTCGCCGATGGCATAGACGCCGGGTTCGCCGGTGGCCAGCCACTTGTCGACCGTAATGTGGCCCCGGTCGACCTCGACCTTGGTGCCGTCGAGACCGATATCCTCGACGTTGCCGGTGATGCCGACGGCGAGGATCAGCCGTTCGGCCTTGATTTCCTGGTCGCCCTTGCCGGTCTCGACCGTGGCCGTGACCTGGGTCTTGGTCTTCTTGACGTCCTTGACCTTGGCGCCGGTCAGGATGGTCATGCCCTGCTTCTCGAAGGCCTTGCGGGCAAAGGTCGATATCTCCTCGTCCTCGACCGGCAGGATCCGGTCGAGCACCTCGATCACGGTCACCTCAGCGCCCAGCGTCCGGTAGAAGCTCGCGAATTCGATACCGATCGCGCCCGAGCCGACCACGATCAGCGACTTGGGCATGGCCTCGGGGACCAGCGCCTCCTTGTAGGTCCAGATTCGGTCCCCGTCGGGCTCCATGCCCGGCAACACCCGCGCCCGGGCGCCGGTCGCGAGGATGATGTGCTTGGCCGTGAGGTCGGCAACGGCCTTGCCGTCCTTCGAGACCGCCACCTTGCCCGTGCCGTCGAGCCGTCCCTCGCCGTCGAAGACCGGGATCTTGTGCTTCTTCATCAGGAATCCGACGCCCTGGCTCAGCCGCTTGGCGACCTTGCGCGAGCGTTCGACGATCTTCTTCATGTCGAACGTGAGGTTGTCGGCCGAGAAGCCGAACTCGTCGAGCCGGTGCATCAGGTGCCAGATCTCGGACGAGCGCAGCAGCGCCTTGGTCGGGATGCAGCCCCAGTTGAGGCAGATGCCGCCCAGATGCTCGCGTTCGACCACCGCGGTCTTCATCCCGTGCTGGGCCGCGCGGATGGCGGCGACATATCCGCCCGGCCCGCCGCCGACGACGATGAGGTCGAACTCTGTATCGGCCATGGCCCGCTCCTAGATCGGCTTGGCGTGGTTGGTCAGCGGCCCGGGCGCCGCGTCGCCGGTATTCACGAGACCGGCGCGCTCGAGCAGCATCACCCGGCATTCTTCGGCGGCGAACGGCTTGTGCTCGATCCCGCGCGGGACCACGATCATCTCTCCGGCGGCCACGTCCACGGACCGGTCGCGGAAATCCATGCGCAGGGCCCCGTCGATCACGTAGAACAATTCATCCGCGTCGTCGTGCTTGTGCCACACGAAGTCGCCCTCGATCTTCACGATCTTGACCTCGTAGTCGTCGACCCTGCCTACGATCCGGGGTGACCAGTGTTCGTCGAAGGCGGCAAATTTCTCGGCGAGGTTGACCTTGTCCACCGGACACCGCCTCAGGCCAGCATCATCGCCGGCGCTTCGATCAGCTTTTTGAAGGCCTGGAGCCATTGGGCGCCGAGCGCACCGTCGGCGACCCGGTGGTCGCAGGTCAGCGTCACCGACATCATGGTCGCGACCGTCATCTCGCCGTCGACCACGACGACCCGCTGCTCGCCACCGCCGACCGCCAGGATGCCGCCCTGGGGCGGGTTGATGACGGCGGTGAACTGCTTGATGCCGAACATGCCGAGGTTGGAGATCGAGAAGCCGCCACCCTGGTATTCCTCGGGCTTGAGCCTGCCGTTGCGGCCGCGCTCGGCGAGGTCCTTCATCTCGGTCGAGATCTGGGCCAGGCCCTTCTTGTCGGCATCGAAGATGATCGGCGTGATCAGGCCGCCCTCGAAGGCCACGGCAATGGAGACATCCACCGTCTTCATCTGGCGGATGCCCTCGTCGCTCCACTGGGCGTTCATCGCCGGCACCTTGCGCAGGGCCAGCGCCACCGCCTTGATGACCAGGTCGTTGACCGAGACCTTGGCCTCGCCGTCGAGCGCCTCGTTGATCTCCTTGCGCGCGGCCAGCAGCCTGTCGATGGCGCAGTCGACGGTCAGATAGAATTGCGGAACGTCACGGTCTGCTTCGGTCAGCCGCCGGGCGATGACCTTGCGCACATTGGACAGCTTGACCAGTTCGTAGGGGCGCTCGCCCTCGGGCGCTTTCGTGACCGGCGCCGCCTTTTCTTCCGCGGCAGGCGCCACGGCCTTGTCGGGCCCCTGCTCCAGCACCCGGTCGATGTCCGCCTTCACGATCCGGCCGTTCGGTCCGCTGCCGGTGATGGCGGCGAGGTCGAGATCGCTCTGCCGGGCCAGCTTGCGCGCCAGGGGGCTGGCGAAGATCCGGTCGCCCTCTTCCCCGCCCGCGGCCGCTGCCTGTTTTGCTGGCGTCTGTTTGGCGGGCGCCGTCTTGGCCTCGCCCGATCCGCCGCCAAGCGCCGCGACGACGTCGGCCTTGCCGATCTTGCCGCCGGGCGCCGTGGCGTCGAGCGCCGACAGGTCGAGGCCGGCCTGGGCGGCCATGCGCCGGGCCAGCGGGGTCGGCTT
>CAMYMQ010000427.1 GCA_947259335.1 uncultured Alphaproteobacteria bacterium | reverse complement strand
CGGCGTGCCGGGCGGCACGCCGAATACCCGCGCCGCGGCACGAAGCCGGGCTGTGCTTACGCCCCGGCCTGCGGCAGCGGCGCCGCATCGACGAGCACGGCGACGAACCGGCAGGGCTTGTCGCTCCGGTTGCTCCAGGCATGGTTGGTGCCGCGCTGGATGAGGCAGTCGCCGGCACGCAGCAGGACCTCGCCGTCGTCCATCAGGGCCCAGATCTCGCCCGTCAGGATGACGATGTAATCGACCGTATCCGTGCAGTGCATGCCGGGGTGACGCTTGCTTCCCTTGATCAGGTTGCCGTCGCCGCCCATGCCCTTGAAATATTCCTCGGTGTTGCCGTAATCCCGCTCCGCGTCGGGCGGCAACTCGAGGATGCGCACGACCGTGCCGTTCTGCGGCGGCAGCAGCTGGAAGGGAGCCGCCATCGTCGAGTCGGCGTCCCCCGCGTTCGACGCCGGCATTTCGGCCGTGATCCACAGGTCGGTGAGACTGACGTTCGGGTTGCCCTGCGGGACGTAGACACTGGGCGCCGGACCATCGCTGAGAAAGATGGAGCGGCCGTTGGCGTCGTGACCGGTGACGACGCGACGTACGGGTGGCGTCATTCGACTACCTCGTCGGTTGGAGTTGCGGTGGATGGGAAGCGGCGCGGCTCCTACGGCTTGTAGGCCGCCGCTTCGCTGCGCAGCATCTTGAGCGCGGCGGCCGCGTCGACGCCTTCGTTGGTCGCCTTGGCGATCCAGCGCGTCTCGAAGACGGCGAGGGTGGACTTTAGGTTCGCAAGGAACGCGCCCTTGACGACCACCGTCTTTGCGCCCGCCTGGATCATCTGCTTCTCGCCCAGCGCCGCGCTCTGGTCGATGACCCGGCCGAGCGATCGCGCCAGCGCCTCGCCGGAAATCTTTTCAATCGCCGCGCGGTCCGCTTCGGAGAGCGACGCCCACTTGCGGGCGTTCATCACGACGAAGGTGGCGTAGTTGGAGATCCCGCCGGGCACGACGGTGCGGTGCTTGATGTATTTGGCGAGGCGGAAGCTGCGGATCTGGTCGTCGTTGCCGAGGCCGCCGTCGATGATCCCCTTCGAATAGAGGTCGTGGAGCTGGGTGACCGAGGCTGAAACGGGGACGGCTTTCAGGGCGCGCACGACATCGGCGAGGTGCTTGCCCGCCGCCCTGAGCTTGACCCCGGAGAAGCTCGCGATAGACGCGATAGGCTTGCCGACGGTCTGGACCCCGTAGGGCGCCAGCCCGGACAGGCCGAGCAGCTTGGTGCCCTTGTAGGGATTCTTCTTCTCGAAATACTTCTTGTAGACGCGCCAGTAGGCCACCGAAACGGCCTCCGCCGAATTGCCGAGAAACGGCAGTTCCAGCATCTCGGCGAGCGGGAACCGGCCCGGGGTGAGCGACTGGGACCCGAAGGTGACGTCCGCGACGCCCGAGGTGGCGAGCTCATACTGCCGGGTAAGCGGGCCGAGCGACGAGGTGGTGAATTCGATCTTCACCCGACCGCCGGTCACGCGCGCGACTTCGGCGAACCAGGGCTTGAAGACCTTGTTGTCGATGTCATGGGTCGGCGGAAGCCATCGGTTATAGCGCAGGGTCTCCGCCTGGGCCTGGGACAGGACCGCGCCGGCGAGCACGACACCGGCAATCGAAAACGTGGACAGCTTCTGCATTCCATCCTCCCTGAGCCGGCCTGGCACGGAAGCGCGGCCGGTCTAGTTTTCAAACAAGCGCTTGATTTATAAATCGAGCCAAATGTGCATGTCAACACACGAGCGCGGTCGTCCGAGACGGGCACGAGCATCGAGCCCACACGGGACGGTCTTCGGATGCAACTGCGGCCGAAACGTCGGGACGCCCTTAGGCATAAGACCGGTTCTATTGGGGTCGGCGGACGCGGGTCCAGCGGGTTGGCGCGGGCGGCCGGGGCTTGCCGGGAAGACGTTAAGCGGCGGCGCGCCAGACGACGGGAAAGACGTCGTCGTTTCCGGGAAACGCGCCGACCTCGAACATTTCGTCCGCCGATCCGGGCACCTGGAAGACCGTGCGCTGGCCGTGCCAGGTGACGTCGCCGCCGAAGAAGCGGCACGACAGGGCGACCCGGCGCTGGTCGCTCGAGGCGTTGTCGCCGGCGCCGTGCACGGTCAGCGGGTGGTGCACCAGGCAGTCGCCGGGTTCCATGTTCCAGGCCAGGAAGCGGTGGTCGGGGTTGCCGAACTCCTTGTGGAACTGGGGACACTCCTCATAGGCGTCGGCCTCGGGGAAGGCGAAACCCTCACGCGGCACGGCGGGCACCGGCCGGTAAAGCTTGCCCCACTTGTGCGACCCCGCCAGATAGACCAGCCCGCTGGTCGCCTTGGTGACCGGCGTGAGCGCCAGCCACACCGACGCGACGTGGTTGCCGTCGAGCGGCCAGAACGGCAGATCGTGATGCCAGGCGGTCGCCGCGTGGGTGCCCGGTTCCTTGATGAAGAGCTGGTCGTAGAAGAAGCGCACCTCGTCCAGCCCCATCAGCCGGGCGGTGATCTCCGCCGCCGGGGATTCCTCGACGAAGGCTTTGAAAGTGTCGTTCCGCCGGGCCATGTGCGACTTGGCCAGGGCGGCGGCCCGCCCCGCTTCGGCGCCGGCCTCGCCCTCGACCCGGAAACCGTCGGGCTGGTCGAGCTGGGCGACCGCTTCAGCCAGCATGCGCGCGATCCAGTCGGCGTCGAACTGGCCGCGCAGGCAAACGACGCCATCCTCCTCATAGGTGCGGATATCGGCGTCGGTGATCGGGTGAAGGGGGCTGCGGTTCATGGCTCGATCCTGTTCCAGGCGAGATGTCGGGATGCGGCGTTCAGCCGACGCTGACCTGCGACGGCGACAGGTCCTGCAAGTCGATCATCTTGCGGAGCATCCGCTCCATCAGCGCCCGGCGCGCCGCCAGATGTCCGGGATCGGACCACAGATTGACCAACTCGTCCGGATCCTCGCGAAGATTGTACAGCTCGCCCCAGTCATAGCCTTCCCACAGCGTCAGGCGCCACTCGGCGTCGACGAAGGTGCGGACCCGCACGGCGCGGTCGAGCCCCAGATAGGGCATGGTCGTCTGCTGCTCGATCACGACCCCGTCGTGGCGCGATTCCTCGGCGCCGGAAATCATGTCGTTGAGATTCTGTCCCTGCATCCCGATCGGCGGCGCCAGGCCCGCGCGCATCAGGATCGACCGGGCCATGTCGAGCGTGCCCGCGAGGCCGTCGGTGGCCGCGGCCTCGCCCCGCCCCGGCGGCTCGGCCCAGATGAACGGCACCCGGACCAGGCCCTGATAGTGCAGCGGCCCCTTCTGCATGATGCCGTGATCGCCCATCCAGTCGCCATGGTCGCTGGTGAACAGGATGACGGTGTTCTCGGCCATGCCGAGCTCGTCGAGCGTGGCCAGGACCCGGCCGACGGCGTCGTCGATCAGCGAGACCATGCCGTAGGTCACGGCGGTGATCTGGCGCGCTTCTTCCTCGGTCACCGCATAGGGCACGACCCATCGGCGGTCGGCCTCGCCCCGCGCGAACACGTCGTGGAGATACTGAAGCGGCGGCGGCGCATCCTGGTGCCGCTCGTGAAAGGACCGCGGCAGGGTGATGTCGGCCGGATCGTACATGTCCCAATACTTGCCCGGCGGCGTGAAGGGATGGTGCGGGTCGGGAAAGGAGCACTGCACGAAGAAGGGCGCGTCGCCGTCCGCCCGCTCGCGCAGGAAGTCGATGGTCATGTCGGCGACGTAGTTGGTCGGATAGAGCTCCTCGGGAATCCGCGACCAGCGGGTTTGCGGCGCGTCATAGCGCGGGTCCGGGCGCGGGTTGGTCTTGCTGCGCAGCTTGTCGGCGTCGGGCAGCCGCTCGTTGAGCCAGGCGGTGTAGTGCCCGCCGACGCCGTCCCCGTGCCAGGTACAGATCCGGAACCGCTCGAAGCCGTAGAAGGCGCCCAGCGCTTCGTCTTCCGCCGGATCGGTGCTCGTCTCCGAACTCAGCTCGCGGTCGTACATCAACCCGATCCGGGCGCCCGATACCGCCTCCTCCAGCTCTCTCGGCGGGCGGGTGTAGCCTTCGGGGAAGGTTGCCGGGAAACCCGCGGGCTGGCCGGTGAAATTCTGCAGATGGGCCTTGCCGAACAGGCCGGTGCGGTAACCGGCCGCCTGCAACAGGTGGGTGTAGCAGGTCGCGTCGACCCCCAGCGCGATCCCGTTCTGCCGGACCCCGTGCAGGGTCGGCATCCGTCCCGTCATCATGGTCGCCCGGTTCGGCTGACAGACCGGCGCGGCAACATAGAACTTGTCGAACCGCGTTCCGCGGCCGGCGAGGCCGTCGATGTTCGGAGTCTTCAGGACCGGATTGCCGTAGCAGCCGAGGTGGTCCGCCCGCTGCTGGTCGGTCACGAACAGAATGAAATTCGGACGAGATTTGGTCATGGCCTCACTGTCGAAACCGCGCAGGCACACCCTGAGCGCAACCTTTCATTTCATAGCGGCGGAACCTGTGGTAATGCCAATTTTCCAAACAATTATGCGAAAATATTATAACCCCGATGACCTCCCGCCGCTTCAACCTGAGCAGCCTGCTGGCCTTTGTCGCGATCAGTGAGCAGGGCAGCATCAACAAGGCCGCCCAGGTGCTCAACGTCTCCCAGCCGGCGGTGTCGCGGGGGATCAGGACGCTCGAGGAAATGCTCGGGGTGGAGCTGCTGGAGCGGAGCTCGGTCGGGGTTCAGCTCACCCCGCACGGCGAGGCCGTGCTGCGCCATGCCAAGTCGATCGACGCGGAACTGCGCCAGTGCCTCGAAGACTTCCAGGAGCTCGAGAAGACCGGGCGCAACCGGGTCAGCGTCGGCGGCACGCCCATGGTCGTCAGCCACATATTGGCCGAAGCGGTCCAGCGGACCCTGGGCGTGAACGCCGAAATCACGGTCAACCTGATCGAGGGGACCTCGACCAACCTGCTCGACGAGCTGCAGGGCGGGCAGCTCGATATTGCCCTCGTACCCTTGGGTACCGGCCATTTCGAGCGGGAGATCGACTTCCGGCCGATCTTCTCCGACCAGTTCGCGGTGGTGGTCGGCGCGCACAACCCGCTCGCCGACGCCGGGGCCACGACCCTGCGCGCCCTGGAGGATGAGCTGTGGATCCTGCCCGGCCGCCAGTTCGAACTGCGCCACCAGATCGAGCGGGAATGGGCGACCATGGGCGGCCGGATCCCGCGCGCGATCATCGAGACCACATCCTATCTGGCGGTCGACCACCTGCTCGGCGCGACCAACGCCGTAGCCCTGTTGTCGGCGGCCTTCTTCCGGGAACAGATCGCCAGCGGCCGGTTCGTCACCCTGTCCGGCGACTGGCACTTCGTCCCCCGCACCTTCTTCCTGTGCACGCGGATATCGGCGACCCTGTCGCCCGCCGCGGAGCTTGTCCGGCAGCAGATCCTGAGCGTTTCCGAAATTGTCAAGCGCGGGAATTTCGATGTCGCCGTCCCGGGCGCAAGCGCACGCTATAGCGAAAACACATAGTCCATCTCGAATTTGGCATTACCAAATGGCGGCCCCGTCCCGCACGATGGTCGAAACAAACCCTTGGGAGGAATTGATGATGAACAGGCGATCCTACGGCGCGCTCGGCGCCGGCCTCTTGGTCGGCCTTGGCTGCCTCGGCACGGTCGGTGCCCATGCACAGACGATCACCCTGAAGTTCGCCTCCTTCGGACCGGCCAAGACCGCGATCAACGCCTGCGGTCCGGTGGGCACGATCGACGGCATCACCAAGCGGACCAACGGGCGGGTCAAGTTCACCCGCTTTTTCGCCGGCACCGCCTTCTCCCATCCTCTCAAGCAGTATGCCCAGATCGCGCGCGGCGTCACCGACATGACCCAGGGCGTGCTGACCTACACGCCCGGCCGGTTTCCGCTGACCAGCATGGCGACCCTGCCCTTCCTGATGAAGGACAACGCCGCGGGATCGCGCGCGCTGACCCGGCTGACCAAGACCCATCTGAAGTCCGAGTTCGATGACGTGCACATGATGGCCGTCATCATGACCGGCCTCTATCAGTTCCACCTGCGCAAGCCGATCAAGTCGGTCGCCGACTTCAAGGGTCTGCGCATCCGCGGGTCGGGCCGCATCCACCGGTCGATCCTCGAGAATCTCGGCGCCATCCCGGCGCAGCTGCCCGCGCCGGCGCTGTACGAGGCCCTGTCGAAGGGCGTGATCGACGGCGCCATGATGCCCTGGGCGGCCGTCGTCTCCTGGAAGCTGGGCGAGGTGACCAAGTTCAACCTTCAGACCGGCATCAGCGGCGCGCTCGTGTTCTTCGGCATGAGCAAGAAGGCCTATGCCGCACTGCCCGCCGACATCAAGACCATCATCGACACCGAATTCTCCGGCCCGGACCTGGCTTCGCGCATCTCCAAATGCTGGGATCCGGTCGACGCGCGGGGCAAGGCGATGGTGAAGAAGAACGGCAATCAGATCGTCATCGCCGACGCCGCGATGAAGGCCGAGTTCCAGAAGCGCCTGTCCGGCATCGAGACCGCCTATGTCGCCGGTCTGGAGAAGAAGGGCATTCCCGCCCGGGCGACGCTGGCGGCGCTGAAGGCCGCCATCGCGGAGGAAGAAGCCAAGGCCTCCAAGTAGGTCCGCGGAGCGGCATTCCGAACGACCCCCGTCCGCGATGTCCCCAGAACTCGTCGGCCTTGCCGGCACGATAATCCTGTTGATCCTGATCGCGCTGCGCATGCCGATCGGCCTGGCGCTCGGGCTGGTCGGCATCGTCGGCGCCTGGATCCTGCTCGGCTTCGACACCATGGTGTTCGCGCTGGGCACCGCGCCGATCGAATCGATGGGGTCCTTCACCCTGTCGGTGCTGCCCCTGTTCCTGCTGATGGGCGTCGTCGCCGCCCGGGCCGGATTCGCGGAGAGTCTCTACCAGGCGGCCTACGGCTTCGTCGGCCACCACCGGGGCGGCCTCGCCATGGCCAGCCTGATCGCCTGCGGCGGCTTCGGCGCGGTGTGCGGCAGCAGCCTGGCGACCGTCGCCACGATGGGCCGGATCGCCGTGCCCCAGATGCTCCGCTACGGCTATTCGCCGCCCCTGGCCGCCGGGTCGGTGGCGACGGGCGCGACGCTGAGCATCCTGATCCCGCCGTCCCTGCCGATGATCATCTATGCCGTGCTGACCGAGACCTCGATCGGCCAGCTGTTCGCGGCCGGCATCGTGCCGGGAGTGATCGGCGTCGTCCTCTATGCGATCACCACCGCCATCTGGATGCGGTTCCAGCCCGAGGCGGGCCCCGCCGGCACGCGCAGCCCGTGGCGCGAGCGCCTGCGGCTGCTGTCCGGCATATGGGGAGTGGTGGGGCTGTTCCTGCTCGTCCTGGGCGGGATCTTCGCCGGCCTGTTTTCCCCGACCGAAGGCGCCGCGGTCGGCGCCGGGGGCGCGATCCTGCTCGGCTTCGTCACGCGAAAGCTCACCGTCCGGTCGCTCATCCAGGCGATCTCCGAAACGGTGGTGCTGACCGCCGCGATCCTGTTCATCGTCGTGGGCGTGTCGCTGTTCGATTTCTTCGTCTCGGGCGCCCAGTTCCCCCAGGGGCTCGCCGCGCTGCTCGACGGCCTCGACCTGCCCCGTTACGTCATCCTCGCGGGCGTGCTGGCCTGCCTGATCCTGCTCGGCTGCTTCCTGGACGTCATCGCGATCATCTTCGTGACCACGCCGGTCCTGTTCCCGGTCATGCAGCAGCTCGGCTTCCACCCGGTCTGGTACGGGATCATGACCATGATGGTGGTCGAGTTCGGCGCCGTGACCCCGCCGATCGGGATGAACATCTTCGTGCTGACCAAGCAGCTGCCCGAGGTCAGCGCCGCCCAGGCCTTCCGCGGCATCGTGCCCTATCTGGGGGCCGACGTCGCCCGGCTGCTCCTGTTCATCGTGTTCCCGGGACTGGTTCTCTGGCTGCCGAACATGTTCTTCAACTGAGCCCGCCGGGATGACGAAGCGGGAAAGCACGATTTGGCGATGAGGTTCGACACAGTGTGGAGACCATGAGCGAAACGAAGCGGCGATCGCCCCTGTGGCACCTGTGCGTCGGCATGGCGTCGCTGGCGGGGTTGGCGGTGGTCGTGCTGATGGGCGTCACCATCGCCGACATCGTCGGGCGCAACGCCGCGCTCTACTACATTCTCGGCGTCATCGAAATGTCGACGCTGACCCTTATCCTGCTGGGCTACTTCGCCTTCCCGTTCAAGTTCCTGGTCGACGGCCAGATCTCGGTCGACCTGTTCACGCTGCGCCTGTCGGACAGGACCAACCGCCGGCTGGACAGCCTCTGGCTGATCGTCACGGGGCTGTTCTTCCTGGCGGTCGCCTATCCGGTCCTCGAGAACGGGCTGCGCGTCCACGCGGAGGGCGAGCGGACCACCAACATGGAATGGTCGCCGCTGGTCTTCGTGCTGCCGGCCTTCGTCGGCGCCGTCGTCACTGCCATCGTGTGCATGATCACCGGTATCCGCCGGCTGCTCGGCAAGGCGCCGCCGCCCGGCGGCGACCGGGGCACGGTCGGGCTGTAGCCGCTGCGGGTGTCGCCCGATACCCTTTGGGAGCCCCGAAATTTTTGCATTCTGCGGGGCGCGGCAATATTCATACACGGCCCGCAAGGTGCAGACCCCGAACCCGTTTCCCCCACAGACCAGGACACGATTCCATGAGCGGCTTGATCGACGCACGCATGGCTGAACTCGGCATCACCCTGCCGGAGGCCCATCCGCCGCTGGCCGCCAAGATTCAGCCCTGGGCGCGCTGGGGCGAGCTCCTGTTCATCTCCGGCGCGGTGCCCAAGCTCGACGGCAAGCCGCAGTTCATCGGCAAGGTCGGACGGGAGTTCGGGCTCGCCGAAGGCCAGGCCGCCGCCCGGCTGTCCGCGCTCAACATGCTCGCCCATGCCAAGACGGCGCTCGGCGGCGACCTCGACGCCATCAAGCGGATCCTCAAGATCAACGGCTTCGTCAACGCGACCCCCGACTTCACCGAGATCCCCCAGGTCGTCAACGGCGCGTCGGAGCTGTTCATCGACCTTTTCGGCGAGGCCGGACAGCACGCCCGGACCGCGGTCGGCGTCGCCGTCATGCCCTTCGACGTGGCGATCGAGGTCGAGGGCATCTTCGTCGTCGACCCGGCGGCCTGACCGGCCGGCGCGCCACGGGGCCGCCCTACCCCTTCAGCTCGAAGATAGCGTCGATTTCGACCGCCACGTCGAACGGCAGCGAGGGTGCCCCCACCGCGAAGCGCGCGTGGCGGCCCAGCTCCCCGAAAATCTCCACCAGCAGGTCCGAGGCGCCGTTCATCACCTGGGGGTGATCGGTGAAATCGGGCGTGCAGTTCACGAAGCCGCCCAGCTTCACGCAGCGGGCGATCCGGTCGAGGTCGCCGGCGCAGGCCACCTTCGCATGAGCCAGGATGTTGAGCAGGACCTGCCGGGCGCAGGCCTGGGCCTCCGCCAGATCGAAGGCGTCGCCGACCTTTCCGACATAGGCAAGCTCGCCGTCACGAAACGGCACCTGCCCGGAGATATAGAGGGTCGACCGGGAGATGACCCAGGGCGAATAGTTCGCCCTCGGCGTCGGCGCGTCCGGCAGGGTGATGCCGAGTTCGTCGAGACGGGCGTCGATGGTGCCGGGCATGAGAGCCTCCTGAGGTCGGCAGGTTAAGGGTTCGGCGGAGACAATGGCGGGGAGCCCCTCCCTCGCCATCTCACCGGTCGGTGTCGCGGATCTGGCGCAGGATCGCCGAACACAAGGGCGCGTTGGGGTCCATATAGCCCTCGAGCACCGTGAAGTGGTTCTGTCCGGGCAGGTCGAGATAGGTGCCCCGCAGGCCCTTGGCGGTCCAGGCCGCAAGGAACTCTTCCGACTGCCGGTGGAACTCGGCGGACTCGTCGCCGCCGTGGGTGACGATCAGCGGCCCGGCCCGGTCGGGGATATGGCGGATCGGGCTGTTCCGCTCGATCTCCTCGCCGGTCAGCCGAAGCTTGGGCTGCAGCCACGAATACTGGAATGGCTCCAGGTCGAACAGGCCAGAGATAGCGCAGCCCGACTTCACCACATCCGGGGGCAGGCCGTAGTCGCCGGGCCAGTCCGTCGCCATCAGCATCGCGGTCAGGTGGCCGCCGGCGGAATGGCCGGACACCGAGATCCGGTCGGGATCGCCGCCGAACCGGGCCGCGTTGCGATAGAGCCAGGCCACGGCGGCGCGGTTCTGCCGGACGATCTCCGAGATGGTGACCTTCGGACACAGTTCGTAGTTGACGACCGCGACCGAGACTCCGGCCGCGACCAGCCCCTCGGCGACCAGGCTGAATTCCTTGCTCGACAGCGAATGCCAGTAGCCGCCGTGGATGAACATATGCAGCGGCGCGCCCGCCGCCGGCGCCCGGAACAGGTCGATATGCTCGGCCTCTGTCGGGCCGTAGGAGAGATCGAGCTCCGGTTTCAGCGCCTTGCGGACGCGCTCGCTGTTGCTCAGGAAGAAATCGACATAGACGCCGAAGTCGTCGACCGACTTCTCGACGTCATACTGGGCGTCGATCTCCGCCTGGGTGCGGAACGAGCGGTAGAGGGCGCCGCCGCGTCCCGGCCGCGCGGGTGCGTCCGCCGGCCGCTTAGGTGCCGGGGCGGCCGCTGACATGGTTGACGGCTGCGACGTGGTGGACGGCGGTGCCGAGG
>CAMYMQ010000426.1 GCA_947259335.1 uncultured Alphaproteobacteria bacterium | reverse complement strand
GGCGGCACGGTCCCGGTGACCGCCTTGAACAGGGTCGCGGCCAGACCGTAGACGTCGGTCCATGTGCCCTGGCCGCCCGAGGTGTACTGCTCCGGCGGGGCATAGCCCGGTGTCAGGACTTCCGTGAGGCGCTGGCCCTGGGACTGGACGGCGACCCGTGCCGCGCCGAAGTCGATGAGCACCGGTGTGCCGTCGGCGCGCATGATGATGTTCGACGGCTTGATATCGCGATGAAGGATATCGTTCCGGTGGACCTCGCCGATGCCGGAGGCCAGTGCCCGGAACAGGCCTTGAACCTCGCCCTCGGACAGGCGGCCGCGTTGCTGGATCATGGCGTCGAGCGTTTCGCCCTCGATCCGCTCCATCGCGATGTAGGCGGTGCCGTTGGCCTCGAAATAGCCGTCGATGCGCACGATGTTGGGATGGCGGAGCCGCGCCAGGATCTGGGCCTCGCCCAGGAACCGGGACAGGCCCCAGCGAAACAGCTCGGCCTTTTCCTCACCCCGTGGGCGGACGTTGGCGCCGTCGGGCCCCCGGACGGCGAACTCGACCGGGCAATATTCCTTGATCGCCCACAGGCTGCCGTCCTGGCGCCGCTGGGCCAGATAGGTGATGCCGAACGACCCGGAGCCGATCATCCGTTCGATGCGGTAGACCCCCACCGGGCTGCCGGCCGGCAACGACTCCACCCGCGCCGCGGCGCCGGGCGGGCTGCCGTCGTATCGGACGGGTGGGGGGGCTGGCTCTCGCCGCATCGCGCATCAACCGTGGTCTAAGTCATCTACGCCGAGGCTCCGGGTGTCGTTCGCCGCCGGCGCCCGACTATAGTATCTCAAGAACGGATTCGGGAGGACGGCCGAGTGCCGCCTTGCCCCCGGAGAGCACGATGGGGCGCTCGATCAGGATCGGATTCTCGACCATCGCCGCGACCAGGGCGTCGGTTGACAGCCCGGCGTCGGCAAGGTTCTTTTCGGCGTAGGGTGCCTCCTTGCGGCGCATCAGGTCGCGTGGCTCCATTCCGAGCTTCGCGAGGATGTCCTTGAGTTCGGCCGCGTCCGGCGGAGATTTGAGATACTCCACGATTTCCGGCTCGATTCCCTTGTTCCGGATCAATTCGAGGGTCTCGCGGGATTTGCTGCACCGCGGATTGTGGTAGATGGTCACGGACATGCCAGAACTTCTCCCTATGCTCACCGAACCCGCGCGCACCCCACGCTCCGTCCCGGACGTGGAGGCGCACGGAACGCCTTCAAGATAAAGGGCAGCGCCCCGATGTTCCACCGCCTGATTCGCCTCCTGGTCCTGCTGGCGATCCCGGTCGGCCTGTCCCTGTCGGCGGCGCCCGCGGGCGCCCAGACGCCTTCGCCCGACACGATTGCGGTCAAGGACCTCGACTCGCTGATCAAGACGCTTGAGAGCGAGGCGGACCGCAAGGCCTTCGTCAAGAAGCTCAAGGATCTGCTGGCCGCGCAGAGGGCGGTCACGAAACAGAAGCCGTCCCCTGTCGATGGCGTCATCGACAGGGTCGTCTCCCGGGTCCGCGCGTCCGGGAAGGCGCTCGCCGAGGTTGCGAGCCTGGTGACCGACCTGCCCAAACTGTGGACATGGCTCGACGGCGCTATCGCGTCCGACGCGCGGCGCGCGAAGCTGATCGAAGGCTTGTGGAAGACCTGCCTGGTTCTGCTGCTCGGGTTGTTCGCGCAGCTGATTACCCGGTGGCTCTTGCGCAATCCGCGCAAGGCCGTCGAGGATCGCCGCAAGGACACCTTCGCGATCCGGGCAGGGTATCTGGCGATCCGGACGATGCTCGATCTGTTGCCCGTGGTGGCGTTCGCCGCCATCGCTTACGCGGCTCTGCCGGTAACGGAGCCAAGCGCGACGGCATCGGCGGTCGCCCTCGCGCTGATCTTCGCCTTCGTGCTCGTGCGCGCGATCCTGGTCGTCCTCCGCATGCTGCTTGCGCCCCGCGCAGGCTCGTTGCGCCTCCTGCGGCTGAGCGATGAAACGGCAGCTTACCTCTACCTTTGGGGCCGGCGTCTGACCCATGTCGTCGTCTACGGCTTCTTCGGCCTGGTCGCGCTGTCGGCGCTGGGACTGCCCGCGCCGGTCTTCGACGCGCTTCTGAAGCTGATCGGCGTGATCGTGATGATTCTCACGATCATCCTGATCCTTCAGAATCGGAAGACGGTTGCGGAGCGGTTCTCGCGGGAACCGCGCAACGGCAGCCGGGTGTTGCGCACGCTCGGCCGCCGGATTGGCGATATCTGGCATATCTTCGCGATCGTCTACGTCGTCGTCGGCTTCGTCGTGTGGGCGCTCGACATCGAGGGCGGGTTCGCCTTCCTGCTCCGGGCGACGATCCTCACCGCGCTGATCATCGGGGCGACGGTCGCGCTGATCTTCGGTCTGCGCAAGCTGCTCGACCGGCTGTTCCGGATCGAATCCGACCTGCGGCTGAGCAACCCGCGTCTCGAGGAGCGGGCGAACCGTTACATGCCGATCGTGCGGTCCGTCGTCTTCGGGGTGGTCTACGCCATCGCTGCGATCGCGGTTCTCCAGGTCTGGGGCGCGGACATACTCGGCATCCTGGCGACGCAGTTCGGCCAGCTTCTGGTCGGCCGCGCGGTGACCATCATCGTGGTCATCGTCATCGCCGTCGTCGTGTGGGAACTGATCAACAGCGCGATCGACCGCTACATGCTGCGCCTGGCCCAGAACCGCCGCGAGGGCGAACGGGCCGCGCGCCTGCGCACGCTGCTGCCGATGATCGAGAAGCTGATCCTCGCGACGATGATCGTGATCGTCTCGCTCATCGTCCTGTCGGAAATCGGCGTCAACATCGGCCCGCTGCTGGCCGGCGCAGGCGTGCTCGGCCTTGCCGTCGGCTTCGGCGCGCAGACCCTGGTCAAGGACATCATCACCGGCCTGTTCAACATCATCGAGGATTCGATGGCGGTCGGCGACATCGTCACGGTGGCGAGCCGGACCGGCACGGTGGAGGACCTGTCCCTGCGCAGCGTGGTGCTGCGCGACTATCAGGGTATCCAGCACACGATCCCGTTCAGCTCGGTTACCGACGTCCAGAACCTGACTAAGGACTTCGCCTATTCGGTCATGGATTTCGGCGTCAGCTATCGCGAGAACACCGACGAGGTGATGGCGGTGATCCTCGAAGTCGCGGCCGAATTCCGCAAGGACGAGGCCTTCGCCGCGAATATCCTGGGCGATCTGGAAATGTGGGGCGTCAACGAGCTTGCCGATTCGGCGGTCGTCATCCGTACGCGGTTCAAATGCGCGCCCGGCTCGCAATGGGCGATCCGGCGAGAGATGAACCGGCGGATCAAGGCGGCCTTCGACGCGCGGGGGATCGAAATTCCCTTCCCCCACGTCACGCTGTATTTCGGCGAGGACAAGGACGGCAATTCTCCGCCCGCCAATCTGCGCCTCGACAAGGCTCCGCCGCAGGGAGAGAAAGCGCCGCCATTGCCGAAGGGCGAGGCGGCCGATGCCGTCGAAGAGGCCAAGCCGGAAGGTCCGGCCAAGGGGCAGTCGGCCCGGTTCGACGGCTCCCACGAGGAGCACTGACCGGCTCGGAAGGGACTGGCTCAAATTCTCGTGATCGCGCATTATGCCCTTGCAGGCCCCCTTGATACGGATCAGGGTCCGCCGCTTTCAATTTGAGGGGCTCGTTGCCATGAAGCGGGTTCTGTCTCTTGTCGCCGCCGCTGCGACACTGGCGTTTGTTTCCATTTTCCCCACCCAATCCTCTGTCGCTCAGGCCAAGGTTCTCGGCTGGGTGGAATGGGGACTCGTCTCCAAGAAGAAGATCCGGATGCGGGCCAAGCTCGACACTGGCGCGCGCTCTTCGTCGATCCATGCCGAAGACATCGAGCATTTCCGACGAAACGGGCGCGACTGGGTCCGGTTCGAGATACGCTCCAAAAAGGGGCAGTCCGCCCGCCTTGAACTGCCGGTGCACCGCTGGGTCCGCATTCGGAGGGCCGGCGCCAAGACGCACAAGCGGGCCGTCGTGCTCATGGGCATTTGCCTCGGTACCCGGTACAAGATGGCGCAGGTGAATCTTTCCAGCCGGTCGCGCATGAACTATGCGCTGCTGATCGGCCGCCGGTTCCTGGGTGACACCATCCTGGTCGACTCGAGCCGCCGTTACACAACTGAACCGAACTGTCGGGAGTAACGCGCAGCGATGAGCAAGAAGCCGGTCTATATCCTCGCCTCTGTCCTGACACTGATCGGCATCGCGCTCTACGTCTATAAGGTTGCCTTTCTCGGCTACCCCGTCGTCCCGCAGGCGAAGATCGACGTTTGGGAGATCGAGGCCCGCTTGAAGTTCACCGCGGTCGGCGGGGAGGTGAAGCTCGGCTTGTTCACGCCGCCGGGGTCGGGCCGGAACGCCATTCTCGAGCGGCGCTACGTCGCGCCCGGCTACGGCCTCACCACCGAGAACGACGGGCCGAACCAGCGGGCGGTCATTTCGACCCGCAAGGCCAACGGCGCACAGACCGTCTACTACCGGATCTCGGTACAGCGCACGCCCGGGGCGCCGCCCGCCCAGCCGAATCTCTCGACCGCGATCGAACCGCCCGGACTGGAGGAGGCCAAGCTTGCCGCCGCCCAGGTCATCGTCCGCGACGCGGAGGCCCGGTCCGCCGACCGGGCGACGATGGTGCCTCTGATCATCGAACGGTTCACCAAGCAGCCGAGGGGCAATCAGGTGGCGGTTCTGCTCGGCGCCGATCCGAAGCCGCGCGACCTGGCGGTGGCCATCGTCAAGACCCTGGCTGTCGCCAACATCCCGGCCCACATCGTCAATGGCGTGATTCTCGACAACGCGCGCCGCCGCGCGCCTGTCACCTATTGGATCGAGGCTCACGTCGGGGACAAGTGGGTTGCGTTCGACCTCAAGACCGCGTCCGCCGGTGTGAGCGACAATCATCTCACGTGGTGGCGCGGCTCCAAACAGCTCACCACCCTGTCCGGCGGCACCGACCTGTCGGTCAACATCGCGACCAACCGGCTCGAGGAATCGGCGCTGGCGAACCTGCTGACGATGGCGCGGTCCCGCCGCGACGAGTTGATCAGCTTTTCGCTCTACTCGCTGCCGATCCAGACCCAGCACGTCTATCGCCTGCTGGTGGTCGTGCCGATCGGGATTTTCCTGCTCGTGCTGTTGCGCAACGTCATCGGCGTGACGACGCTCGGCACCTTCATGCCGGTTCTGATCGCGCTGTCCTTCCGCGAGACGCAGTTGCTCTGGGGGCTGATCCTGTTCGTGGTCGTTGTGGGGTCGGGCCTGCTGGTCAGGGCCTATTTCGAGACGCTCAAGCTCCTGCTCGTTCCACGGCTCGCATCGGTATTGATCTGCGTCGTGCTGATCATGGCGATCCTCAGCATCATTTCGCACAAGCTCGGGTTCGACAGGGGGCTGTCGGTCGCGCTGTTCCCGATGGTCATCATGACGATGACGATCGAACGATTGTCGATTGTCTGGGACGAGCGCGGCGCGGCCTTTGCCATGAAACAGGCGGTCGGCAGCCTGGCCGTCGCCGTGCTCTGCTACCTCGTCATGAATCTCGACGTGGTCTCGCACCAGCTGTTCACTTTCCCGGAACTGCTGCTCATCATCCTCGCCGCGACCATCCTGCTCGGCCGCTACACCGGGTATCGGCTGGTCGAGCTGCCGCGCTTCAAGGTTCTGGTCCAGGGGCGCAGCTGATGTTCGGCCTGACCCTCGCGCGGCGCCTCGCCGAGAAGGGCGTTCTCGGAATCAACCGGCGCAACGCCATCTACCAGCTGCCCTACAACAAGCGGCGCTTTTATCCGCGCGTGGACGACAAGCTGCTGACCAAGCGACTGGCGCAGGAAGCGGGTATCGCCGTGCCGGCCCTCTATGGCGTAATCGAGATCGCCAAGCAGGCCGCCGACATCGGCGAAATCGTCAAGCCCTACGAGGATTTCGTGCTGAAACCGGCGCAGGGGTCCGGCGGCGACGGCATCGTCGTGGTGGTCGGCCGGACCCGCACCGGCGGCTACTACCGGCTCGCCAGCGGCAGGCTGATGTCGGAATCCGAGCTGATCTTCCACACGCAGAACACCGTCAGCGGCGTCTACAGCCTCGGCGGCCAGCCCGACGTGGCGCTGATCGAATACCGGGTCAAATTCGATCCGGTGTTCGAACGGATCGCCTTTCAGGGCGTCCCCGACATCCGGATCATCGTGTTCTTCGGGGTGCCGGTGATGGCGATGGTCCGGCTGCCGACCCGCATGTCCGAGGGACGGGCCAACCTGCACCAGGGCGCGATCGGCGCCGGCATCGACATCGCCACGGGCAAGACGCTGACGGCGGTGTGGCGCAACGACGTGGTGACCGAGCATCCCGACACGTTGAATTCCGTCCAGGACGTCGATATCCCGCACTGGCCGAAGCTGCTCGACCTCGCCGCGCGATCCTACGAGCTCACCGAACTCGGCTATCAGGGCATCGACATCGTGCTCGACCGGGACCGGGGGCCGCTGATCCTGGAACTCAACGCCCGGCCCGGCCTCAATATCCAGATCGCCAACCGTGACGGACTGGAGCACCGGCTGCAGGCCGTCCTGGCCGAGAAGGACAAGCTCGACACCGTCGAAAAGCGAATCGCCTTTTCCCGCGAACGCTTCGCGCACCGCAAGACCTGACCGGCCGCGGCGCCGGCTCGACCGTCCCGCCTGGCACGTAGACCCCATGCAGCAACCCGATCCCCTGGAGCTTCGCCCGCAAACCTCGATTCTCATCGAGGAGCTGCTGTCGGAGATGAAGGATCGCAAGCCGGCGGTCGGAGACCTGCTGGTGCAGCTGCGCGGGCGCGCCTACGGCCTGCTCCTGCTCGTCGTCTCCATCCTGTCGCTGATCCCCGGCCTGTCGTTTGTCGGCGGGGTGATCATCATAATTTTCGCGGCCCAGATGATGATCGGCCGCCTGGTGCCGGTGTTGCCGCCGATGATCGCGCGCCGCAAGGTGCCGATGGCGCCGGTTTCCCGCTACGTCGGCCGCGTCCTTCCGGCCCTGCGCTTCATCGAGCGCTTCGTCCGGCCACGGTTGCCGATGGCGACGATCCCGCCGCTGCGGGCGATCGCCGGGATCGTCCTGATCGGTCTCGGCTTCACGCTTTTCATCCCGTTTCCGTTCAGCCAGATCGCACCGGCGCTGGCCGCGTGCATCGTCTCCATCGGCCTTCTGGAGAGGGACGGCATCGCCTTCATCGCGGGCCTTGTGTTGTCGTTCGCCGCCCTTCTCCTGTCGGGATGGACGGCGATGGTCGCGTGGAAGACCTTCGTCGGCGTGCTCGGCTGATCCGGGCGCAGCCTCGGCTCCTGGCGGCATGCATTTGATCCCGCGGCCCAGAGAGTCCACATTGCCCGCTCGCCCTTAAGTCCTCCATCCGGAGGTAGCGACGCTCTGAGGTGACTCCGCTGCCCAAGACACTGGCGCCCGTCTATGCCCTGCTTGCCGGCACCGGCATCCTGCTGCTCGGCAATGGACTCCTGTCGACGCTCACGCCTGTGCGCGCCGACCTGCAGGCGTTCGGGTCGTTCTGGATCGGCTGGATCGGGGCGGCCTATTTCGTGGGCTTCATCGTCGGCTGCTACGTCTGTCCGCGGCTGGTCTCGCGGGTCGGGCACATACGGGTGTTCGCCGCGCTGGCGGCTCTGGCCTCGACCGCGCCGCTGCTCCAGGTCATGGCGCTCCATCCGGGGGCCTGGATCGGAATCCGCGCGATTCTGGGCTTCTGTCTCGCCGGACTCTACATGGTCATCGAAAGCTGGCTGAATGACATCGCCACGCGGGCAACCCGGGGCACCATCTTCAGCGGCTACATGCTGGTCAACCTGGTGGCGATCGCCGCCGGCCAGTATCTTCTGCTTCTCGCGGACCCGGCCCAGGCCGAGCTGTTCCTGGTCGTCGCCATCCTCATCGCCTTTGCGCTGATCCCGGTCTCGCTCACCCGGGCAAGCGCACCGCCGCCGCCGGTGCAGGCAACGCCCCATTTGCGCCGGCTGTATCTGCTGTCGCCGGTCGGCTTCGTCGGCTGCCTGATCGTCGGCATGGCCAACGGCGCCTTCTGGAGCCTGAGCGCCGTCTACGCCCGCGAGGTCGGCCTGTCCTACACCGGTATCGCCGTCTTCATCAGCTCGGCGATCATCGGCGGGGCGCTGATCCAGTGGCCGCTCGGCAAGATATCGGACTCCATGGCCGACCGGCGAAAACTGATCGCGATCGTCTCGGGCGCGGCCTCGCTGCTCAGCATCGTCCTGGTCATCGGGAACCTGTTGCCGGGCTTCTCGCTCTACGGGGTCGCCTTCCTGTTCGGCTCGGCGGTGTTCTCGCTCTACGGACTGTGCGTCGCCCACGCCAATGACCACGCCGAGCCGAGCGAGTTCGTCCAGGTCAGCGCCAGCCTGCTACTGGTCTTCGGCGCCGGCGCGGCGATCGGCCCGGTCATCGCTTCGGCGATCATGCAGGTGGCCGGCAATCTCTACCTGTTCTCCTTCACCGCGGTCGCGCAGGCGGTGATGACAGCCTATGTCTTCTATCGCATGCGTCAGCGGGGCCCTGTTCAGCCCGAGGATCGGGAAGACTACGTATCGACGACCCGCACCTCGCCCGAACTGTTCGCCCTAGATCCGCGCGGTCAGGAGACGGCGGAATAGGCCGGCGGGGCGGTCACGCTTCCTCGGAGTCGTCGAGCGCCGCTATCGCCACGTCGTATCCGAAGCCCGCGCGCGCGAGAGCGGCCAGGTCGCGCTGCCGGTTGGGTTCGCGCGCCTCGGGCGGCCGGTGCGGCCCGAT
>CAMYMQ010000425.1 GCA_947259335.1 uncultured Alphaproteobacteria bacterium | reverse complement strand
GTGCGCCGGCGTGGTGCCGCAGCAGCCGCCGACGATGTTGACCAGCCCCTCCTCCGCCCAGTCGCCCAGATGGCGCGCGGTGGTGTCGGGCGACTCGTTGTAGCCGCCGAACTCGTTGGGCAGTCCGGCGTTCGGATGGGCGCTGACCCGGGTGTCGGCGACCCGCGCCAGGTCGGCCAGGAACTGCCGCATCTGGGCGGCTCCCAGCGCGCAGTTGAGCCCGACCGAGAACGGCCGTGCATGGCGGACCGAGATCCAGAAGGCCTCGACCGTCTGGCCCGAGAGCGTGCGCCCAGAGCGGTCGGTGATGGTGCCCGAGATCATGATCGGCAGCCGCGTCCCGCGCGTGTCGAACACCTCCTCGATCGCATAGAGCGCCGCCTTGGCGTTGAGCGTGTCGAAGATGGTCTCGAGCAGGATCAGGTCCGCCCCGCCCTCCATCAGCGCCTCGGTGACCTCGCCGTAGGCGGCGGCGAGCGTGTCGAAATCGATGCCGCGATAACCCGGGTCGTTGACGTCGGGCGACATCGACGCGGTCTGATTGGTCGGACCGATCGCCCCGGCCACGAAACGCGGCCGCCCGGGATCCTCGGCCTCGGCCGCGTCTGCGGCTTCCCGCGCGATCCGGGCCCCGGCCAGGTTGATCTCCCACGCATGTGCGGACAGGCTGTAGTCGGCCTGCGAGATCGAGGTCGCATTGAAGGTGTTGGTCGAGACGATGTCCGATCCGGCCGCCAGATAGGCGTCGTGGATGTCGCGGATGATGTCCGGACGGGTCAGGTTGAGCAGGTCGTTGTTGCCGCGCAGGTCGCTGTCGTGGTTGGCGAACAGATCTCCACGGATATCGCGCTCACCGAGGTCGTGCGCCTGGATCATCGTCCCCATCGCCCCGTCCAGAACGAGGATGCGCCTTTGGGCGAGCGCGGCGAGGGCCGCCGCCCGCTTCTTTGTCATGTCTTGGGTCATTAAGCTGCCTTGAGAATGCTCGGCCGCACGCCCAGGCGGCGGCAGATCGCCGTCGTCAGGGCGGGCCTGTTCAGGGTGTAGAAGTGGAAGGCGTCGACGCCCTCGTCCTGGAGCCGCTGGCACAACTCGCTCGCCTGGGTGGCGGCGACCAGCGTCCGGGTTTCGGGGTCGTCGTCGAGCCCGTCGTAGAGCTCGGCCATCCACGGCGGAATGGTGGCCCCGCAGGCGCCGGCGAACTCCACCGCGCGGGCGAAATTGGTGATCGGCAGAATGCCGGGCACGATCGGCGCGGCGAGGCCGGCCTTGGCGGCGCGCTCGCGAAACCGGAGGAAGGCCTCCGGATCGAAAAAGAACTGGGTGATCGCCTTGCTCGCGCCGGCGTCGATCTTGGCCTTCAGGTTGTCGAGGTCGGCCTCGGGCGACGGCGACTCCGGGTGGCACTCCGGATAGGCGGCGACCGCGATGTCGAAGTCGGCGATCGCCCGCAGCCCCCGCACCAGATGGGCGGCGTTCTCGTAACCGCCTGGATGAGGCCGGTAGCCGCCGGTCCCGCCCGGCGCGTCCCCGCGCAAGGCGACGATGTGGCGGATGCCGGCGTCCCACCACTCCTCGGCGAGGGCATCGATCGTGTCCCGCGTGGCCCCGACACAGGTCAGGTGCGCCGCGGGCTCGAGCGGCGTCTCCCACCGGATACGGCGGAGAATGCGGTCGGTCCGGTCGCGGGTCGAACCGCCGGCGCCATAGGTGACCGACACGAAACGCGGCGCCAGCGGCGCGAGCTTTTCGATTGTCCGCCACAGGGACGTGGCGCCCTCGTCGGTCTTCGGCGGAAAGAACTCGAAACTGATTTCGGGCTGGGTTTGGGCGAATGTCATGATGTCACCTCGGCGAGGGTGGCTGGCTTGCGCCGCCCCGGGTTCCGGTTCTTGCGCACACCGGTCCGCCGGCCGGCCCACAGGCACACGGTCAGCGGCGACCCTTCCAGGCGGACGACGTCCTCGGCGACGAGACCGGCGTCGCGCAGGTAGCGGCGCATGTCGGCGTTCGAAAAGCCGGGCCAGCGGTGGGCGTGGTCGTCGATCAGCGCGGTCATCGAATGGGGCGCGAAGTCGACCACGATCATGTGCCCGCCCGGGGCGAGCACGCGCGCCGCTTCCGCGATTACCCGGCCGGGTTGCTCGGCATAGTGCAGGACCAGATGCAGGGTCACGGCGTCGAACCGGCCGTCCTCGAACGGGAGCTGGTACATGTCGGCATGGCGCACCTGGCAGTTGCGCAGACCGGCCTTGTCGAGATTGGCGCGGGCGACCGCGAGCATCTCGCGCGACAGGTCGATGCCGACGGCGCTGTCGACGCTGGGCGCGGCCATCTCCAGCACCCGGCCGGTGCCGGTCCCGATGTCGAGCAATTCGCGCACGGGCGCGCGCTCGACCAGGCGGCGCAACGCCTCGTCGACATCCTCCATGTCGGCGTGGAGCGCGCGGATCTGGGACCATTCGGCGGCGTTGCGCCGGAAGTATTCCTCCGCTTCGCGCGCGCGCTCGACCTTGATGTCCTCGAGCCTCATCAGATCGAGGGTCTGGATCGGATCCTCCGGCGGTATCAGGTCGATGAGGAGCCGCGCGAGGTCATTGCCGCCGGCGCGCTCGGCCAGCCGATACCAGGCCCAGTTGCCCTCCTGGTTGCGTTCCAGCAAACCGGCCTCGACGAGCAGGCGCAGGTGCCGCGACACGCGCGGCTGGCTCTGGCCGAGAATGCGGACCAAGTCGCTGACCGTCAGCTCGCCATGCGCGCACAGCGAGAGGATGCGGAGCCGCGTCGGCTCCGCGGCCGCCTTCAGGCCGTGCAGGAGGTCGTCCATCGAATGTCGCATCCACGAGAAATTACGCTAAGTACATAAACATATCCTTATGTCTCTCAAAATTCAAGTGGGATAATGCCCACCGTTGCCCACTATTTAACCTAATAAAATATAAGACAAATTGTCTTCAATCGAGTGTGCGACGAATGTGAATTTACTTGGTGGGCGGCCCAGTACCGAAATCGGCCGAAAGGGGCGCGAACGCGGCCATGCTTAACGGCGTGTAAACCAACTTGCCCTAAGGATGTGCGCTCCAGCCCGGATTCGAGGGCCAAACGGAGCACAAGCCGGTCTATGCGACGGTTGAAACTGAACGACCTCCCCCTCCCAGTGCGGGCCGCCGCTCTGGCGGGCGCCTCGCTGATCGTCATCCTGATCGGCATCTGGGCGTTGCGCTCGATGGTGCAACTGCCCGCCTATCTGCCGAATATCGGACAGGGCGAGATCAGCTGGGCCCAGGCCGGGCAGATCGGTCTCGGCCTGTCGATCGTCGTTTTCGGGTTCGGCACACCCCTGTTTTTCCTGTTTCTGCGCAACGGCCAGCTCGCCGCCGCCAAACGGGCGATCCACGAAAAGGAAGCCGATTCCCGCGCCTACGCCGAGGCCGCGTCCGACTGGTTTTGGGCGACCGATGCCGCCGGGCATCTGACGGGTCTCTTCGGCGGCCACTCGGAGAGTTTTGAGGCAGCGCGCCAACGAGTCGTCGGCAAGACGCTGCACCAGGCCCTCAGCCCCGACGACTTCGTCGCCGAACCCCGGGCCTGGCGCCAGTTTCACGATAACATCAGCGCCCAGCGGCCCTTCAGGAACTTCGAGATCTCGTACCGTGACCGCCGCATCAGCCGGCGGCATCTGAGCCTGAGCGCGATACCCATACTCGACGACAACGGCGCCTTCGCCGGCTACCGGGGCGTTACCACCGACATCACGGAACGCAAAGAGGCCGACATCGCGTTGCGCGAAAGCGAAAAGCGGTTCGCCGATTTCGCGTCTTCCGCCTCCGACTGGTTCTGGGAAACCGACAGCAACCATAACTTCACATACACATCGAACCGGATTCGAGACACGCTCGGCGTCCCGTCGACCTTCGCGACGAACCAATCGCGGTACGAGTTGGCCAGCGAGGCCGACCGCGCCCGGCGCCCGGACGCCTGGCGGCAGCATCGCGACGACCTCGACAATCGGCGGCCGTTCCGCAACTTCGAGTACGAGACCATCCTCAACGGAGTGGAATGCACCATCCTGACCAGCGGTGTCCCCGTGTTCGACCGCGATGGCGAATTCGTCGGCTATCGGGGCAGCGCCACGGACGTGACCGAGTATCGGCGGACCGAACGCGACGCGCTGGAATACATGCGCCAGTTCCGTCTGCTCGCGGGCAACCTCCCGCTCATGATCATCAACTTCGACGCCAACTGGCGCTTTCTCTATGTCAACCACACCGCCGAAATCTGGTTCGACCGGCCCCGCGAAGAAATCCTGGGCCGGACCCTCGCCGAGGTGGCCGGGTCGGAAATCGACGCCGCCGCGAGCCTGGGGCGCCAGCGCGCCGCCGCGGGCGAGACCGTGCGCCTGGAATCCGTGACGGAATTTCCCGACGGCAAAATCCGAACCATCCAGCGCACGATCGTGCCGGACTTTCATGCCGGCGAACCGGTGCGCTACCACGTCATGGCCATTGACGTGACGGAACAGCGGCAACTCGAGGAACAGGTCCGCCAGCACCTCAAGATGGAGGCGCTCGGCAACCTGACCGGCGGCGTCGCCCATGACTTCAACAACCTGTTGCTCGCGATCCAGGGCAATCTGGAATTCCTGCGCGAGGAGCCGGTGGACACGGCGATGCTGCCTTTCGTCGAGAATGCCTTGCGCGGAGTCGACCGCGCCGCCGACCTGACCCGCCGATTGCTGGCCTTCTCACGGCGCCAGCCGCTGGCGCCGCGAACCGTCGATGTCGGCCGGCTGGTCAAGGAAATGGAGCCGATGCTCAGCCGCACGCTTGAGGCCTATGTCGACTGCAAGATCGACACCGGGGCCGAACCGGCGCTCGCGCTCGTCGATCCGGGCCAGCTCGAGAATGCGATTCTGAACCTGGCGATCAACGCCCGCGATGCGATGACGGCCGGCGGCACCGTGCAGGTCCGGGTGCGTGCGTCCCGGACGGCACCGCCGGCCGCCGACGACCTGACCTCACCCGAGCCGGACGAGACGCCCTACATCTGCATCGAGGTCGAGGACAACGGCGCCGGCATGACCGAGAGCGTCCGCGAACACGCCTTCGAGCCCTTTTTCACCACCAAGGACGTCGGCCATGGCACGGGCCTCGGGCTGGCCATGGTGCATGGCTTCGTGAACCAGTCCGGCGGCTTTGCCGAGATCGACAGCGCGCCCGAAAACGGCACCACGGTTCGCCTGTTCCTGCCGACCGCCGCCGCGGCCGAGGAGCAGATCGAAGCCCCGCGTCCCGCGGTCGCGCGCCCCGCCGGAGGCGGCACCGCGCTGCTGATCGAGGAGAACGAGATGGTCCGGGCGGTGACCGAGCGCCACCTGGCCGGTCTGGGATATGACGTGGTCGCCGCCGCGACGCCCCGCGACGCCGAACCCGTTTTCGAGGGGCCCCGTTCGATCGATCTGGTCGTGACCAACCTGATTTCCGGCGACGGCAAGCGCGGCTTCGACGTGGCCGAGCACGCCCGCAGCCGCTGGCCCACGGTCGGAGTCGTGGTCGCAACCGGCCATGCCGACCTCCTGGAAAACCGCCTCCGCGCCCGCCAGGTAAACGCAGAACTGATCGCCAAGCCGTTCAGCCGCGAGGCCCTGGCCGAGGCGATCACCGCCGCGCAAGCGTCCTTCGGGGACGAGCAACCGGCCACGCCGCTGCGCGCGGCCGGATAGCGCCTAGCGGATGCCGCCGATCGGGCTGAAGGGCGCCGGAATCAGCAGCTTGTTCTCCTGCTTCAGGAGGAACGGCTTGATCTTGGCCACATAGGCCTGCCACCCCGGATCGGCGCCGAGTTCGGCGCGGCGCTTGAGCCGGTCCTCGAAGCTGTCGTAGCCCCACATATGGATGATCTGGTTGAGCGGCCCGACCTCGGTCGAGAAATAACCGACCATGTTGCCGAGGATCCGCTTCTGGATCTCGATGCCGTGCTCTTCATAGAGCTTGAGATACTCGCCGACCCTGGCGATCTCGAGCGTGTAGATTCGTTCCTCGACGATCATGAGCAGTCCCCTCCTGATGATGGCGCGCGCCGGCGCGTTCTCTGCCGACTATAGCGACGCACGCGCGCCCGCACAGGGGGTGATCGCCGCCTGGGGACGATCAGCCCTGCCGCTGCGGCGGCTGCCGGTAGCGGGCAGGCACCAACGCCCGCAGAGCGCGATTGAACCCGCCTTCGGACCTCGCCTGGGACGCCCTCTCCTTCTCGCGGATACGCGCATCGCAGTATTCGGAGAGCATGCGCAGCAGTCGGCGCCGGGAGCCGCCGACCCGGTCGATCATGATTTCGATCTCCAGGTTGGCGCGAATTTCGCGCAAGACCGCAGGGCTCGACCGGTCCAGCTTCGACACGGCGGACAGGATGCTTTGGCAGGCCAGATCCGCTTTCTCATAGGGCATCCGGCCCCCCGCACGATCTTCGACCATACCCGTCATCGAAACCTCCATCGCGTTGACGACTGTTATCAGTCTGCACGCCGATCTTGGTCCCATGGCGGCGGAATGATGGTGGCGCGGCGGCGCCGGGCCGCAGCCCGAAAAATCTCCCAATCGTCCTGGATTCCGACTGGATTCGGCCACGCGTCCGCCACGAAGGCGTCCTAGCATCGGTTCCGTGCAGCCCCCGATCGGCGGCTGTTCCCATGGAGATCTTCGATGAACCGTCTGTTTGCTCTGTGCCTTCTGGTGCTGGCGTCGCCCTTTGCCGTGGCCACGGCCGCCCGCGCGGACTGCGCGCGCCCGAATTGCTGGGGCGCGATCGCGATCAACACCAACACGCAAGCCTGGGCCTGGGTGGTCAACCATCCGAACGCTCAGGTCGCCCAGCAGCTCGCCCTCACCCGCTGCAACAACAACTGCAATCGGGTGCTGACCTTCCGGAACTCCTGCGCTGCCTATGCGCTCGCGGCCAACAGGGGCTGGGGCTGGTCGCAAGGCTACCGCGATCGCGGTGCCGCGGAGGCCCGCGCAATGGACGAATGCAACCGATACAACCCTGGCCAGGGATGCCAGGTCCGAGTCTGGGCGTGCACCTCGCGCTAGCCGCCCCAAACGGCCGCGCAAACCAAGGCTGGACGGGCGCTCCCACGGGCGCCCGTCTCTGTTTCGACCGGCGGGCGGGCCGGCGGCGACCGACGGAATGGGGACCTCCGACCCGTTTGTTCCCCAGGCGGTGGCCCGGCGGCGCACATTCTTCCGGTCGCATGGGGGATCGCCCGAGCGTATACTTGTCGATCAGCTGAACGAGGGCCATGAAGATGCAGAAACGCACGCTGCGCGTCGGCTTTGCCGGGGTGATCGTCGTCGTCGCCCTCGCGGTCGCCGCCTTCATTGTCTACCAGCCTTTCTCGGACGCGCGTGAGACGACGCCCGCGGCGGCCGACGCCAAGCGTTCACCCGGAGCCTCGGCGGACCGGCCCCGACAGCCCGGTCGCCGGCGCGGCCGC
>CAMYMQ010000424.1 GCA_947259335.1 uncultured Alphaproteobacteria bacterium | reverse complement strand
TCGAGGAAGACGTGGCCGCCATCGCGCCATTCGGCGCGCAGCCGGGCGGCGGCGGCCCGCGCGTCGGTCAGCGCGCGAACGAAATCCGCTTCGCCCAGGCCGCCGGGGCAGGCCGGGCCGTCGAGGCAGGTGTCGATATGGTGCGTAAAGGCCGGCATGGAACCGGCCCGATTGTTAAAGACCCGCCGGGTCTCCCACAACAACGAATGTTAAGCTGTTGGCCCGCAAGAGCCGCTTGGCGACCCGCTTGATGTCGGCGGGGGTGACCGCCGCGATATAGCTGTTCCGCTTCTCGAAGTAGTCGCGGCTCAGCCCCTCGGCCTGGAGGGCCGCGAGCATCTCCGAGATGTTCTTCGAGCTGGAAAAGCGCAGGGCGTAGGAGCCGGTGATGTAGCGCTTGGCGGACTTGAGCTCCGCGTCCGAGACGCCCTCCTTGGCCATCCGCGCCCATTCGCCCCGGATCAGCTTGACCGATTCCGCGACCTTGGCGTTGCGGGTCGCGACCGCGCCCATGACCAGCGCGCTGTGGTCGAGCGGCCAGAGGTAGGAATGGACCGAATAGGCCAGGCCGCGCTTCTCGCGGACCTCGTTGTGCAGCCGCGACGAGAAGCTGCCGCCGCCGAGGATGTGGTTGAGCACATAGGCGGCGTAGAAGTCCTTGTCCTTGCGCTGGATGCCGGCATGGCCGAACACGACCACGCTCTGCGGCACGTCGAGCTTGCGCACGACCACCTTGCCGGACAGCCTGGGCTTGACGTCGGGAACCGGGCGCCCGGTCGCCTTAGCCGGCAGCGGGCCGAAGGTCTTGTCGAGCAGGCCCTTGAGCTCGGCGGCGGTGATGTCGCCGACCACGCCGATCGCGATGGTGTCGCGGGCGAAGTTGCGGCGGACGTAGTCGAGCAGGTCCGCGCGGGTGATCGCGGTCAGCGATTTCTCGTCGCCGCCGGTCGGCCGGCCATAGGGATGGTTGGGATAGGCCGCCTTCCACCAGGCGTTCTGCGCGATGCTGCCGGGATTGCGCGCGGCGCGCAACGCCGACGAGATCAGCTGGGCGCGCATCCGCTCGATCGCGTCCGCGTCCAGGCGCGGCTTGTCGAGCGCCAGGCCGAGCAGCCGGAAGGCCTCGTCGCGGTTGCGGGTGAGGGTGCGCAGGGTGCCGCGGAAGGTGTCGCGGCCGACCTCGAAGCCGAGCGAGATCGACAGCGATTCGAGCCGCCGCTGGAAGGCCAGCGCCTTCATGTCGCCCGCGCCCTCGTCGAGCAGGGTCGACAGCAGCCGCGCGGTGCCGGCCTTGCCGGGCATGTCGCGGCTGGCGCCGGCCCGGAAGGTGACGGTCAGCGAGATGATCGGGTTGGTGTGATCCTCGACCAGCCAGGCCTTGACGCCCGACGCGCCGACGACCTCCTGGACCTTGACCGCGGCGGTGGCGGCCGCGGCGAGAGGAGCCGCGACCAGGACCGCGAGGAACCCGGCGGCCGCCTTGTTGAGAAACGCGTTCATCACGGTCTCCTATTGCTTCGCGGTGCCGGACTTGACGGCGCCCGGCCGGGCGGGATCGGCCTTGGTGGGTTCAGCCTTGGCGGGCTCCGGCTCGGCGGCGGCCTTGGGCAGGAGCGTTCCCGTCACCGAGCGTTCGATCCGGAACACGAGGCGCGCGGCGGCATTGACCTGATCGACCGTGACCTCGCCGATCCGGTCCGGCCAGGCTTCCACATCGGCGACCGTGCGGCCGGTGGTCAGCGCCGTGCCGATGCTCATCGCGCCGGTGCGCAGGTTGTCGCGGGCGAAGATGGCGGCGTCCATGAGCCGCTGCTTGGCGTTCTTGACTTCCCCGGCGGTCACGCCGTCCCGCAGCAGCCTGGCGATCTCGGCGTTCAGCGCCGCCTCGACCTTGGCGACCGGCACGCCCTTCTGCGGGCTGGCATAGAGGTAGAAGTTCGAGAGATCGAGCGCCGTCGCGGAATAGCCGGAGCCGACGCTGGTGGCGACCTTGTCCCTCACGACCAGGGCCTGGTAGAGCCGGCTGGTCGCGCTGGTGCCGAGGATCTGGTCAAGCACCTGCAGCGCATAGGCGTATTTGGTCGCGCCGCGGCTGTAGCTGGGCGCGATATACATGCGGACCAGCGAGGGCCGCGGCACCCGGGCGTCGGTGAAGGTGACCCGGCGGGCGGCGCGCTGGGGCGGCTCCTGCGGGCGGAAACGGGGCGCGAGCGAGACCGGCTTGACGGCGCCGTAGACCTTCTCGGCCTCGGCCTTGACCCGGGCCGGGTCGACGTCCCCGGCAACGATCACGATGGCGTTGTTGGGCGCATAGTGGCGCCGGTAGAAGGAGATCGCGTCCTTGGTGGACAGCGTCTTCATCTCGTGCATCCAGCCGATGATCGGCCGGCCGTAGGGGCTGTTCAGATAGAGCGCGCGGCGGACCTGCTCGAACAGGATCGAGCTCGGCCGGTTCTCGGTGCGCGAGCGGCGTTCCTCGAGGATCACGAAGCGTTCGCGGCGGACCTCCTCGTCGCTGAGCACGAGGTTGGCCATGCGGTCGGCCTCGATCTTCATGACCGTCGGCAGCCGGTCCTTGGCGACGAACTGGTAGTAGGCGGTGTAGTCCCAGGAGGTGAAGGCGTTCTCGCGGCCGCCGTTGGCGGCGACGATCTTGGAGAACTCGCCCGGGCCCAGGGTCTCGGTGCCCTTGAACATCAGGTGCTCGAGGAAGTGGGCGATGCCGGATTCGCCCGGCCGCTCGTCCGCGGAGCCGACCTTGTACCACACCATGTGGAGCGCGACCGGGGCCCGGCGGTTGACCAGGACGACGAGCTTCAGCCCGTTCTTCAGGGTGAAGACCGTCGGATTGAACACGCCCTTCTTGGCGGGGGGAGCCGCCGCGCGGGCGGGCGCTGCGGGGGCGACGGCGAGAAACGCCACGGCCGCGACGGCCAGGCATCCCAGGAGTCGCCGGTAAGCGGCCGATGCGCCGTTTGCCTGAACCAGAAACACGCTGTCACCTCCACATCGCTCGTTCACGGCGCACGCCGACGGCGCGCGCCCGAATAACCCCCGAACCACGATTTGGCCGGCGAAGCCCCGCCCGGCCCGTTTCATATGGGGGCGCGGTCCGATCCGCGCCAGTCACGATCCGGCGATGGGCCGGCGATGGTGACCAGCGTTAGGCCGGGACCGCCTCTGCCAGGCGTCGGTCAGGGCTTGACGCCGGACTTCCGCAGCAGCTCGTCCTCGCCCGTGCTCGGCGCCGTATTGGACGTGTCTTCCTTGCCCCGCGTCTCGGGCTGGATCTTGCCGGTCGTCTCGCTCGGCTGGGGCGGCGGCGGCGGCGCGGTCACCACGACCCGCTTGGTCTCGCGCCGGGGGGCCGTCACGGTCTTCTTGGCCGGGACCTTGCGGGACGCCGGATCGGGACGGTCGGGCACGTCGATGACCAGCTTGCTCGGTCCCTTGGGGCGCACCTCGGGGGTATTGGCCGGCGCCTTGGTATCGGTCTTGGCGGCGGTCACCGGCGAGGTGTCCAGCGTGCCCGGCGCCTTGTCGGCGGCCTTCGTGTCGGCGGCCGGCGCGACCTTCTTGGCGGCGCGCTTGGGCGGCGGACGCAGGTTGTAGTCGGGCGGCACCGCCAGCGGCGCGCGATAGGAACCCTGGTTCTTGTCGGCGGCGCCACTGAGATTGCGCACGACCGAATCGACACCGTCGAACATGCTGCAGGCGCCGAGCGCCAGCACCAATCCGCCAGAAACCAAGATGAGGCCCGGTTTGAACATCGCACGCTTCCTTGTTGAGTCAGCTCTATTTAGGTGATTCGCGGGGGCCGAACAAGGAGTCGAGCAGCAACAGCGCGACACCGCAGGAGATCGCCGCGTCGGCGGCGTTGAAGGTCGCGAAGTGCCATCCGTCCACATGGAAGTCGATGAAGTCCACGACGCTGTGATACCTGACCCTGTCGATCACGTTCCCGAGCGCCCCGCCGATCACCAGCCCGATCGCCAGGGCCGGGAATACACGGTTGATACGCCACAACCAGACCAGCAATCCCCCGACGATCGCCACGGCGACGCCGGCCAAGACCCAGATCATGGTCGCCGACCCGGCCGCGAACAGCCCGAAACTCACGCCGGCATTGCAGGTGAGGATCAGGTTCAAGAATGGCGTCAATATGACGGGATCGAGGATTCTGCGGCACTCTCCGGCCACGCCGTAGTGGTCGAGAATGGCGAATTTCGTCGCCTGGTCGGCCAGCAGGACGCCGGCCGCGACGACGAGCCCCGTCCACCGGGCGCGGTGACCGGTCATTCGGCCGCGGTCTGATAGTGGGCGACGGCATCCGCGCAGCGGCCGCAGACCTCGGGCAGCGACGGCTCGACCCCGATGTCGTCGGTCACCCGCCAGCAGCGCGCGCACTTGCCGCCCTCGGCCTTGCGGGGCACGACCGCCACCGCCGGCACGTC
>CAMYMQ010000423.1 GCA_947259335.1 uncultured Alphaproteobacteria bacterium | reverse complement strand
GCGGCGCCGCGCTCGCCGACCCGGAGGGCGAGGCGCTCGGCCAGACCCTCGCCGACTTCCGGACCGCCAAGGACGCCCCGTCGGCCGAGGCCGGTCCGGTGGTTCCGCCGCAAACGAGCGTCCCGGCGCCCGAACGCCGGGTCGCCTAGGCGATGCGGTTCGCCAAGGAGCGATCATGAGCGGCGGCCTCACCTTCGCCCGCACGGGCGATATCGTCACGCACTACGCGGTGGACGGCGATCCGGGCGGGACGGCGATCGTCTACGCCAACTCGCTGGGCACCGACCTGCGCATCTGGGACGCGGTGGTGGCCGAGCTCGGGCCGGGCTTTCGCAGCCTGCGCTACGACAAGCGCGGCCACGGCCTGACCGGCTGCACCCCGGGGCCGTATACGATCACCCAACTCGCCACCGACCTCGACCGGCTGATGGACGCCGCCGGGTTCGACGACGTGATCCTGTGCGGGGTCTCGGTCGGCGGGCAGATCGCCCAGGCTCTGAAGGCGCTCGGCACGAAGCGGATCCGCGCGCTGGTCCTGTGCGACACGGCGGCCCGGATCGGCTCCGGCGAGATGTGGGGCCAGCGCATCGCCGCGCTCGAGGCGGGCGGCATCGCCGCGATCTCCGATGCCATTCTGGAACGCTGGTTTGCGCCCGTCTTCCGGTCGGGGGATCCGGACGGGCTGGCGGGCTGGGGCACCATGCTCCTGCGGACGCCGCTGGAAGGCTATATCGGTGTCTGCGGCGCGCTGCGCGACGCCGACCTCACCGCCGACGCGGGCCGGATCGACGTGCCGACCCTGGTCGCCTGCGGCGCGGACGACGGCGCGACCCCGCCTGACATGGTCGAGGCCTTCGCCGGCCTGATCCTCGGGGCGAAATTCGTCTCGATCCCGGCTGCCGGCCATCTTCCCAGCATCGAGCAGCCCCAGGCGCTCGCCGCCGCCATGACCGCCTTCTTCAAGGAGAACGACCTTGTCCGATGACCGCTATGACGAGGGCATGAAGGTCCGGCGCGCCGTGCTCGGCGACGCCCATGTCGACCGCGCCAGCCAGGCGATCACCGATTTCGACAAGGACTTTCAGGAATACATCACCGAGACGGTCTGGGGCGGGGTCTGGACCCGCCCGGGCGTCGACCGGCGCACCCGCAGCCTGATGACGCTGTGCATCCTGGGCGCCCTTGGCCATCACGAGGAACTGGCCCTGCATATCCGTGCCTCGCGCAACACCGGCGCGACAAAAAGCGAGATCGTCGAGGCGCTGATGCATGTTACCGCTTATGCCGGCGTTCCCGCCGGGAACCGGGCCTTCGCCATCGCGAAGCGCACCTTCGAGGAAATGGACGCGTCAGACTAGGGAGGACGCCGACCGTGACACTGAATGCCTTCTACCGACCGCGCGACTGGGAGTCCCAGCCGCCCTACCTTCATCCGGATTATGCGTCGACTGTGCTGCGGTCGCCCAAGCAGGACCTGGTCAAGATCGACCAGACCCTGTCGGAAGTGACGGGCCCGCATTTCAGCGCCGACGCGATCGGCCCGCTCCACGCCGATCTGACCACCAACGCCGCCGTCAACGGCGAGCCGATCGGCGAGCGGATCATCGTCACCGGCACGGTGATGGACGAGAACGGCAAGCCGGTCCCGGACACGCTGATCGAGATCTGGCAGGCCAACGCCTGCGGCCGCTACATCCACGAGGTCGATCAGCACGACGCGCCGCTCGACCCCAACTTCTTCGGCGCCGGCCGCTGCGTCACCGACGCGGACGGGCGCTATCGGTTCGTCACGGTCAAGCCGGGTGCCTATCCCTGGAAGAACCACCACAACGCCTGGCGGCCCAACCACATCCATTTCTCGCTGTTCGGGCCGAGCTTCGCCACGCGGCTTGTGACCCAGATGTACTTCCCCGGCGACCCGCTGCAGCCGATCGACCCGATCTTCAACGGCGTGCGGGATCCGGAGGCGCAGGCCCGAATGGTCGCCGATTTCTCGATCGACATCACCGAGCCCGAATGGGCGCTGGGCTATGTGTGGGACATCGTCCTGCGCGGGCGCGACGCTACCCCGATGGAGAGTTGAGCATGCCGGGACAGACTCCTTCGCAGACCGTCGGCCCGTTCTTCGCCTATGCGCTGACGCCCGAACTCTACGGCCGGCAGGGCATCGCCGGGAACGTGATGGCCGGCGACGACACCCAGGGCGACGTCATTCGGGTCGAGGGCCGCGTCATCGACGGCGACGGCCAGCCGGTGCCGGACGCGCTGGTCGAGGTCTGGCAGGCCAACGCCGCCGGCCGCTACCGCCATGCCGACGATCCGCGCGACGACGTGCCCGTCGACGGGACCTTCACGGGGTTCGGCCGGTCGGGCACCGACGCCGACGGCCGCTTCTGGTTCGAGACGGTCAAGCCGGGACGCGTCCCGGGGCGGGGCAACGCACCCCAGGCGCCGCACATCAACGTCGCGGTGTTCGCGCGCGGCATGCTCACCCATGCCTATACCCGGATCTATTTCGCCGACGAGCAAGAGGCGAACGCGATCGACCCGGTGCTCAATACGGTCGACGAGGCCCGGCGAGGCACGCTGATCGGCGACGCCCGCCCGGTGCACGGCCGCACCGTCTATTGTTTCGACATCAGGCTGCAGGGAGACGGCGAGACGGTCTTCTTCGACGTCTAACGGAAACCTGTGGCGGAAGGGGCCGGCCGAGCCAGCCGCGTGGGGGCATGACCATCAGCGCAACCGATTCACGAATCACGGGTCCGCTGTTCGGCGATCCGGACGTCGCCGTCGCCTTTGGCGATGCCGCCGCCGTCGATGCCATGGTCGCTGTCGAGGCCGCCCTGGCGCGGGCACAGGTCAGGCTGGGCCTGATCCCGTCCTTTGCCGCCGACTGCATTGCCCGCGCCGCCGAGACGTTCGAGCCCGACCTGGATGCCATCGGCGCCGATACCGAAAAGTCGGGCGTGCCGACGATCGCCCTGGTCGCCCAGCTCCGCCGGGCGGTGGGTGAAGAGGCCGCGCCTTTCGTTCATTGGGGGGCGACCAGCCAGGACATCGTCGATACCGCCTTCGTGCTCCAGGCGCGCGATGTCGTCGACGGGTTCGCCCTGCGGCTCGCGGCGGTGGCCGAGGCGCTCGTTTCCCTGGCCGAGGCGCATCGGGACACGATCATGGTCGCCCGCACCCGGTCCCAGCAGGCGCTGCCGACGACCTTCGGGGTGAAGGTCGCGGGCTGGCTGTCGCCGCTCGCCCGGCACCTGCGCCGGTTCCACGAAATGCGCGGCCGCGTGTTCGCGGTTCAGCTCGGCGGCGCGGCCGGGACCCTCGCGGCGATGGGCGACCGCGGCGCCGAGG
>CAMYMQ010000422.1 GCA_947259335.1 uncultured Alphaproteobacteria bacterium | reverse complement strand
GCGGACGGCGCGCGCCGGCTCACCACCCCGGCGCTGCTGCTCGACCTGCCTGCGCTCCGGCACAACATCGAGGCCATGGCCGCGATGTGCGCCGGAGCGCAGGCAGGTCGAGCAGCAGCGCCGGGGTGGTGAGCCGGCGCGCGCCGTCCGCCCGGCCGATCAGGTCGGCGTTGGCCAGTCGGCGCTTGATGGCCGTTCGGTCGATTTCGGCATGGCTGTTCACGCGGCGCCCCCTCGGTAAATGCGCGATGTCCGCCCGGTTGCGGGGCGGCGTTCGGGTATGCCCGCTTCGCCGGGCGGGATCAATCCCGGACCGCGCCGCCGCCTATCGCGCCGCCGGGTAGCTCTTGTAGGTCCGGTCGGTGCCGTCCTTCTTGACCAGCAGCACCCGATAGGCCTCGCGCTCGGTCCCCGCTTCCATGCCGGGCGAGCCAACGGGCATTCCGGGAACGCTCAGGCCGACCGCCTCCGGGCGCTGCTCGAGCAGGCGCAGGATCTCGCTGGCGGGGACGTGGCCCTCGATGGTGTATCCGCCGACCCGCGCGGTGTGGCACGAGGCGTGCCGGTCGCGGATGCCGTGCTGCTGCTTGAACCGCGCGAGCCGCTCGTAGGATACGTTCTGCGCCCGCACGGTGAAGCCGGCCCGGCGCAGGTGGGCAACCCAGGCCACGCAGCAGCCGCAGGTGGCGGTCTTCCGGACCTCGATCGTCGGCTGGTCCGCGGCCGCCGCGGTTCCGGCCAGGCAGAACAGGACTGTCAGCGCCGCAAATCTCATCATCATGGGGTCGCTTCCTCCGTTGCCGGCCCGTGCACCCGGGACCGGGGTGTAGAATTCGAGAGTATAGCGGGGCGCGGACCGTCCCGCGACCGCCGCTCAGGCGCCCTGTTTCAGCTCCCGGTCGAGGCGGCGGCCGAAGTCGCCCCGGCTGCGCGCCAGCGGCGCGATCATCCGGTAGACCAGCGGCGTGATGTACAGCGTCGCCAGGATCGCGATGCCGAGGCCGCCGAAGACGACCCAGCCGATCGAGATGCGGGCCTCGGCCCCGGCGCCCGAGCTGAGGATCAGCGGGATCGCCGCCAGGGTCGTCGACAGCATGGTCATCGCCACCGGACGCAGCCGCACCACCGCGGCACGATGCGCCGCCTCGGCGACCGACATGCCGTCGTCGCGCAGCTGGTTGGCGAACTCGACGATCAGGATGCCGTTCTTGGCCATCAGCCCGACCAGCATGACCAGGCCGATCTGGCTGTAGACGTTCAGCGACGTGCCCGTGAGCCAGAGCGACAGGCCGGCGGCGGCGAGGCCGAAGGGCACCGTGATCATCACCACCACGGCGCTGGCGAAGCTCTCGAACTGCGCGGCCAGCACCAACAGGACGATCAGCAGCGCGATCGCGAAGGTCAGCAGGATCTCGTTCGAGCTTTCCTCCAGCGCAAGGGCCTGGCGCAGCAGCAAGAGTTCCGTGCCCGCCGGCAGGGTCTGCGCCGCGACCTGCTTGAGCCGGGCCACCGCGGTGCCCAGCGACACGCCTTCGGTCAGGTCCGCGTCGACCTCGATCGCGCGCCGCTGGCTGTGCCGGTCGAGCTCGCCGGCGACGCCGGTTTCCTTGATCTTCACCAGCGACGAGAGCGGGACGATCTGGCCGGCCTTGGTGCGGACATAGAGATTGCGCAGGTCGTCGGTGTCGTCGACGGCCCCGGCCTTGGACTCGATGCGGACCGGCACGGCCTGGTCCTCGACGTTGAGCTCGGTGACCTCGGTGCCCTCGACCATGGCCTTGAGGGCGGTGGCGATGCCGTTGATGTCGATGCCCAGGTCGGCGGCGCGCTCCCGGTCGATCTTCAGGCCGAGCTGCGGCTGGGTGGTCGAGTAGTCGAGGCGCAGGCCGGTCATTTCCGGCGCCTGCTTCTCCAGCGCCGCGATCAGCTTGTCGCCAGCTCGCGCGATCTTGCCGTAGTCGGTGCCGGTGACGGCGAATTCGAGCCCGGCGCCGCCGGTGCGAATGCCCAGGCTGTTGGGCTGGCGGATGCGCACGCGGGCGCCGGGGATGGCGGACAGCTTGCCGCGGAGGCTGCGCACGATCTCCTGCTGGCTGCGCCGCTCGCCCCAGTTGACCAGCGGCGCGATGACGAAGCCCCGGTTGGGGTCCCAGCGCCCGACGATCGACAGGATGCCGGTCGCCTCGCCCTTGTCCACCAGCGGCTTGAGAAGGGCCTCGACCTTGCGCACCTGGCGGTCGGAATAGTCGAGGTTGGCGCCGTCGGGCCCTTGCAGCGAGACGAGCAGGACGCCGCGATCCTCGCGCGGCACCAGCTCCTGCTGGAGGTTGGCGAACAGGGTGGCCATCAGACCCGCGCCGACCAGGGCGAGGCCGCAGACCAGGATCGGCGCCCGCAGGGCGGCGGCCAGCGTCCGGCCGTAGAGGCGTTCGGCGAGGCGGCCGACGGCGAGGAAGGGGCGCTGGACAAGGTTCGGGCGTCTCGTGCCGCCGTCGCCGACGAGGCGCGAGCCCAGCATCGGGCAGAGGCTGAGCGCGGTGAAGGAGGAGATGCCGACCGCGATCGCGAGGGTGAACCCGAATTCGGTGAACAGCTGGCCGGTGCGCCCCGGCAGGAAGGCGATCGGGATGAAGACGGAGATCAGCGTCACCGTCGTCGCGATCACCGCGAAGAAGACCTGGCGGGTGCCGAGCACGGCGGCGGCCAGCCGGCCTTTGCCCTCCGCCCGCCGCCGCTCGATGTTCTCCAGCACGACGATCGCGTCGTCGACCACGAGGCCGGTGGCGAGGACCAGCGCGAGCAGGGTCAGGATGTTGATGGAAAAGCCCATCGCCCAGATGCCGGCCAGCGTGCCGATCAGCGAGACCGGAATGGTCAGCGCCGGGATCAGCGCCAGCCGGGGCGAGCCGAAGAAGACCAGCATCACCAGGACGACGATGCCGATGCCGAGCCCCAGGGTCAGCAGCACCTCGGAAATCGAGCCGCGGATGAAGGTGGCGTCGTCGGAGGTCTTGATCACCTGGATCTGGCGCAGGCGCTCGTTGAGCCGCTTGACGGCGGCCTGTACGCCGTCGGAAATCGCGATGGTGTTGGCCTGGGCCTGGCGAATCACGCCGAGGCCGACCACCGGCCGGCCGTTGAAGCGAACCATCGAGGTTGCCTCGGCCGGCCCGTAGTGGACGGTGGCGATGTCGCCGATCCGGGCGTTCTTGCCGATGAAGATGCGCTCGATGTCGCGCTCGCGGATCACCGAGGCGTCGGCGCGCACCAGCAGGGTCTGCTCCGCCGAATCGAAACTGCCCGCCGGCACGTCGAGGCGCGCGCCCTTGAGCGCGGCGGCCACCGCGTCCAGGCCGATGCCGTAGCTGGCCAGCCGCTTGGGATCGATGACGACATACAGGGTGCGTTTGCGATTGCCGTTGATCCGCACTTCGGCCACGCCGGGCACCCGCTGGAGCGCGACGACCACCTGATCCTCGACCAGCCGGGTCATGGCCGGGACGGACAGCGAATCGCTGACCACGGACAGGCGGATGATCGGGTCGTCCTCGTCGCTCGCCTTGACGACGACGAGGTTGTCGACCCCGTTGGGAAGCCGCCGGCGGACCTCGTTGACCGCCTCGCGCACGTCGTTGGCGGCATTGTTGATGTCGACCGAGGGATCGAACTCCAGGTACATCCGGGCGTTGTTCTCCTCGCTCGACGAGCGGATCGACTTGAGCCCCGGCACCCGCGCCACCGCGCCTTCCAGCGCCCGGGTCACCTCCGCGTCCATCGTCTGCGGCGAGGCGCCGGGATAGTCGACGCGGACGGTGACGACGGGCCGCTCGACCTGGGGCAGTTCGCGAACCTCGATGCCCAGATAGGCCCCGATGCCGGCCAGAATGATGATCACGTTCATCACGATGGCCAGGACCGGCCGCCGCACGCTGATCGACGGCAGGTCGTTGCGGGGACCCTGGCCCTCGGCGCTCATCGCGGCGCGCCGGTCATTTTCGTGCCTCGGGCCGGCTGGGCTCGGCCCGTTCGGTCCGGACCTTGATGCCCGGCCGCAGCTGCTGGACGCCTTCCACGACCACCCAATCGCCTTCGGCGAGTTTCGCGTCGACCAGCACCCAGCCTTCGTTGCGTTTGATCACATCGACCCGCACCCGCCTGGCCGCGCCCTCGCGGACGACCCACACGAAGGCGCCCTTGCGCTGCCAGCGGATCGCGACCGAGGGGACGGAGGGATAGCGCTTGCCCGCAAGCGGCAGGGTGATCGAGAAGGCCATGCCGGGGCGCAGGAGGTCTTTTGCATTGGGGATGCGGGCCCGCACGTGCAGGGTGCGGGTCTCCTGATTGATCCGGCTGCCGAGCGCCGAGATCGTGCCGGTGAAGGTCTCGCCCCGGAGGGCCCAGGTGATCGCCTTGAACGACGCGCCCTTTCGCACCCCGAAGGCGAGCGCGGCGGGGACCTCGAAATCGACGAGCAGCGCCGACCGGTCGTCGAGCGAGGCGACCTGGGTGGTCTTGGCGACCCGGTCGCCGGCCTGGACCTTCGCGATCCCCATCACGCCGCTGAAGGGAGCGACGAGCGTCCGCTTGCGCAGCGCCAGCTCCGCCTGGGAAAGACGGATCTTCGCCAAGGACTGGAGCTTGCGCGCCTCGTCCATCCGGTTGTGGGCGACGGCCCGGCCCGAATCGACGCTTTCGTAGCGGGTCACGGTACGGCTCGCGTTGGCGAGATTCACCCGGGCCAACGCCACGTCGAGCTCTTCCTGCTCGCGATCCAGCCGCAGCAGCGGTTGACCCGCCTTCACCTTGTCGCCGGCCTTGAACAGAATTTCGGTGATGCGGCCCTCGACCTCCGGATAGAGCATCACGGCCTTGAGCGCCTTGCCCGAGCCGACCGCCTCGATCACCGCGGCGGCGCTCGCCATGCGCACCGCGCGCACGATCGCCACCGGCTGCCTGGACGTGCGTCCGGTCCGGCGATCGGGGGTGTTGTCCGCGATCCGCGCGCCGAGCTTGGCCGGCAGGTCCACGGCCCAGGCGCCGCCCACGGCGAGCGCCGCGACGCCGAGCAGCACGATCTGGGTCAGCGGCCTCATGTCCTTCTCTCCTCGACCAGGCAGGCCCGCAGGACGAAGGCGGTGATGCCGTCGGTGATCGCCGCCAGGTCCTTGCCGGAGACGTGGGTGACGCTGCTCCGGATCATGCCCATGATCATGTGCGGGACGAGTTCGGGATCGACCGGACCGTACCAGCCCTCGGCGCACCCGCGCTCGAAATGCTGGCGCAGGACCCAAACCAGGCGGTGCCGGGCGGCCAGCACAAGCCGCCGCCAGTCGTCCTGGAGATCGGTATGCCGCTGCATCAGCGGCCGGAGCGGCATCATGTGCCGGGAAAAAGCTTCCACCATCTCCTGGGTAATACGGTGCAGGCGGGCCGGAGGTTCCAACGGCGCGCGCTCGGCCGCCTCCATGCGGGCGCCGAGTTCGTCGACCGCCTGCTCGAGACAGGCCCGCAGCAGGGCCTCCTTGGACTCGAAATAGCGGTAGAGCGTCGCCTTGCCCACGCCGGCCGCCTGGGCGATCGCGTCCATGGACACCGCTTCCGGCGTATCCGCCCGAAGCGCTTCGGTCGCGGCGCGCACCATCTTCTGGTGCCGGGCAGCGCGCCAGGGCGGCGCCGCCGGCCGGTCTGTTTCCGCTGCAATGAAACTCATGGGTTCCAATTATCGGCCTGATTGCCCGAGTGACAACCCCGAGGCACGGGCCGGATCGGCCAGAAGCCGACATTTGCGGCCCCGCCACGGTCACGATTTCTCGATCCGCGCGCGGGCCCGCGCCGGACTGCACCGTGCACAAAACTTAAGCGGGTTTAGCTGTCGTTAACCATTAGTCCTTTACATGGCAGGTGTCGATCGACCGTCGGCGCCGAAAGGCCGCTCGCCAGAGCGGATCAGGCTCCGCCGGTCGGCCAACGGGGAGCAGACCGGTGACGACCAAGATACTGATTCTAGACGACCGCAAGACCAACCGGACGATCCTGTCCAAGCTTGCGCTCACCGTCGAAAAGGACCTCGAAGTCGAAGACTATGGCGAGCCGCTCGAAGCGCTCGAACGGGCACACGCCTGGGTGCCGGACCTGGTCATCACCGACTTCAACATGCCGGGCATGAACGGCGCCCAGTTCATCCGCGCGCTGCGGGAACTGCCGGGCGGCGGCGACGTGCCGGTCATCGTCGTCACGGCCTATCAGGACAAGGACTATCGCTACCAGGCGCTGGAGGCCGGGGCGACCGACTTCCTGAACAGCCCGATCGACCACCACGAATTCGTCACCCGCGCCCGCAACCTTTTGACCCTGCGCCGCCAGCGGCTGGCGCGCGAGGCGGCGGAGCGGGCCAACCAGGCCAAGACCACCTTCCTCGCCAACATGAGCCACGAGCTCCGCACCCCGCTCAACGGCATCATCGGTTTCGCCGAGATGCTGGAGAACGAGGTCTTTGGGCCGCTCGGCGCGGAACAGTACAAGAGCTACGCCACGACCATCCGGTCGAGCGCGCAGCATCTGTGCTCGATCATCCAGGACATCCTCGACATCTCGCGGATCGAGGAAGGCGAGCTCGACCTCGACTGGACCGACATCGACCTCAGCACCGTCATCCGGGCCGCCCAGGCCAAGATCGAGCCGCTGGCGCGCGAGAGCAAGGTCAAGCTCATCGTCGACGTGGCCAAGAACCCGCCCCACGTGCGCGGCGACCCGGCCAAGCTGGAGCAGGTCTTCCAGAACGTGCTGTCGAACGCGATCAAGTTCTCGCCGCAGAACGGCACGGTCAGGATCGCCGCCGCGTGCAGCGACAACGGCTCCGTCACCGCAGACGTGATCGACAGCGGCATCGGCATGTCCGCAGACGAGATCGCCATCGCGCTGTCGCGCTTCGGCCAGGTGTCGAGCGACCACATGCGCCGCGAATTCCCGGGCGCCGGCCTCGGCCTGCCGCTCGCGGTCGGCCTGGTCGAGATGCACGGCGGCCAGCTGCTCATCAACAGCGAAAAGGGCAGGGGCACCACGGTGTCGATCTCCCTGCCGGCGGCCTGAGCGGGCCCGCGGGGTTTCCGGTTCGTTAATCGTTAGGGCCCAGACTCACCAAGCGCGACAACAGGTTGGACCATCGACGGCCGACAATGCGAACCTCTGATATCCCACTAGACGCGCTTGAATTCCAGGAGACGGCCGCGCCGCCGCCCGCCACGGGTACCGGTGCCGCCGGTCCCGATTCCGAAAAGGCGCAGGCCCTCGTCCGGATCGTTTTCGGCATCGTCATCTCCCTGTACATGGCCGGCGTCGGCGCCTTCACCGGGTTCAACTGGACCGTGGTGCTGCCGCCGATCGTCGTGACCGTCGCCGGCTGCTTCATCGCGGCGGGCATCTACGCCCATATCCGCCTGCACCCGAAGCAGATCCCGGCGCGGCTGATCTTCGCGATCGTCGTCGATATCGTCAGCGTGTCGCTGTTCCTCTACTTCGGCCAGCAGTTCACCGCGCCCTTCCTGTTCGTCTACCTTTGGGTGACGCTCGCCAACGGGTTCAGATTCGGGCTGCGCTACCTGTTCATCGCCCAGGCGCTGAGCGTCGCCTGCTATTTCACCCTGATCAACGTCTCGAGCTACTGGGGCGCCCAGCCGGCGATCGAGTACGGACTGCTCGCCGCGCTGGTGCTGCTGCCGCTCTATGTCGCCAAGCTGATCCGGATGCTCCACTCGGCCAAGGCCCAGGCCGAGGCCGCGAGCCAGGCGAAGTCGCGCTTCCTGGCGACGATGAGCCACGAGCTGCGGACGCCGCTCAATTCGATCATCGGCCTGTCGGGCCTGCTCGACGACGGCAAGCTCGACCCCGAGCAGCATTCGATGGTCCGCTCGGTCAAGAGCGCCGGCCGGACGCTGTTGTCGCTGATCAACAACATCCTCGACATCTCCAAATTCGAGGCCGGCAAGCTCGATCCCAAGCGCGAGCCGTTCGACCTCTACTCGCTGGTCGCCGAGGCCAAGCAGACCTTCCAGCTCCAGGCGCGGTCAAAGGGCGTCCGCTTCACCGCCAACGTCGCGCCCGACGTCCCGGCGATTCTCCTGGGCGACCATCACTATCTGCGCGACGTCATCGTCAACCTGGTCGGCAACGCGCTGAAGTTCACCGAGCAGGGCCGGGTCGCCGTCGACGTCCGCCGCCTGAGCGCGGGCGGCAAGGACCAGATCGAGCTGCGCATCAGCGACTCCGGCATCGGCATCCCGGAGAGCAAGTTCGAGCGCATCTTCGAGACCTTCAGCCAGGCCGACGAGGCGATCTCCCAGAAATTCGGCGGCACCGGCCTCGGCCTCGCCATCGTCAAGCAGATCGTCACCGCGATGGGCGGCGACGTGCGGGTGGAGAGCGTGCTCGGCGAGGGCAGCACCTTCATCGTCACCCTGCCGCTGGAGATCGCGAGCGAAACCGACCTCGCCACCTCGATCGGCGGCGGCGCCCGCATCTACGTGCTGACCGGGGACGACGCGCTCGCCGCGCAGGTCGAGTCCCTGCAGCCGGGTACCGCGACCGTGGTGCGGGTCGGCGATGCCGCCGAGCTGGCGGCGGCGGTCCATGGCGCCCCGACCGGACCGCAAGCGCCGATCGTGCTCTATGACGAGCGCGGCCAGGCGATGTCCGCCCTCGATTTTTCCCACGACGCGCTCGACCGGCTCCAGAAATTCGATCCGGCCCTGATCGCCGTCACGGCCGCGGACCGGCGCGACGACGCCGACCATCGCGCCAGCTACCTGGCGCTGATGACCCCCGATCAGGCCGCGCGGGACCTGCGCAACGCGCTCCATGTCGCGGCCCTCGCGGCGTCGGGCGGCGTGATGGCCGAGGAGAATGTCGGCCCGCTCCACGCTTCGCGATCCTTCAGCATCCTCGTCGCCGAGGACAACAACGTGAACCGGCGCGTCGTCGGCAAGATCCTGGAGAATGCCGGACACCGGCCGACCCTGGCGGCCAACGGCGAGGAAGCGCTCAACCATCTCAACGACGAGACCTTCGACCTCGTCCTGATGGACATGAACATGCCGGACATGAACGGCCCGGACGTCGTCAAGCTCTACCGCTTCGGCAACCTCGACAAGCCGCATGTGCCGATCGTCGCCTTCACCGCCGACGCCACCGTCGAAGGCCGCAAGCTGTGCGAGGAAGCGGGCATGGACGGCCATATCGTCAAGCCCGTCGAGGCGGCGGAACTGCTCCGCCTGATCGACCAGCTCGTGCCCGAGGATGCCGGCATCCCGATCGAAGCCCTGGAGCGCGGCCGCGAGCCGGCAGGCTATCCGCAGGTCGAGCGGCGCGACGCCGCCACGCGCCCCGCCAACGTGGTGTCCCATCCCCGCCGCAAGGAAAACCTGCCGCCGGTGATCGACCTGAGCGCCATCGAGGGACTGCGCGCGCTCGGCGACAGCGAGGATTTCTTCGAATCGGTCGTCACCGAATTCCTGGAGGAGACGGCGGCCACCGTCGACCGGTTCAAGGCCGCGGTCGAGAAGGGGGATTCGGTCGAGGTGCGCGATGCCGCCCATGCCCTGCGGTCGAGCGCGTCGCACCTGGGCGCCCAGCGGCTGCTGAAGCTGTGCTTTTCGGTCGCCAAGATCACCGACCGGGAGGTCGCCGAGGACCACGACCGGCTCATCCTCGACTTCACCCGGGAATTCGGCCTGGTCGCCGACGAGCTCAACCGCATCCTCGGCCGCGACGTGAAGCCGGGACTGACGGTGGTTCAGGCAGAGGGCCGGGAAATCACCACGCGGTCGGCGTCCTGATCGGGGGCCGCCTGCCGGCTGCGCTCGTGACGCCGGGACTGCAGGTTGGCCAGCCGCTCCATGTTGCGGAGATCGGCCGGGCGTAGCTGCAGCGCCGTGTCGACCCAGACCAGCGCGATATCCATCAGCTCGTCGTAGGTGACGCCTTCGAAGCGCCGGCGCATGCGGTAGAGGCCGACATGGGCCGGATGCCGCGAGGACAGCTTGCGGACCATCTCGCGCACCGCTTCCTCGCCGGCGCCGTCCTCGACCACCAGGTCGACGATGCCGCGCTCGTACATCTCGTCGGCGGTATAGATGTTGCCGCTCTTGATCAGCTTCTCGGCGGCCGGCGGCCCGATGCGGCGGGCCAGGTAGCTGTAGGCGCCCATGCCCGGCAGCAGGCCGTAGATGATCTCCGGCAGGCCGAACTTGGCGCTCTTCTCGGCGACCAGCAGGTCGTTCGACAGCGCCGACTCGAAGCCGCCGCCCAGCGTGTCGCCCTGGGCCAGCGCGACCGTGCAGATCGGCAGGTCCATGTTGGTCGCATTGGAGTAGCAGATGTCGATGCAGGCCTTGGCGTAGCGCTCGAGGCCGGCGCGGTCGTTGTTGCGGATCAGCCGCACGAACAGCGGCAGGTCGCCGCCCAGGTTGAAGATGCCCGGCGTGCGCGCCGCCCAGACCAGGTAGCGCAACGGCGAGCCGGCATCGGGCACGACCTTCGCGCCGTGGGTGCGCATCAGCTCCTGGAAGCGGTTGACGTCGCGCAGCAGGGACAGCGTGAAGCTGGGCCGGGTGAGATGGCACTGATACGCCCACAGGATGCCGTCATCCTGTTCGAAGCGGAATTCGAGTTCGTTGAGGTGGGCCGAGCCGAGGTCGCTCATCAGGTCGCGCACGGCGCCGATCGGGTCGGGCCGCTGGCCCGAGAGCAGGCGCAGGTGGTCAGCGGTTGAGCCTGTCATTGCGGAATCCTGCTGGCCGTCGTCGACAAATATCGCCAGGTCTTCGGGAGGGCTGATCTTGGACATCGAATCGCCTCTCTAGCCGAAGGGCGCGTGCGCGGGTCGGGTCGTCCCCGCCGCGGCAGGGCGCCGCCGGCCGGGGGAGGAGGTCAGGTCGTGTAGAAATCGCCCAGACACGTCAGGATGCTCCTCTCTCCCTTTACGTTCAGGCGACCGTGCGCCGTCCGTATGTTGTCGATCACGAGCACGTCATCCTGCTGCCAGCGGAAGATGGTGCTCGAGTCGTAGAGCGCGTTGGCGATCGTTTCCTGTTCCTGCGGCGTGAAATCGGGTCCTTCCGCCGGCATCGACCGGTAATGGACCGTCGGCTTCTTGAACTGCTTGCGGATGTACCATTCGAAGAACATCCGCACCGGCAGGGCGTAGCGCTCGCGGATGCGGCGGATGCCCTCGATCAGCACGAAACCGTTGATGAACTGGGCGTTCAGGCTGGCGCGGCCGGTCACCGGGTGGTTCATCACCGCGGGCAGTTCGGTCGTCGCCTTGAGGAACTTGCCGTCGACCCATTCGCAGTCGATGCCGAGCTCCGCGCAGATCGCCTCGATCCGCGCCGGGTCGGTGGTCTCGAAGGTTTCCTCGATGGTCCGCTCGAAGGTGACCATCGCCTTCTTGTTCCGGATGTAGCGGACATAGCGCATGGTCATGGCCGTCAGCCGCTCGCGCAGATCGGCGGGCAGCCGCTCGAGCACCAGCGACATGTCGAACAGCGGGGTCTCGCCATACTGTTCCGGCGGCTGCTTGGCCCAGAAGGCGATCCAGCTCGCCCGGCGGTGGGCGTAGGCCATCTCCGTGTGCGGCGGGATGACCAGGAAGTCGGCGTATTCGGTCGACTTGTGGATGCTCTTCTCGACGTTGGGCCGGGGCGACACGCCGAACGGGTACTCCCGGCTGGGCGACAGGCCCAGCGCATACATGTCGGCCTCGAAATCGTCCGGCGCGGACACGTTGAAGCCGCGGAACAGAAGCGCCCCGTGCTCGTTCAGCTTCTCGCGCAGCGCGCCGCGATTGCGCAGCAGCAGGTCGACCAGCGGCCCCTCCGGCGCGGTCGCCGAGCGCTCAATCACCAGTGGAAGTGCAGGCGCACCCGATGGGAACACCAGCTCGGAATCGGAAAGCTGTCGGGCCGTAAATTCGGACTGACCGGCAGCATCGGACGGCGGGGCTTTCGGCCATGCCGGCGCGCGCTGCGGTTGCCGCGGCTCATCGAGCGGCACTGCGCGGTCGGACACGGAGTCAAGACGAGCCGCCGTATTCGGCGTCTTAGCCACAGCAGGATCCCCCCGGATGCCTGAACGTTAATAAAGAGTAAACCCAATCTCGTCTTGTGCGCAAGTCAGAAGAAAAATGATTTTTGGTTAATTTTTAGGGGCATAGCACCCAAATTCGATGCTGTTAGTTAAGTTCTACATTTAACCTTTGTTACTTTAGTGGCGCGAAAAGCGATTCGAGTTTTCGGCAGGGGCCCGCGAACAAACGACAGTATAGATTGAAATGATTCTAAGTTAACGCGCCAGATGAGAATGGCTGGCCGCCCCGGCGCGCAGGCGCGTCGGCCGGGGCGGTTTCGCTATATGGTTGTTATTTGCAACTTGGAGCGGGTGGACTCACCAGCCGCCACCGCCGCCTCCGCCACCGCCGCCGCCCGAGCTGCCGCCGGAAAAACCGCCGCCGCCCGAGCCCGAG
>CAMYMQ010000421.1 GCA_947259335.1 uncultured Alphaproteobacteria bacterium | reverse complement strand
GCCGGTATGGCCGCCCACGCCGAGCCGGCACCACGCGCCCTGGCAGCGTTCCAGCTCGCCGATCACCGTCGGCTCGACCCGCACGACCGGCGCGGCCGTGTCCGAGGGTTCCGCGCGCAGCACATGGAGACGCCCGGTGATCAGCGCGGTGCGCTTGCCGGTCAGGTTGCGCACGTGCATCCAGCCGCGCGTGCCCCACGGGTCGCGCAGGTATCGCCAGATGCCGTAGTCGCGCAGGATCTCGACCGGCAGCCCGCGGCGGCGATAGACCCAGCTGATCGGATACTTGGTGCCGGGTCCGACCCGCATGTTCGCCTTGGCGTGGCGGAGCGAGGCGAAGCGCGGAACGTTGGGCTTCTGTTCGGTGGCGTGGCCGGTGGCGACGGGAAGCGCGGCCGGCCCCGCGAGGACCGGGACGGCGAGGGCCAGGACCGCAAGCGCCCGCGCAACGGCTCGCCGCCGCGGATGCGCGTTGTTCCCGTCTCCCGGTCCGGGGCGCCCGATCGGCGCCCTTTCCTGCCCGTTGGTCTTGCGCGCGTTCGTCATCTGTCTGCGCCCTACATACCACCGCTGGGCGACCGGCGGTCAAGCGGGCGGCCCGTTTCCCGTCCCGGGCCCACGTCGGGCATCATGCCCGCTGGACATGGCCGGGACCGCTTGCTACCCAGAGGCGCCTCAACCGGTCCGAAAGAGGGGACGATGCCGCAGGAAAAACCGGTCGTCGTGGTGACACGCAAGCTGCCCGACCCGATCGAGACGCGGATGATGGAGCTGTTCGACACGCGCCTCAATCGCGACGACCGCCCGCTGACGCGCGAGGACCTCGTCGAGGCCTGCAAGAGCGCCGACGTGCTGGTTCCCACGGTCACCGACCGAATCGACAAGGGCGTGCTGGCCCAGGCCGGGCCGCGTCTGCGCCTGATCGCCTCCTTCGGCACCGGCGTCGACCATATCGACCTCGCCACCGCGCGCGAGCGCGGCATCACCGTAACCAACACGCCGGGCGTCCTGACCGAGGACACCGCCGACATGACGATGGCGCTGATCCTGGCCGTCTCGCGCCGGCTGTCCGAGGGCGAGCGGCTGATCCGCGAGGGCAAATGGCAGGGCTGGGGGCCGACCACCATGCTCGGCCACCGCATCTGGGGCAAGCGGCTGGGCATCGTCGGCATGGGCCGGATCGGCTCGGCGGTGGCGCGCCGGGCGCGCGGCTTCGGCCTGTCGGTCCACTATCACAACCGCCGCCGCATCGACGAGTCGGTGGAGGCCGAGCTGGAGGCGACCTACTGGGAAAGCCTCGACCAGATGCTCGCCCATATGGACGTCGTGTCGGTCAACTGCCCGCACACGCCGGCGACCTTCCACCTGCTCTCCGCCCGGCGGCTCAAGCTGATGAAGCCGCATGCGATCATCGTCAACACGGCGCGCGGCGAGGTGATCGACGAGAACGCGCTGGTCCGGATGCTGTCCAAGGGCGAACTCGCGGGCGCCGGGCTCGACGTCTTCGAGCACGAGCCGGCGGTGAGCCCCAAGCTGCTGGATCTCGAGAATGTCGTCCTGCTGCCCCACATGGGCTCGGCGACGATCGAGGGTCGCATCGACATGGGCGAGAAGGTCATCATCAACATCAAGACCTTCATCGACGGGCACAAGCCGCCCGACCGCGTGATCGAGGCGATGTTGTGACAGCCGGCCCCGCCGCGTTTGCCGCGCCGGGGCCGTGTGCTAGGATTCGACCGGTCCCGGCCATACAGAAGATCGCAGCGTGAACCCCTTCGTCCTTCTCGCCGTCCTGGGCGGCTACGCCCTGTTCTGCGTCCTGATGATCGTGCCGCTGTGGCGCGTCTACGGGCGCGCCGGGTTGACTCCCGGGCTGTCGCTCCTGTTCGCGGTCCCGGTCGCCGGCCCGCTGGTGGTCCTGCTGCTGCTCGCCTTCAACGACTGGCCCGCGGCGCCGGGCGGTCGGTCCTGACCGGCGGGCGCGCCTGACATGGACGTCGGCCTCGAAATCGCGGTCAGGCTGCTGGTCGCTGCCTATGTCGGCGTTGGCGTCTGGCTCACGATCATCGTCATCCAGAAGGCCGGCTTCACCTGGTGGTGGGGCATCGCGCCCTGGGTTCCGAGCATCTTCTGGATGGTGCCGGGGATCGAGATCGTCGGGGTGCTGGCCGCGCCGGTGCCGCTGATCTTCGCCTATGTCTTCGCCTTCATCGCCTGGCCGACGGACCGCTACGGCACCTCCGGCCCCGCGCCCCATCCCGGCGGCGAGGCCGACGACATGGCGCTGACCCAGAAGCCGGGGGCGATCGCCGCGGCGCCGCTGCGCGACTATGACGACATGCAGCCGACCTCCTGGCTGCTGACCGGGTTCGACGAGGGCGGGCGCGTCGTTCGCCTGGAACTGCCCGACGAAGACCTGCAGACCCGGCGCGAGGGCTATATCGTCGGCCGCAGCCCGCAATCGTCGGAACTGCTGATCGCCGACGACAGCGTCTCGCGCCGCCATGCCCGGGTGTTCCTGCGCGGCGGCCGGCTGTCGATCGAGGATCTCGGCTCCGCCAACGGCACCACCGTCGGCGGGGTCATCCTGCAGCCCCACGAACCGCAGACGATCGACAAGGGCGATACGGTCGAGGTCGGCGCGGTCCGGCTCACGGTATCGCGGGGATAGATTTGTCCGGCCGGCGGGGCTGGGCGGGGCGCACGCGCCCGTATTAAACTCGGGCCGTCCCCGGAACGGCCGACGGTCCACAAGAGGTGCCGCCCTTGCCCATGTCCAGCCTGCCGCCCTGGCTCGTCCCCGCCCTGATCGTGCATGTCGCGCTGGCCCTCGTGCTGCTGTGGCCGACCTGGCGCGCCTTCGCCCGGGCGGGGGCCGGTGGCGCCTGGGCCCTAGTCCTGCTCGTGCCGGTGCTGGGGCTGGTCGCCGTGGCCGTCTTGCTGGGCACCTCGGTGCTGCGCCGGGCGGGCTGGTCCCCGGCCTGGTCCCCGGCGGCGGTGATCCCGCTGGTCAACGTCGTCTTCCTGTGGCTGTTCGCCTATGGCCGGTGGACCCGGTCGGCGAAGGTCCCGGTCGACGAGCCG
>CAMYMQ010000420.1 GCA_947259335.1 uncultured Alphaproteobacteria bacterium | reverse complement strand
GCGTCGGTGGTCATCATGGCGACCTGGCCGACCTGGGTCAGCACGATCGGCAGGGCGAGCGCCACCATCGCCCGCACCTCCGCGCGGACGGCGCCCGGCAGCCAGCGCCGCCGCTGCGGTGCGATCGCATCCGCGCGCATCGTCTGGGCACTCCATCGTCAAGAAAAGGGCCGCGTTTCTATGCCATTCGCCCGCGCCGGGAAAGTCGCGCGCAAGGCCTTCGCGATAAAAGCCAGAAGATTGCGGGTGCCCGCGCCCGGGCTTTCCGAATGCGGCCCGGCGGCCGCGCGCGGCGAAATCATATTTCCGGCGAGTGCGCCGGCGATCAGGCCCGGACCGGCAGTTCCACGATCTTCTCTTCCTGGCCGAGCGCGTTGAGCACGGTCTGGACGATCTGCGCCGCGTTGAGCCCGGCGATATCGTACTGCTTCTCGGGCTTCTCCTGCTCGATGAAGAGATCCGCCTGCACCATCGGCCGGAACTTGAGCTGGCCGCGGTCGAGCAGGCCGGCATGGCTGATATACTGGCTGACATGGGCGGCGAAGCCGCCGATCGAGCCTTCCTCGACGGTCACCAACACCTCGTGCTCGCGGGCGAGGCGGCGGATCAGGTCCTGATCCAGCGGCTTGGCGAAGCGCGCGTCGGCGACGGTCGTGCTCAGGCCCCGGGCGGCGAGTTCCTCCGCGGCGCGCAGCGACTCCTGCAGGCGCGTGCCATAGGACAGGATGGCCACGGTCGTGCCCTCGCGCACGAGGCGGCCCTTGCCGATCTCGAGCGCCACGCCCTCCTCCGGCATGTCGAGACCGATGCCTTCGCCGCGCGGATAGCGCAGGCCGCTGGGCCGGTCGTCGATCTGGACCTGGGTCGCGACCATGTTGACGAGTTCGACCTCGTCGGCCGCGGCCATCAGCACGAAATTGGGCAGGCAGCCGAGATAGGCGATGTCGAACGAGCCCGCATGGGTCTGGCCGTCGGCGCCGACCTGGCCGGCGCGGTCCATCGCGAAGCGGACCGGCAGTTCCTGGATCGCCACGTCGTGGACGACCTGGTCGTAGGCGCGCTGGAGGAAGGTCGAATAGATCGCGCAGAAGGGCTTCATGCCGTCGGCGGCCATGCCGGCGGCGAAGGTCACGCCATGCTGTTCGGCGATGCCGACATCGAAGGTCCGGTCGGGGAATTCCTTGCCGAACAGGTCGATGCCCGTGCCCGACGGCATCGCGGCGGTGACCGCGACGATCCGGTCGTCCTTCTTGGCTTCCTTGATCAGCGACTGGGCGAAGACCTTGGTATAGGACGGCGCGTTCGACGGCGGCTTCTTGAGCTCGCCGGTGACGACGTCGAACTTGGTCACGCCGTGGTATTTGTCGGCCGAGTTTTCCGCCGGCTCGTAGCCCTTCCCCTTCTGGGTAACGCAATGAATCAGGATCGGCCCGCCCTCGGGGTCGTCGCGGACGTTGCGCAGCACCGGGATCAGATGGTCCATGTTGTGGCCGTCGATCGGGCCGACATAATAGAAGCCCAGCTCCTCGAACAGGGTGCCGCCGGTGAAGAAGCCGCGGGCGTATTCCTCGGCGCGCTCGGCCGCCTTGCGCAGCGGGCGCGGGAACTTCTCGGCCAGCATCTTCGAGAGATGGCGCAGCGAGCGGTAGCTCCGCGACGAGATCAGCTTCGACAGATAGGCCGACAGCGCGCCCACCGGCGGGGCGATCGACATGTCGTTGTCGTTGAGGATGACGATCAGCCGCGAATCCATGGCGCCGGCGTTGTTCAGCGCCTCGTAGGCCATGCCCGCGCTCATCGCGCCGTCGCCGATCACGGCGATGACGTGGTTGTCGCGCTTCTGCAGGTCGCGCGAGACCGCGAAGCCGAGACCCGCCGAAATCGAGGTCGAGCTGTGCGCCGCGCCGAACGGGTCATACTCGCTTTCCGACCGTTTGGTGAAGCCGGAAAGGCCGCCGGCCTGGCGCAGGGTGCGGATCCGGTCGCGCCGTTCGGTCAGGATCTTGTGGGGATAGCACTGGTGCCCGACGTCCCAGATGACGATGTCGTCGGGTGTCTCGAACAGGTAGTGCAGCGCGACGGTCAGCTCGACGACGCCGAGCCCGGCGCCGAGATGGCCGCCCGTCAACGACACCGCGTCGATGGTCTCGAGCCGAAGCTCGTCCGCCACCTGACGCAGGTCCTTGACGTCCAGCTGCCGCAAATCGGCCGGACCTTTGAGCTTGTCCAGAAGCGGGGTCTTGCTGTCCACACCCACGCGCACTCTCCTTTTTATGCCCGCCGATTGACGACGAAACGGGCGACGTCCTTCAATAGGTCCGCCTTGTGACCGAATAAATCAAGATGTTCAGCCGCTTGCGCGGCCAAGGCGAGGGCCCGCTCGCGCGCGCCGTCGAGTCCCAGAAGCGATATGAACGTCGCCTTGCCGGCGTCCGCGTCCTTGCCGACCTTCTTGCCGACCTCCGCCTCGGTGCCCGTCGCGTCGAGAATATCGTCGGCGATCTGGAAGGCCAGGCCGAGATCCCGGGCATAGGCGTCGAGCGCCGCGCGCGACGGTGCGTCGGCCTGCCCCAGGATCGCGCCGGCCTGGCACGAGAAGGCAAACAGCCGGCCGGTCTTCAGGGCCTGGAGCCGGGTGATCTGGTCGAGGCCGTAGCCGGTCCCCTCGCTCTCGGCCTGCAGGTCGAACATCTGGCCGCCGACCATGCCTTCGCCACCGGCCGCCGACGCCAGCGCGCCGACCAGGGCGCAGCGGACTTCCGCGTCGGGGTGGGTCGCCGGCGCGGCGAGAACCTCGAAGGCCAGCGTCTGCAGGGCGTCCCCGGCGAGGATCGCGGTCGCCTCGTCAAAGGCGACATGGCAGGTCGGCTTGCCCCGGCGCAGGTCGTCGTCATCCATCGCCGGCAGGTCGTCGTGGACCAGCGAATAGCAGTGCACGAACTCGATCGCCGCGGCGGCGCGCTCGGCCTGCGCCGCCTCGACGTCGAACAGGCCCGCGCCCTGCATCACCAGGAAGGGGCGCAGCCGCTTGCCGCCGTCGAGGGCGGAATAGCGCATGGCGTCGAACAGGCGCGTCTCGGGACCGTCGCCGTCGGGCAGCAGGCCGGCCATGACCTGCTCCATCCGCGACGCGGTCGCGTTCAGCGCCAGCGCCAATGCATCAGAATGGCTTCCGTCGGGACTCACTCTCTCCCCTTCGGCTCATGCGCCCGCAGTTCGGATTAAAGTTTCTCGGCAGGTTCTGTCGTGACCGTGCCGTCGGGCGCCTGAACTATCTTCTCAACCTTCACCTGCGCATCGCGCAACTTTGCTTCGCAGTGACGTTTGAGCGCGGCCCCCCGCTCATAGGAACGGATCGCGTCATCCAGCTTGGCCTGTCCGGACTCCAGATTGCGGACGATCTCCTCGAGCTCCTTCAAGGCATCCTCGAAGCTCATGGCGTCGATCGCCGTCTGTTCGTCCTTGTCGGCCATTCCATTCCCCGGCATTGCGGCGCAATAAAACACCATGCGGCCCATAGGGGCAAGCCGTCTGCCCGAGCCGGAACGCCGCACGGGCAACGGCCGGTCAGCCCTGGGGCGCGCTCGCGGCCAGAGCCTCGACATGGGCCTTGGCGCTGGCCGCCAGGGCGTTGAGGTCGTAACCGCCTTCGAGGGTCGACACGACCCGCCCGCCGGCGAAGCCCGCGGCAACGGCGCAAAGCTGCCGGGTCGCCCAGGCGTAGTCGTCCTCGACCAGATTGAGCATGGCGAGCGGGTCGTCCCGGTGACCGTCGAACCCGGCGCTGATGAACAGGAAATCGGGCTGGAAATTCTCGAGCGCGGACACGACCCGGTCGCGGATCGCGGAGCGGAACTCGGCCGAGCCCGCCGTCGGCGGCAGCACCGCGTTGACGATGTTGCGGTTGACCCCCGTCTCGGTCGGCGCGCCGGTGCCGGGATAGAGCGGCCACTGGTGGGTCGACGCATAGAACAGGTCGGGATCGTTCTCGAACGTCGCCTGGGTGCCGTTGCCGTGGTGAACGTCGAAATCGACCACGGCCACCCGGGCGAAGCCGAGTCTTTCCCGCGCATAGAGCGCCGCGACGGCAACGTTGTTGAACAGGCAGAAACCCATCGCCCGGTTCGGCTCGGCGTGATGGCCCGGCGGGCGGACCGCGCAGAAGGCGTTGTCGACCTCGCCCCTGGCGACCGCGTCGACCGCGGCGACCGCCGCGCCGGCGGCACGCAGCGCCGCTTCG
>CAMYMQ010000419.1 GCA_947259335.1 uncultured Alphaproteobacteria bacterium | reverse complement strand
GTGCGCGGCGGCGCGGCGCGAGCCCGGCGCGCCGGTGCCCGAGGGCAGGCGCCGAAGTCTCGCGATGCCGTTCGATGTTTTCACGCTCGGCTTCATGGGTGGGGTGAACTGCCTGACGGTGGACGGGACCGGCCGGATGGCCCGGACGCGCAAGGGCAGGGAAGAAAACGGGGTCTGGAGAGATTGCATGATCGGACAGGCTGCGGCGGTTGTTGCCGCCGATAGGCGTTGCATCATGCGCTTCCTCCCCACTGTGCCTCTGCGCGTCTTTTCCGTGACGCGTCAGCAAACGACCTTAGAGAAATCTTGAAGGACCGTAAAGTTGGACAAGCGGCAGAGGCTAGGGATTCCGGTGGCGGCGCGCCCGGCCGACCCGTCCATCCGAGGACGGGCCAGAACCGGGAGGCCGCAACCGGTAGCCGGCTGCGAACGGACGGCTATTTCTTGGCCTGAACCTTGGCCAGTTCCTGATTGAAGTAGGCCAGGATGGCCGCGCCATCGATGCCCTGCTTCTTCATGTCGGCGATGTAGTCCTTCACCAGCTCGGCCTTGATTTTCTTGACCGACGCCAGGATCTGCGGACCGGCCTTGGCGAAGGTGTGCTTGCCCTTGACCGCGGCGGCCCTGCCGTCGTCGTCGTTCATGTCCCACACCTTGCCGGCGCGCAGCGCGAAACCCTCGCCCGACAGATCGTCGATGACCTTCTTGTCGGCCGCCGACAGGCCTTCGTACTTCTTCTTGTTGATGATCGTGTAGAAGCCGGACGAGTAGAGGCCGCCGGGCAGCTCGGTGTGATACTTGACCAGGTTCACGATCTTGAAGCCGGTCAGCGCCTCGTAGGGGAAGGTCACGCCGACCACCACCCCGGTCGACAGCAGCTCGTAGGACTTCGGCGCCGGCTGGCGGATCGAGACGCCACCCCAGGCCTCGATGATCCGGCGCGGGACCGGCCCGCCGGTCCGGATCTTCTGGCCCTTCATGTCGGCGGTGGTCTTGATGATCTTGCTGGCGTGATGGATGACGCCGGGCCCGTGGGTATTCAGGCCGATCAGGTGGACACCCTTGTAGTGGCCCTTGTCCGTGAGGAACTTCTCATAGGTCCGCTGGAAGGCCACGGAGGTCGCCGCGGCGCTCTCGCCGAGCAGCGGGAAGTCGGTGAAAAGATAGGCGCTCAGGCGGCGCGGCGAATAGCCGTGGACGCCCCAGCCGGCGTCGGCCTGGCCCGTTCGCACCGCGTCCATGTGCGCGCGGGGGTGGGCGACGGCCTTGGGCAACTGGCGGAATTTGACGCGGCCTTGCGTCTTCTGCTCGATCTCCTTCATCCACGGGATAAAGAGCCGCGTGGACAGCTTGTGGGTCCACGGGATCCAGTTGGAAAAGGTGAAGACGGTTTCGGCGCTGGCGGCGGTCGGCAACGCGGTGATGCCCGAAAGCACGGCCACGGCGCTGGCCATGGTGACGAACTTGTTCATGTATTCCTCCCTGGTAACGTCCATGTTTCTCGTGAACACGGTACAGGGGGAGCGTAGAGCACCCTTCGGGCGCGGTAAAGCTGTCCGCGCGCCAAGCGGCCCGGTTTCGGGGGGCAGGCACAAGAACAGGCATAAGAAAGGGGCCGGCAGCAACAGCCGCCGGCCCCGATCCCGTCGGAACGCGAAAGGGCGCTACTTGCCCTGGAGCTTGGCCACTTCCGCCCGATAGAACTTGAGGACGGCGGCGCCGTCGATGCCGACCTTCTTGGCGCCGGCGATGTAGTCGGCCTCGAACTTGACGTTGGCCTTCTTGACGCCGTCAACCAACGCATCGGTCGCGGTCATGATGTGGTTGCCGGCCTTCTTGGCGGCAGCCTCGCCCGCGTCGTTGATCTTGTCCCAGGCCGCGCCCGCCATGCGGGCGAAGTTCTGGCCCGTATACTGGTCGACCGCCTTCTTGCCGGCCGGCGACAGCGATTCGTACTTCTTCTGGTTCATGACCAGATAGTGGCTCGAGCTGTACAGGCCGCCCGGGACGTAGGTGGCGTAGGGGACGAGCTTGAGGATCTTGAAGCTGACCAGGGACTCCCACGGGAAGGTGATGCCGTCGGCGATGCCGGTCGACAGGATCTCGTAGGACTTCGGCGCCGGCTGCCGGATCGGCACGCCGCCCCAGGCTTCGACCAGGGCTTTCGGGACCGGGCCGCCGGTCCGCATCTTCTGGCCCTTCATGTCGGCCGGGGACTTGATGAACTTCTTCGAGTGGAAGATCAGTCCCGGACCGTGGGTGTTCATGCCGATCAGCTTGGTGCCCGGATAGTAGTTCTTCGCCTCGAAGAACTTCTCGTGGGTGCGCTGCAGGGCGACCGACGAGGCCACCGCGCGGTCGCCCAGGAAGGGCAACTCGGCGAACAGGTAGGCGGCGAACCGCTTCGGCGAATAGCCGTGGACGCTGAAGCCGGCGTCGATCTGGCCGGTGCGCACCGCGTCGAGATAGGCGCGCGGATGGCCGATGCCCTTGGGCAGGCGGCGGAACTTGACCTCGCCGTTCGACGCCTTCTCGATCGCGTTCATCCAAGGAACGTAGAGATTGACGTTGATCGGGTGCGTCCAGGGAACCCACGACGCATAGGTCAGCGTCGTCTCCGCCTTCGCGGCGGGGGCGCCGAGCGCAGCGGCAATGGCCGCGCCCGCGACAAGCATGCGGTACTTCATGGCACTTCCTCCCATATGTTCCAACGCGTTGAATTCGCGTGATGGTCGGAAGCTTAGAGGGGGAAGGCCGTTCCGTAAAGTTGTCTTCGCCGAAGCGCGGCCGACCGGCAGCCCACGGTTTCCGCAGGCTGCCGGTGCCGTAACCCGGGGACGTCGCCCGCGCTATTTGGCTTCGAGCTTGGCAACCTCGGCGCGAAAGAACTTGAGCACTTCGGCGCCGTCGATGCCGAGCGGCTTGACCGCCGCGGCGTAGTCCGTCTCGAGCTTGGCGGTCAGGGACTTGACGCTGTCGACCAGCGCCTTGGGCGCCACCACGATCTTGGTGCCGGCCTTGACCGCGGCCTCGCGGCCCGTCTTGTTGCGGGCATCCCAACCCTCGCCGGCGATGCGCGCGAAACCCTCGCCCATATAGTTGGCCAGGATCGCCTTGTCCTTGGCCGGCAGGGCGTCGTACTTCTTCTTGTTCATCACCAGAAAGTGGCTGGAGCTGTACAGCCCGCCGTCGATCTCCGTGGCGTAGGGCACGAGGTTGATGAGCCGGAAGCTCTCGACCGATTCGTAGGGGAAGGTGACCCCGTCGGCGACGCCCGTGGACAGGATTTCGTAAGACTTCGGCGCCGGCTGCCGGATCGCGACACCGCCCCAGGCCCGGATGAGGTAAAGCGGCACCGGCCCGCCGGTGCGCATCTTCGAGCCCTTCATGTCGGCGGGCTTCAGGATGTGCTTGCTGCGGTGGAAGATGTGCCCCGGGCCGTGCATGTTGACGCCGATGAGCTGCACGCCCCTGTACAGGTCTTTGCTCTCGAAGAACTTCTTGTGGGTGCGCCACAGGGCGACGGAGGTCGACACGGCGCTGTTCCCGAGCATCGGGAACTCGGCGAACTTGTAGGCGACGAAGCGTTTGGGCGAGTAGCCATGAACGGCGAAGCCGATGTCGGCCTGGCCGGTGCGCACCGCGTCGAGATGGGCGCGGGGCGAAGCCACCGCCTTGGGCAGGCGCCGGATCTTGATGCTGCCGTTGGTCGCCTTTTCGACCTCTTCGACCCAGCGGACGTAGACCAGTTTGACCATCGGGTGGTTCCACGGAACCCACAGCGAGAAGGTCAGCTCCGTGGCGGCGTTCGCCGGCGTGGCCAGAGCGGCCGCACAAATTCCGAAGGTTGCTCCCAAAAGTCTGAAGTTCATCACCGTTCCTCCTTGTCGACGCGGGTGATTGTTGCATCGCAACAACGATGGCCGTCAAGGAGCGAGTGCACGCATCGGGTCCGGGGCTATACTGGGGCCGTCCGCGTCCCGAAACGGAGCTCCTCATGCCAGACGACGACATTCGCGCCCGGGCCGAAGGCGACATCGCGGCCCACCTCACCCGGCCCGACCGCAGGCCCGAGGAGGCCCTGGCCCTCGCCGCGCGTATCCTTGCGGACGACGGCCATGCCTCCGGCCTCGCCGGACAGGTCACCGCGCGCGCGGAGGCGGGCGGCTACTGGACGCTGCCCCTCGGCCTGGGCTTCGACGAGGCCACGCCGGACGGCTTGCTGCGGGTCGACGACGAAATCCGGACGCTCGCCGGCGACGGCATCGCCAACCCCGCGGTCCGCTTCCATGCCTGGATCTACCGGGCCCGCCCGGACGTGCGCTGCATCGTCCACACGCATCCGCCGGCGGCATCCGCCCTGTCGATGATCGGGCGGCCGCTGGTCTCGGCGCATATGGATGCGATGATGCTCTACGACGACTGCGCCTGGCTGCCCGAGTGGCCCGGTGTGCCGATCGCGGACGAGGAAGGCCGCCTGATTTCCGAGGCGCTGGGCAGCAAGCGGTCGATCCTGCTCGCCCACCACGGCCTACTCACCACCGGCGCGACCATCGAGGAAGCCACCTATCTGGCCTACTACCTGGAGCGGGCCGCCCGGCTCCAGCTCGACGCCGAGGCGGTCGGCGCGATCACGCCGGTCGATCCCGAATTCGGCCGCCAGGCGCACGATTTCCTGCTCAAGCCCGAAATCGTCGCCGCCACCTTCGACTATCTGGCGCGGCGCCTGGGCTGAGGTTCGGCCCGGGACCGCCGGGCGGCAAAGCCACGGCGTCATATTTACTTGTGGTTAACGCCAATGTTCTAGGGTCCGCCTTCGAATCCGGAGAAGTCGAGGGACCCGTCCGTCCATGTTTGCCAACCAGCCCAGCGGCTCGTCGTTCCTGTCAGCCTATTCGGCGCAGCTCGGCCACCTCGTGCGCCAGCGCAAGGCGGAAACCGCCCTGCGCGATACGCAGCAGCGCGCCGAGGCCCTGGCCTCGTCGCTGCGCCGCGTGCTTGAGCAGACCCGGGCGGAATCCGACTATCTCGTAAACATGAGCCACGAGCTGCGGACGCTGCTCAACGCGATCATCGGTTTCTCGGCCCTGATGCGCGAGGAGACGCGCGGCCCGATGCCGGAGCGCTACCGCGACTACGCCCACGACATCCATTCCAGCGGCCAGGACCTGATGGGCCTGATCGAGTCCTTCAACCAGGAGCGGGCCATGCTGCTGCCGCCGGCCCGCGCGCTCCATGAGTCGCGCGTCGACGTGGCGTCGGCCATCCGCGCGGCCTACCAGTCGGTGCGCGAGATCGCGCAGGAGAAGGGTATCAAGATCCAGGCCCGGCTCGGCCGGACCCTGCCGCCGCTCTATGCCGACGAGGAATGCGTCCAGCAGATGCTGGTCGACCTGATCGGAGAAGCGATCCGCCTGTCGCCCGACGACCAGCCGATCGAGGTCGTCGCCCGGCTCGCCGAGAATGGCAAGATGGTGTTCCAGATCGTCAGCGCCGCGCCGCCGGCGGACCCGGACGCTCTCCCGGTGCCGGTCCCGTCCGACTTCGACGAGATGCGCGCCAACTTCCTGGCCAGCATCCATGACGCCACGCTCGGCTTCAAGACGGTCGAGGACGGCCGCAGCGTCGCCACGCTCGCCTTCCCGGCCGTTCGCGTCGTTCTGGATGGTGTGGACCCGACCTTCCTGACACCCGCCGCCCGCGGCGCCGTTTGAACATATGAGAGGACACATGGACGGCACCGCAGCGACAGCGCCGGAGCTCACCATAGGACGGGTTGTCTCGGTCTCGGGATCGAGCGTGATCTGCATGGTCGAGGCCGCCGAGGACCAGAACGAGGAAACCGTTCACGACTACCTCCAGATGGGCTCGCTGGTGAAGATGCGCACCGCCCAGGGGATCGTGTTCGGCCTGATCACCGCGTTGAGCATTCCGCTGCCGCGCGAATCGGCGTCCGACCGGGAGTTCAAGATCTTCGAGCTGGCCCTGCTCGGCGAGGCATCGCACAGGGGCGGCGGCGACCAGCAGTTCCGCCGCGGCATCTCGATGATGCCCTCGCTCGGCACCACCATCTACGCGGCCACCAACCAGGACCTCGCGCTCGTCTACGCCCCGCCGGAGCGGGCCAATATCCGCATCGGCACGCTGCACCAGGATCCGAGCCTCGGCGCCCATGTCCTGACCGACGAGCTGATCAACAAGCATTTCGCCATTCTCGGCACCACCGGCGCCGGCAAGTCTTCGGCCACGACGGTGATCCTGCGCGGCCTGGTGCAGCAGCATCCCAACGCGCACATCATCCTGCTGGACCCGCACAACGAATATGGCCGCGCCTTCGCGGACCAGGCCGAGATCCTGTCGCCGCGCAACCTGGAGCTGCCCTACTGGATCCTCAACTTCGAAGAGTTGCTGCAGGTTCTGTTCGGCGGCCGCTACGACGTGGGCAGCGCCGAGGCGGAAATTCTCGGCGAACTGATCCCGATGGCGCGCCGGGAATATCTGGGCGACCGCGACGCCGATTCGGCGATCACGGTCGACACGCCTTTTCCCTATCGCCTGTCGGACCTGATCCGCCGCCTCGAGAACGAGATGGGCCGGACCTCCGACGCCGAGGACCGCCGCCCCTACCGCCGCATCCGCGCGCGGATCAAGGCGCTCCAGGAAGACGCCCGCTTCGCCTTCATGTTCGGCAGCTTCGACATCCGCGACCGCATGGCGATCCTGCTTTCGCGCTTGTTCCGGGTGCCGGTCAACGGCAAGCCGATGTCGATCGTCGACTTGTCGGGCGTGCCGTCGGAAGTGGTTTCGGTCGTCGTCGCCGTCGTCGGCCGGCTGACCTTCGACTTCGCGTTGTGGAGCAACCGGGCCACGCCGATCCTGCTGGTCTGCGAAGAGGCCCACCGCTATTCGCCGTCGGAGAACGAGCCCGGCGTCGACCTGTCGCGCCGCGTCCTGTCGCGGATCGCCAAGGAAGGCCGCAAGTACGGCGTTGCGCTCTGCGTGGTCAGCCAGCGGCCGACCAAGCTGTCGAGCGATCTGTTGTCCCAGTGCAACACGATCGTCGCGCTGCGCATGAGCAGCTTCGAGGATCAGGAATATGTCCGCGCCTCGATCGTCGATTCGTTGCAGGGCCTGCTGTCGGTCCTGCCCGCCCTGCGCAACGGCGAGGGCATCGTGATCGGGCAGGGCGTCTCCTTTCCGTTCCGGCTGCATTTCCGGAAGCTGGAGGAGCACGAGCGGCCGCACAGCGGCACGGCTGACGTGTCGGAGATGTGGATGACCGACACCCTCGACCAGCGCTTCCTCGAGGACGTGGTCCACCGCTGGCGGTACCGCGACGCCGGCAGCGCGGCGCCGGTGGCGCCCGGTCCGCTGGAACCCGCCTATGAGCCGGCCGACGACGCCCGCGAGCCCCAGATGGCCGACCCCTATGCCGGGCGGCCCGAAAACGACTATGAGGACGCGCCGGGCGGCGCGGTGAACGGTCTTCCGGGGCGGCAGCCCTATACCGGACAGGCCGAGGCCGACGAACGCCTCTCGGCCTTCCGGTCGGCCGGGCGCCGCGGTCTCCGGCGGCGCGCCGAGGACCAGGAAGCCGACGAGCAGGACCGCCTGTTCCGGCAATAGCTCCCGCGCCGCCTCACGCGGCGTCGTGAAAGATGATCCCCAGCGTGTAACGGTCTCCCGACCGGACCCGGCTGACCCCGTGGCGCACCGTCAGCCTGTAGGCGCCGCGGGCGCCCTGGGCCGGCCTATGGCGAACCGGAAAGACGACCGCGTCGCCGCGGTCCAGCGGCACGACCGCGGCCCGCGACTGCATCCGCGGCCTCTGTTCCGTGAGCACGAACTCCCCGCCGGTGAAGTCGGCGCCCGGCGCCGACAGCAGCACCGCGACCTGGAGCGGGAAGACGTGCTCGCCGTACAGATCCTGGTGCAGGCAGTTGTAGTCGTCCGGCCCGTATTTCAGCATCAGCGGCGTCGGCCGGGTCTGTCCCGCGGCGTGGCAGATGTCGAGATAGGCCGCATGATCGACGGGGTAGCGCGCTTCCAGCCGCAGGGCCTCGCTCCAGCGGTTGGCGATCGCGGCGAGCGGCGGATAGAGGGCGGTTCGCAGCGCGGCGACGGGATCGGGCAGGGGATAGGCGAAATACTTGTACTCGCCGCGGCCGTACCCGTGGCGGCTCATCACCACCCGGCTCCGGAAGGCCGACTCCCGGCCATAGTCCTCGATCAGCGCCCGGCAGGCCGGTGCCGGCAACAGGCCGGGCACGACGGCATAGCCCAGCGCGGAAAGACTTTCGGCGGTTTTCCCGGCATCGAGCGTCGGCGAGCCGGCATGGACGGCTGCGGTCATGGCGGCACCCCGCGGTCAGGATTTGTATGCGGGCGTCAGGCTGCCGGGGCGCGGCCCTGCGCGCACTCCGGTTCTTGCGGCCGGGTTCTTGCGGCCGGGTTCCTGCAGCCTCCCTGCGGCGCCCGCCGCCTGCGGAGGTCCGGCGGACCTAGATCCGGTCGTCGCTGACCTCCGGCCGGCCCGGATCGCAGAGGGTGCGGGTTTCCTCCAATTGCAGCCGCCGGCGCCGGGCCAGCCCGGCCAGCTTGAGGCGGCTGACCTCGGTCCGCTCGAGGCGAAGGCCGAGACGATTGTCGGACGTCAAGCTGGGGCGGTAGCCGAAATGAACGACCCCGTCGTCGAATATCTGTGTCGCGAAGGCGACGCCTTCGCGCAGCCAATGCGTTCGTCCTGCAACGTCCGTCACAATGCAGTCGGCGAGGTCATAGACCTCGATCCGGAACCCCATTTTCCCCTCCCACGCATGACCATAACCGTGACAGCATGGCATGACCGTCTGACTTATAGCATGCGCACGGAACCACCGGACTCGACTCGACCGCATGGCGAACGAATCCCCGCAATCGTTGCATATTTGCAACAATGGGGGTCGGAGACGGGGCGCGGCCGCAAAGTGGCGGCCGGCTCCGGAGAGCCGGCCGCCCTGCGCGCGGTACGGGCTGGCGAAGCCTGGGAGAGTGCGAATACCCCGCCCGGCCCGTGGCCGCCACGCATTCCGGTATCTGGCCTGGCCGTCGCGACGGCGCCGATGGAAGCCGCGCTCGCGGTCTTCGTCATGACGCCGGGACGTTCGTGTTCCTGTCCTGCAGCGGGCCGTCTTGGCGCGGCCCGTCGATGGGCGGACAGTGCCATCGCGGGGGGCGCGCCGCAGTGACGGACGTCACCGTCCAGGAGCGAAAGGTTGCCGCGACCGCCTGGTGCGATGGGGCGGTGCGACCGGCCGATTCCCTTTCGCCCGGATTCCTTCTAGGTTTGCCTCCAAGGCGCGCCGGCCTGGGACGAGGCGCGAGGCCGCGCCAGTCAAACCCCGGGGAAGGAGCCCAAGCGAGATGACCCTGCCAGCGCACGAGACCGGAACCTGTCCGTCCGGCGACGTCACCATCCACTATCGGAAGTTCGGCAAGCCGGGCGCCACGCCGGTCCTGATCGTCCACGGCCTGTCCTATTTCTCCTACGACTGGATCGGCGTGGCCGATGCGCTGTCGGGCGACCGCGAGGTGGTGGCCCAGGACATGCGCGGCTTCGGCGATTCGACCTGGAGCCCCGAGAAGGACTATTCGCTCAAGGCCTTCGCGGGCGACATCGACGCCCTGCTGGCCCACTTCGGCTGGGACAAGGTCATTCTGATCGGCCACTCGATGGGCGGCCGCAACACGACCTTCTACACGAGCGGCCACGGCGACAAGGTCGAGAAGCTGATCCTGGTCGACTGGAGCCCGAAGAACGCCAAGGCCGGCTCGGACCGGGTGACCAAGTCGGTCGCCGGCGTGCCCGACGCCTTCGCCTCGGTCGATGCGGCGCTCGACTATTACGGCCACGACAAGTCGAACCCGGCCGTGCGCGCGCGTATGGAAGCCTATCTGCGGCCCGTCGACGGCGGCTTCTCGGTCAAGCGCGACACGGTGTTCCGCGACCGCTTCAAGAAGGTGCTGGAAACGGGCGAGGCGCCCAAGCAGCCGGTCGATCTGTGGGAGACCCTGGCCTCGATCTCCTGCCCGGTGCTGGTGGTGCGGGGCCGGAAGTCCGACATGTTCTCGGAAGAGAATGCCGTGCGCATGAAGCAGGAAAACGACAACCTGACGCTGGTCGAACTCGACACCGGCCACAACGTCGCCGGCGAGGACGCCGCGGGTCTCATTCGCGAGCTCCGCGCTTTCGTCTGATCGCCGGCGTTCGGGGAGGAACGCCATGAGACAGGCCACCGGCACCCCGCCGACCCGGCCGGGAAAGACCAAGAAGCCGAAGGGCGCGCCGCCCGAGACAGGATCGGCGGCGCTCGCCAATCGGCCGCCGCCGCTGTCGGTCGACAATCCGCCGACGCCCGAGGAGGTCTATCACGGCCCGAAGCACCAGCCGTATGACGCGGCCTGCGGCTTCGAGATCGAGGACGGCTTCCAGCGCTTCAACGCCTGCAACGACGCCTTCGCCCGCGCCCAGTGGGACAGCCGGGTGCGGTCGGACAAGGCGATCGCCTGGCTCAAGTCGATGTTCATCAACGGCATCGGAGTCCGCAACACGGAAGGCTACCGCCGCCGCGACTTCGCCATCCGCAACGCCGCCTGGGTCGGCGCCAACCTTCTGATCGAGCGGAACCTGCACGAGGAACGGCACGAGGGCTTCCTCGACGACCTCACCGCCTATGCCCCGCCCGCGCCCGAAAAGGAGCCGGTCGACGACCCGGCGGAGATGGCGGCCCAGCTCAAGCAGGCGGCCAAGATCTTCGGCGCCGACCTGATCGGCATCACGTCGACCGACCTGCGCTGGCACTACACCCGCCGCTTCAACGCCAAGACGATGACCGAGAAGGACAACGTCGACTGCGAGAACCTGCCCCACTGCATCGTCATCGGCACCGAGATGCCGGGCAAGGTGATCCAGACCATGCCCTCGGCGCTGGGCGGGGTGGCCGCGGGCTTCGGCTATTCGAAAGATGGCCTCTGTCTCATGTCGATCGCCCAGTTCATCCGCAACATGGGCTATCAGGCGGTCGCCTCGCTCAACGACACGGCCCAGTGCGTGCCCTACGCGATCCAGGCGGGGCTCGGCGAATACGGCCGCCACGGGCTGGTCATCACGCCCGAATACGGCCCGCGCCTGCGCTTCGGCAAGATCTTCACCGACCTGCCGCTGACCCACGACACGCCCAAATCGTTCGGGGTGAAGGAATTCTGCGACCTCTGCCGCAAATGCGCCGACGCCTGCCCGCCTAAGGCCATTCCCCAGGGAGAGCCCGACGGCGCCTTCCACAACGAGTCCAACTTCGTCGGCATCAAGAAATGGAACGTCGACGGGGAGAAATGCCTGGGGTTCTGGGCCAACCAGGGAACCGAGTGCGGCATCTGCATCCGCGTGTGCCCCTACAACAAGCTGCCGGACACGGCGCTGGGGCGGGTCTATTTCCGGATGTGGAAGAAGCTGGCCGGCGGCCCGCTGCGCAAGGTGGCGTTGTGGCTCGACACTGCGCTCGGCTACGGCAAGCGGTTCAAGCCGGACTGGTGGTGGACGAACCGGCCGGGGTGGTGACGCGGAGCGGCGCTCTTCGGACTGGTGCCGGGAGTGCGGCTGGCGGGGCCAAGAGCCGTGCCGACGGGCGCGGCCGGGAATTTGCCTGCATTGCTCCCGGCTTGCGTTTCTTGATTTAATTCCTATATCGGACGGCCGATACCAAAGGTTGGGCGGGCCCCCGCCGGAGCGAAGCGGAGGGCCGGGGCCTCTTTCAAAGACCGGGTCCTTCCCCTCATCTGGCTGTCTTGGCAGAAGCCTGCGGGATCGAATGGCTTCTTCGCGCTGGGCGCCGGCCATTCGAGGGCACACCCCGACCCGGGCCATTTCGCAGACGCTTGCCCGGCGCCTTGGGGCCAAACCGATGACAAATGATGACGAATGATGACATCCGGCGATATGGACCCCGGCTCTATGCTTCGCTCCGGTCGGGGACGCACGGTCGGGGAAGTGGGAGATGATGGCTGCATCCCCGGACGGCCGGAGGCCGATCCGGGGTCCAGGAAAGGCGGGGGCCAACCCGAATGATAACCTTTGATAACCGATGATAACCGTCGTCCGCTTTCCTCTCCCACCGTCTTCGTCGCGCTTGCACCGTCGCCCCCGCTCAGGCGGGGGGCCGGTTTCGCCGCCGGTCTGGATGCACGCCTGCACGGGCAAATCGGCTGGGTGCGTGCGTTGCCGACCGGTGAGCCCTGCAAATTCAGGGCTATTCGCCGTCGCCATCGGGATAGCCCGGACCGCCGTCTCCCCGCTAGGATGCCCCCGACCGCGCGCATGACCATGGGGGGAGGCGGCTGACCATGCAGACCCTGTACGACCTCGTCTGGAACCAGGCCGACCGGTCGCCGGACCATCCGGCGCTGGTCGATGACCGCACCGACCGGCGGCTGACCTATCGCGAACTGATCGCCGAGGTCGACCGGGTCGCGGCGGGCTTCGCCGCGCGCGGCATCGGCGCGGGCGATCGGGTGGCGACCTGCCTGCCGAACCTGTGGGAGCATGCGCTCGCCATCCTCGCGCTCCAGCGGCTCGGGGCGGTGCCGGCGCTGATCAACGCCCGGCTCAAGCCCGCCGAGGTCGCCCGGCTGGTCGAACTGGCCGACATGAAGGGTGCGGTGGTCATGGCCCAGCCCGAGCTGGCCAAGGCGGTCGCCGG
>CAMYMQ010000418.1 GCA_947259335.1 uncultured Alphaproteobacteria bacterium | reverse complement strand
GGTCGACACGGCGCGGTCCGGCGGCGCTGAGGCCCTGCTGCTCGAGGTCGCCGACGACAACCAGGCGGCCCTGGCGCTCTATCGCGGCCACGGCTTCGTCGGCGCCGGCGTGCGCCGCGACTATTACCGCCGGGCCGATGGTAATCGCGACGCCATCGTCTTGCGGCGGTCACTGATCAGCGACACAAGTTCTGGGAAGTGAGCGGTGATTTTCTTAATTCTTAACAATATTTAACCGCCGCCCGCAAATTTTGTTTTATTGAATCCCCAACCGTGTAGGTTATATTTGCTGCCCAACTAAACGCGATGCCGACAACAGGACGCCGGAATGCCGAATACTGACATCAAGGAACCGCAGGACTTGTTGGCGCAGACGGTTGAAATCGTATCGTCTTACGTCTCGAACAATACTGTGGCTGTCGGCGACCTGCCCCGCCTGATCGAGGAGATCTACAGCGCGTTGCGGTCGCAGGGCGAGCCGATGCTGGAAGAGCCCGAGAAGGTGCGCCCGGCGGTTCCGGTCAAGAAATCGATCACCCCCGATTATCTGATCTGCCTGGAAGACGGCAAGAAGCTGAAGATGCTCAAGCGGCATCTCAAGACGGCCTACAACATGACGCCGGAGGAATACCGCGCCCGCTGGGATCTGCCGTCCGACTATCCGATGGTGGCGCCGAACTATGCCGAGCGCCGCAGCCAGCTCGCCAAGGAAATCGGGCTGGGCACGGGCGGCCGCGGCCGGGGCCGCAAGAAATAGCGCGCTCGCGTCACGCCGCCATGGGGGCGCCGGTCGGGCAGTCCCCACGGTCAATCGGGACTCGTCTCTCCGAGGCGCACGCGCTAGGGTAAGCCTGCGTGCGTCCGCGCCGCCTGCCCCGCGCCGGTTTCGTGCGGGCCGGGCCGGGGCGGGTTGGATTCTCTTCATCGGCCACTTCCGACTATGCCCAAACGTCTCGAACAACTCTGCCAGGAGCGCGGGCTCAAGATGACCGAGCAGCGGCGCGTCATCGCGCGCGTGCTGTCGGATTCGAACGACCATCCCGATGTCGAGATGGTCTACCAGCGCGCGTCGCAGATCGATCCGCGCATCAGCATTTCGACGGTCTACCGGACGGTGCGCCTGTTCGAGGAGGCGAGTATCCTCGAACGCCACGACTTCGGCGAAGGCCGGGCGCGGTATGAGGAAGTTCCCGAGACCCACCACGATCACCTGATCGACGTGCAGACCGGTGAAGTGATCGAGTTCCGCAACGAGGAAATCGAGAAGTTGCAGGAGCGGATCGCCCGTGAACTGGGCTATGAGCTGGTCGACCACCGGCTGGAGCTCTATTGCCGCCGGGCTGGGGCCAAGGCAAGGAAGACGTGATGCGGCCGGCCGGCCCGATCCGGCTGGCCTGACGCGTCGCGACCAAGACAGGCAAACATTTGCAACGCCACGATTACAGTGCCATCCAGAGTCGGCTGACCGCGTCCGAGACGGCGCACCGTGTCGACGAGCGGGCCGGCCCGCTCCAGGTTCGCGTCGCCGAGAACGAGGCCGAGATCGACGCCGCCCTCGCGCTGCGTTACCGCGTCTTCTATGACGAGATGAAGGCCAAGCCGTCGCCCGAGATCGCGGCGTCGCGCCGGGACTTCGACGAGTTCGATCCCTATTGCGATCACCTGCTGGTGATCGATTCGCGGGTCGGCGAGGGCGCCAAGGGAATCGTCGGCACCTACCGCATGCTGCGGCGGAGCGGCGCCGAAAAGGTCGGCCGCTTCTACTCCTCGGACGAATATGACATCTCGCCGCTGTTGTCGGCCTCCGGAGAGATCCTCGAGGTCGGCCGGTCGTGCGTCGACGCCGAACACCGGACCCGGGCGGCGATGCAACTGATGTGGCGCGGGATCACCGCCTATGTCATCGCCAACGGCATCAACTACCTGTTCGGCTGCGCCAGCCTGCACGGCACCGACCCGCGGGAAATGGCGGTGCCGCTATCCTATCTCTATCACAATCACCTCGCGCCGCCCGAACTGCGCGCCCGCGCCCTGCCCGACCGCTATGTCGACATGAACCTGCTGCCCCCGGACCAGCTGAACATGAAGGAGGCCCTGCGCGGCCTGCCGACCATGATCAAGGGATACCTGCGGCTGGGCGGCGTCGTCGGCGACGGGGCGGTCATCGACCATGACTTCAACACTGTCGACGTGTTCGTCATCGTCCGGATGGACACGGTTTCGGACAAGTATTTCCGCCACTATACCCGCGACCTGTTCACCGACGGTCGCGACAGCGGTTGAGGGAGGGGGAGCCGGCCGTGCGGTACTTTTCGCCGATCCGATCCTTCTACCGATTGGCGCTCTACCTGTCCTGGGTCGTGGTCGCGATCCCGGTCCAGGCGGTCGCGGTGCTGTTCCGCCTGCCGCTGGCCAAGCGGCTTCCGCAGACGGTGCATCGCGGCAGCGTCTGGATCCTCGGCGCCAAGCTGGTGGTGCGCGGCCAGAAGCACCGCAAGGGGCCGGTGCTGTTCGTGGTCAACCACACCTCCTATGTCGACATCACCTTCCTGGGCGCGTTGATCCGGGCGTCGTTCATCGCCAAGGCCGAGGTCGCGAAATGGCCGTTCTTCGGCCTGTGCGCCAAGCTCCAGGACACGGTCTTCGTCGACCGCAACGCCCGCCGCTCGGCGGAACAGGCCGATAAGCTGCGCCAGCGGTTGCGCAAGGGCGGACGGCTGATCCTGTTCCCGGAAGGCACCAGCAACGACGGCAATCACGTGCTGCCCTTCCGCAGCGCCCTGTTCGCCGCGGCCGAGATCCGGCTCGACGACGGCTCGCCGGTCATGGTCCAGCCGGTGTCGATCGCCTATACGCATCTTGACGGCATCCCGATGGGACGCCATTTCCGACCCTTCTTCGCCTGGTACGGCGACATGGATCTGATGTCGCACTTATGGCAGATGCTCGGCATCGGCCGGGTGCGGGTCGTGGTCGAGTTTCACAAGCCTGTAACCATCGACCAGTTTAAGTCGCGTAAGGAAATGGCGGCCTATTGCCAGGCGGTCGTCGCGGCGGGCGTTTCGCGGGCGGTCACCGGCCGCGAACAGCCGGTGCTGTTGCCCGCGCCCCGGCAGGCCCCG
>CAMYMQ010000417.1 GCA_947259335.1 uncultured Alphaproteobacteria bacterium | reverse complement strand
GGTCGACCGGCGCCAGCTCCCCCGCCGCCGCGGCCGCCATCGGCGCCCGCTCTATCAGGGCGCCGTCGACGATGGGCGCGACCGGCGTGGCGACCCGGCCGAAGCTCTTCTTCGCGAGGCCGAGCGTCCGCGAGGCGGCGATGAACTTGTCCGCCGGCACCTCGGCGAGCGCGTCGGTCTGCGTCGCGTCGAGGCCGAGCACGGCCATGACCTCCCCCGTCAGCCGCTCGGCGTCGGCCGCCGACTGGGGCTCGATCCCGAGCGGCGCGCTCTGGAGGATGGCCCGGGCGAACAGGCCGCGACAGGCGGGCATCGCCATCATGAAGGCGATCGACCAGCCGCCGGCGGACTGGCCGACGGCCGTGATCGCGTCGGGGTCGCCGCCGAACGCCGCGATATTCTCCCGCACCCAGCGCAGCGCCTCGATCTGGTCCTGCAGGCCCATGTTGCCGGTCGAGACGCCGGGAATCCGGAGCCAGCCGAGCGCGCCCAGTCGATAGTTGATCGTCACCACGACGACGCCGTGCCGGCGCGCGAACTCCTCGCCCGAATACCAGTCGAGCGAGCCCGCGCCGCTGGAGAAGGCGCCGCCATGGATCCAGAACAGGACCGGCAGCGGTCCCTTGGCGCCGGCCGGCGTCCAGACGTTGAGGCTGAGGCAGTCCTCGCTCTGGTCGGCCTGGAAATCGCCCATGGCCAGGTTGAGCCGGGACGCGCCCTGGGGCGCGATGGGGCCGAAACGGGTCGCGTCGAGGTCGCCGGACCATGGACCGACGGGAACAGGCGCCTTGAAACGGAGCGGGCCGACCGGCGGCTCGGCGTAGCGGATGCCCCGAAAGACGTGAACATCACCCTGGTCGAGCCCGACCAGGGTGCCGAGCGGTGTCCGAACCGTCACCCGCGCGTCGTCCATGCCAACCTCTCTATCGTTCAGCCTCGAACATTAGCGCCTGCGCCAGCGTTGCACAGACGCGAATAGTGGAATAGTTCATTCCAAAATTGGAAAGATAAGCAAGCGATGATCGATCTGAACGAGCTGCGCATCTTCGCCGACGTGGTCACCGCCGGCGGTTTCTCCGCGGCGAGCCGGCGCACCGGGATCCCGACGTCGACCCTGAGCCGCCGGGTGGCGCGCCTGGAGGAACGGCTCGGCGTCCAGCTGCTGCACCGCGACAGCCGCAACTTCCGGGTCTCGGAGTTCGGCGAGATGCTGCACGACCATTGCCTGTCGATGATCCGGGCGGCCCAGTCCGGCATCGAAAAGCTCGAGGAGCTCACCGGCGAGCCGAGCGGCACGATCCGGATAAGTTGCCCGGTGGTGCTGGCAAATCTGTTCGTCGGCAAGATCGCCGCGGCCTTCGCGCTCGCCCACCCCTCGCTGCGCATCGTGTTCGAGGCCATTACCCGACAGATCGACCCGGTCGACGACCGCTACGACGTCGCGATCCAGGCCGCCTTCGAGGAGCTTCCCGACAGCAAGGCGATCGCCCGCAAGATCGGCCAGGTCGAGATGTCGCTCGTCGCGAGCCCCGCCCTGCTCCGCAGCCGCGGTCCGCTGCGCCATCCCGACCAGCTCTCCGGATACGACGGCATCGGTTTCGGAACCGACGACCAGGAATGTACGTGGAGCCTCTTGGGCGCCGACGGCCGGCGGTTCGAACACCGGTTCCGCCCCCGCTTCGTCTCGGACAGCCTCCTCGTCGCCAAGGACGCCGCGATCTCCGGCGTCGGCGTCGCCCGGCTGTCGACCTCGCTGCTGCGCGAGGATCTCGCGGCCGGCCGCCTCGTCCGTCTCCTCGAGGACTGGACCCTCCCGGTCATCACCTTCTATGCGCTCTATCCGCCCCGCCGCAGCATCGGCTCGGCGGCGATCCGCTTCGTCGACTTCCTCGCCGAGCGGTTCCAGCCGGAGCGGTTCGAGGTCGGCATGCTCGACTTCGAGGAGCAGTTCAGCCTCGCGCCCGGGACCGACCCGCACGGACCGGCAGGGGCGCGGAATTCAGTCGATCCGGCCGTTGGCCGATAGCATGACGGCGATCGGCCGGGTCTGCGGGAACTTGGCCAGCACGATCACCAGGATCACCATGATCGGCACGCACAGGAACATGCCGATGATCCCCCAGATCGACCCCCACAGCACCAGCGACAGGATGATAACCAGCGAGGACAGGTTGAGCGAGCGTCCCATCAGGCGCGGCTCGACGAAATTGTTCACCACCACCGGCACCAGGATCAGGATCGCGGTCACGGTCACGATCAGCGGCACGCTGGTGAACTGGACGAGCATCAGCAGCGCCGGGAACAGGGCCCCCAGGACCGCGCCGATGGTCGGGATGTAGTTCAGCAGGAAGATCAGGACGGCCCAGAACTCGGCGAAGTCGACCCCGACCACCTTCATGACGATATAGGCCAGCGCGGCGACGAAGGCGCTGAGCCAGGTCTTGATCCGCATGTAGGTGTTCACGTCCTCGCCGATCTCGCGAAAGATCCGGCGCAGGTTCGAGCGCCGTGTCTCGTCCTTGGCGATGGCGTCGAGCTTGCGGGCGAAGGTCCGGTATTCCAGCAGGAGGAACAGCACATAGACCACGATCAGGCCGAGGTCCCCGGCGAGCCCGGTGATCGCGGTCGCGATGCTGGAAATGATGTTCCGGAAGTCGATGCGCTCCAGCGCGTTCTCGAACGGGTTCTTCTCGGTCAGGCCCAGCAGCTTGGCGCCCTGATCGATCAGCAGCCGGAACCGGTCCTCGTACCGCGGCGCCGCCTCGATCACCCCGGAGACCGAATTGTTGATCAGGATGACGATCAACCAGATTGCGAACACCGCGGTGAACACGGCCAGCAGCATCGCGGTGCCATACGGCAGCTGGATGCCGTACTTGCCGAGGCGCTGGAACGAATCCTTGAGGCTGAGGATGAGGTACCAGATCGCGACCGCGACGACGAGCGGCAGCAGGAAATTGCGCCCGATGATCAGCACGTAAACGATCAGCGCAATCAGGCCCAACGCGGCGCAGATATTGAGAAATCGATTGGACGTGGGCATGGGTCCCGCACGCTGACTGTCGACTGTGACACTTACGGCATTGCCGGGACTCTTGCCAGAGGCTTGACGCCGCCCGGCGGCCGTGCCCGCGCAGCCGGAATGACCGTCGCCGGCTGCACCGCGGGCGTGTTCGGGCCGTCTCGCCGGTCACCGGTCTATCGCCGATAAATTGCGCAAAACCCCGCCGATTGGCTAGAGTGGCGGAAGCGACAGGCACTGTGTCTGCCGAAAGCAAATCGAAAAAGCCAGGAGGAGGCGATATGTCGAGAGTTCATCGTAACGGAAGGCTGGGAATCGGGATCTCCCTGGTCGCGGGTGCGGCACTGGCTGCCCTGGCCGCGGCGCCGGCCCACGCCGAAGGTGCCAAGATCGGCCTGCTGGGCGGCCTCACCGGGCCGATCGCACAGCCGATGGTCCACATCGTCAAGGCCGCGGAGTTCGCGATCAAACAGGTCAACGACCAGGGCGGCATCCTGGGCGGCAAGCTCTCGCTCGTGCTCGCGGACTCCAAGTGCGACGCCCAGTCGGGCCAGGCCGCGGCCAACAAGCTTGTCAACGTCGACAACATCACCGGCATCGTCGGCGCGATGTGTTCGGGCGCCACCATTTCGGCGGCCAACGCGGTCGCCGTCCCGGCTGGGGTCGTCATGATCTCGCCGGCCTCGACCTCGCCCGCGATCACCAACCTCGAAGACAAGGACTTCGTCTTCCGCACGGCGCCGACCGACGCCGCCCAGGGACAGGTTCTCGCCCAGGCCCTGTTCAACCAGGGCGTCAAGAAGGTCGCGCTGACGTACGTCAACAACGACTACGGCAAGGGCCTCGCCAATCACTTCAGCACCAAGTTCAAGGCGCTGGGCGGCATCATCGCGGGAGAACAAGCCCACGAGGACAAGAAGAGTTCCTATCGCTCCGAGCTGGCGACCTTGTCCAAGGGCGGCGCGGACTCGCTGGTCGTGATCGGCTATCCGCAGTCGAGCGCGCCGATCATCATTCGCCAGTCGCTGGAAGGCGGCCTGTTCAAGAAGTTCGTCGGGCCGGAGGCGATCTTCGACAAGAGCCTGTGGACGGCCATCGGCATCAAGAACCTGGAAGGCATGCTGTACACGCGCCCGTCGTCGCCGGACAATCCCGCGGCCGCGGTCTTCGAGGCCGCGTTCAAGGCGTTCAACGAGAAGGCGGTCGGCCAGCTGTTCACCTCCCAGACCTATGACGCGACCTTCATGCTCGCCATCGCGATCCAGAAGGCCGGGTCCACCGACCGTGCCAAGGTGCGTGACGCGCTTCGCTCCATCGCCAACGGCAAGGGCGAGAAGATCCAGCCGGGCGAGTGGAAGAAGGCCGTCGCGCTGATCAAGGCGGGCAAGGAGATCGACTATGCCGGCGCATCCGGCAGCGTCGACTTCGACAGCAAGGGCGATCCGCTGGCCTTCTACAATTTCTGGCAGATCAAGGACGGCAAGCCGGCCGTGATCTCATCCTGGAAGTTCGAGTCGGGCAATCCCGTCCAGATGAAGTAACCGACCCGATCCGCGTTCGGCGGCCGTGCCGCCACTGGAGCCCCGCCTCACGGCGGGGCTCCCTTTATGTGCGGAGTATGCGCGGGTCTTGCCGCCGGCGCGGCCCGGGCACGGGTGTGGGGCACGGGTGTGGGGCACGGGTGTGGGGCTCAGGCTCTGTCCGGGTGTTTCTCGTCCGGGGCCCGGATGATCGGCGGCTTCTCGGGCAGCAGCCCGCCGGGAAACCGCTGCAGGACGATCTGCAGGAGCAATCCGATCAGGAACACCCGGATGAAGGCGGCGCGCGACGCCCAGTCGGACGGGAGCAGGCCGGTCAGGATCTCGGTCATGGTCCACAACGCCCAGATCGCCACGGCGCCGAGGATGGCCCCCTTGTTGTTGCCGCTGCCGCCGACGATCAGCATCACCCACGGCAGGAAAGTGACCATCAGCGGCTCGATCGCATTGGGCGTGATCGTCTTGGTGTAGAGCGCGAACAGCCCACCGAACAGGCCCATGATCGCGGACCCCAGGACGAAGGCCTGGAGGCGGAACGCCTCTACGTTCTTGCCGGCGGCAGCTGCCGCTTCCTCGTTGTCGCGGATCGCGCGCAGGACCCGCCCCCACGGCGCCGACCAGGCGCGCTGGATCAGGACGTAGAGCAGCAGGAGGATGACGGCGAGGACGACGATGAAGCCGATCTCGGACCACGGCTGGGGCAGGCTCTCGAACGGCCGCGGCACCCTCTGAACGCCGAAGGGTCCGCCTCCGAGGCTCTCGAAGTTACGGAAGACGAGCCGCAGGATCTCGGCGATGCCGACGGTCGCGATCGCCAGATAGTCGCTGCGCAGCCGCAGGCAGATGCGGCCGACCACCCAGGCGACCGCCCCTGCGAAGACGATCGCAGCAACCAGGCCGACCGGGATCGGCAGGTCGAAGCCGCCGAGATGAACCGGGCTCGGCGGGCTGGTGACGATCGCGGTCGAATAGGCGCCGACCGCGAAGAAGCCGGCGACGCCCACGTTGAACAGGCCGGTGAAGCCCCAGTTGATGTTCACGCCGAGGCAGCCGATCGCGTAAATCAGCGCGACCGCGAGGAAGCCCAGCAGATACATGAAGAGGCCGAACAATTCCATTACAGCACCCGTCCGCCGAACAGTCCCTGGGGCCGAAAGACCAGCATCAGCACCATCACCGCGAAGGCCACCGCCGTCTTGTAATCGGGTGAGATCAGGGGGCCGTCGCCGATCCACGGGAAGGTCGACAGTTCCTCCATCGCCCCGATGATCATGCCGCCGGCGATCGCGCCATAGGGCCGGCCCAGCCCCCCGAGAATGGCGGCGGCAAAGGTCGGCAGCAGCAGGTCCCAGCCCATGGTCGGGACGAGACGCGTGTCCATGGCAAGAAACGTCCCGGCCACAGCGGCCAGCCCGCCGCCGATGATCCAGGTCCACATCACCACCTTCTCGGTGTTGATGCCGCTGACCCGCGCGAGGTCGGCGTCGTCGCTCATCGCGCGCATCGCCTTGCCGGTCCGGGTCCGCGTCAGCATGAAGTGGAGCGCGAACATCAGCGCGAGCGTCACCACCACGATGTAGACGTATCGCTCCTGCACCCGCAGCGGCTTGAACATCTCCAGCGGGAAGCGGATCCCGGTGGAGTAGTTGAGCACATCGGCGCCGAAGAAGAGCTGGATGAGCGATCGCAGCATCAGGGCGATGCCGAACGAGGCGATCACGAGAATGATCGTCTTCGACTTGCGGAACGGCTTGTAGAACAGCCGGTCGATCAGGATGGCCGCCGCCGCCGTCGCGACGAAGCTGAAAGGAAGGGCGATCAGCACCTTCGCGTTCACCGACAGGCCGTCGAGCGGGAGCAGGTCTATGATCCCGACCAGGAAGAGCCCCAGATAGGCGCCCATGGCCATCAGGTCGCCATGGGCGAAATGGGCGAACCGCAGGATCGCGAAAATCATCGAGATCCCGATCGCGCCCAGCGAGTAGATGCAGCCGAGCACCAGCGCGGGGATCAGATACTGGTTGACAAAGTCGATCACGCCGCCGCCCGCCCCTATCCGCCCAGGAAGGATTCGGCCACTTCCCGGTTGGCCAGCAACGCCGGGCCGGTATCCGCGAAGCGGTTCTCGCCGGTCGAGAGCACATAGCCGCGATGGGCCACGCCCAGCGCCTGGCGGGCGTTCTGCTCGACCATCAGGATGCCCACCCCGGTCTTGTTGACCGCGATCACGCGATCGAAGATCTCTTCCATGAACAGGGGCGACAGGCCGGCCGTCGGCTCGTCGAGCAGGAGCAGCGCCGGCTCGGTCATCAGCGCCCGGCCGAAGGCGACCATCTGGCGCTGGCCGCCCGAAAGCTCGCCCGCCGCCTGCCTGCGCTTTTCCTTGAGCGGCGGAAACAGCTCGTAGACCTGGTCGATCACCGCCCGGAAATCGTCGCGCCGGATATAGGCGCCCATTTCCAGGTTCTCGTGGACGGTAAGCGTCGGAAAGACGTTGCGCTCCTGGGGCACGTAGGCCATGCCGCGCGGCACCAGCGTGTCGGGCGCCGCATTGGTGATGTCCTCGCCGCGGAACCGCACCGCCCCCGCCCGCACCTGGACGAGCCCGAAGATCGCCTTCATCGCGGTCGACTTGCCGGCGCCGTTGGGGCCGACGATGACGACGATCTCCCCCTGGTCCACGGCGAGATCGACGCCCTTGAGAATATCGGCGCCGCCATAGCCGCCGATCAGCCCGGTCGCCTCGAGCATCATGACGGGCGCGCCTCCGAAGCGCCGCCCGGCCCGGCGTTCGGTCCGGCGTTTGGCCCAGTCTCCGCCGGGACGCCGCCGCCCAGATAGGCCTCGATCACCGCCTCGTTGGCGCGGATGTCGGCCATCGAGCCCTGGGTCAGCACGGTGCCCTGGGCCATGACAATGACCGGGTCGCACAGGCGCGCGATCAGGTCCATGTCGTGCTCGATCACGAAGAAGGTGTAGCCCCGCTCGCGGTTGAGCCGCTCGATATCCGTCGACAGTTCGCCGAGCAGCGTCCGGTTGACGCCGGCGCCGACCTCGTCGAGCAGCACCACCTTGGCGTCGGTCATCATGGTGCGACCGAGCTCGAGCAGCTTCTTCTGGCCGCCCGAGAGATTGCCGGCGAGCTCGTACTTGAGGTCGGTCAGCCGCAGGAAGGCGAGCACGTCCTCGGCCTTGTCGCGGATTTCGGCCTCCTGCCGCCGGACCGCTCCCCACTGCAGCCAGGACCATATCAGCGTCTCGCCGCGCTGGTTCGGCGGTGGCACCATGAGGTTCTCGATCACCGGCATCGAGGAATATTCGTGGGCGATCTGGAAGGTGCGCACCAGCCCCCGGGCGAACAGCTCGTGGGGCTTGAGGCCGGTCACATCCTCGCCGTCGAGAGTCACGGTTCCATTGGACGGCGGGAACACCCCGGCGATGATGTTGAACAGGGTCGACTTGCCCGCGCCGTTGGGCCCGATCAGGCCGGTGATCGAGCCGCGCTCGACCTCGACGGAACAGTCGCGGACCGCCTGGATGCCGCCGAAATGCTTGGAAAGGTTGCGCACCGAGATCATGGCGGATCAGCATAGCCGGGCCGCCGGCGTTGTAAATCGTTACCCGACTTTTGCCTGTCCGCGCGCGGCGGCCGCCGTCAGTTGCCGTTCGCGATTCATCACGTAGAGGCCGACCGCGATGATCACGCCCGCGGCCCCGATGGTGACGGCATCGGGGAACTCGCCGAAGGCGATCAGCCCGATTACCAGCGCCCACAGGAAGGTCGTATAGATGAAGGGCTGGACGTGCGACGCAGGCGCCGCGCCCAGCGCCAGGATCAGCGTGTAATGCGCCCCCGCGCCGAGAACCCCCGACAGCAGCAGCATCCCCCACCCCTCCAGATCGGGCGCGCGCCAGTCGAAGGGGCCGATCGCGGTCATGATCGCCGCGCCGATCGCCGCGGTATAGGCCAGCGTCGTCCGGGAGCTGTCGGTCCGGCTGACGATCCGGATCATGACCTGGTAGACGGCCCAGAAGGCCGCGCCGAGCACCGGGATCAGGTGAAACCAGTAGAGTTCCTTGACGCCGGGCCGCAGGATCACGATGACCGCGGCGAAGCCGATCAGCACGGCGACCCAGCGCCGCAATCCCACCTTCTCGCCCAGGAAGACGACCGCGAGCGCCGTGACCATCAGCGGGGTCGATGCCGCGACCGCGTGGACGTCGGCGACCGAGAGATAGCGGAAGGCAAGCGTGAACGTGCCGATCTCCGCCAGCATGAGCAGGGCGCGGGCGATCTGGAAGACCGGCCGGGAGGTGCGGAAGGCGCCGGCGAAGTTGCCGGGCCCGATCAGGGCGACGGCGAAGAGAACGAAGATGACGAAGCGGACCCACAGGATCTGGCCGACCGAGTAATGCTGGGTCAGGTGCCGGGCGGTCGCGTCCAGGCACACGAACAGGAACATCGACGTGCACATCCAGGCGATGCCCACCATCGGGCGGTCGGGCTGACCTCCGGTCTGCGCCATGTCAGGCCGCCGGGGCGTAGAGCGTCCGGCGCTCGCCCATGCCCTTGAACGCGACGTCGCCGAGATTGTCGAAGGCGCCCCCGCGCAGCGCCACGAAGGGGGCCGAGACTAGCAGCCTGCGGTCCAGTTCCCGCGTCATGCCCTCGGTCAGCAGCCAGCCGGAGAGGGACCGCTCGGCGGCATCGGAATCGTCGATCGCCATGCGCCGCTCAGGCCGCAACGCGAGACGGGGGCACCGGTCGCTGACATGTCAATCGCGTGTTGCTCTCCATGCCCTCCACGATACGCCGGAGCGGCAGGGGCGGCAATCGACCGGCACCCTTGCGCGATACGCATTGCCCGCCACGGGCCGGGCCGACTAGGCTGCGCCGCTGCCGGGCGAACCAAGAACAGGGGAAAGACCATGAAAGCGGCGTTCATACGGGACTATGGCGGGCGGGACGCGCTGGAGATCGGCGACTATTCCGATCCCATTCCGGAAGCCGGGGACGTCCTGGTCGAGATTCACGCCGCCAGCATCAACCCGATCGACTGGAAGATGCGCGAAGGCTACCTGCGCAGCGTGTTCGACTTTCCCCTGCCCCATGTCCTGGGCCGGGACCTGTCGGGCACGGTCAAGGCCGTCGGCGCCGAAGTGACCGAGTTCGCCCCGGGCGACCTCGTCTGGGGCATGGGCAACCCGTTCCGCGACGGCAGCCATGCCGAAATGATCGCGATCGAGGCCAAGCTGGTCGCGCCGAAGCCCGACGCGCTGTCCCACGTCGAGGCGGCATCGCTCGGCGTTTCGGGCATGACAGTCATCGCGGCGCTGGACCGGGCTGCCCCGGTCGGATCGGGCGATCGCATCCTGATCCATGCCGGCGCCGGCGGCGTCGGCAGCCTGGCCATCGGCCTGGCCAAGAAGCGCGGCGCCCACGTCATCACCACCGCCAGCGCCGCCAATGCCGAAAAGCTGCTCGAGCTCGGCGCCGACGAAGTGATCGATTACAGGAATACCGACTTCTCGACCGTTGTCGGCGAGCTCGACATCGTCTTCGACACCGTTGGCGGCCAGGCGCACCAGAAGTCCAAGGGCGTCCTCAAGCCCGGCGGCAAGCTCGCCTTCGTCAACACGGGGCCGCTGCCCGACGGCCCGGACCGCGACGACATCGAGGTCATCGACGTGCGGGTGCCGGGTGGCCGCGCCAACTTCGACCGGATGGCGGACCTGGTCGCGGAAGGCGCGATCACGCCCTGGGTCGAAACCGAGATGTCCCTCGACCGGGCGCGCGAGGCCTACGACCTGAGCCAGTCGGGCCATGCCCGCGGCAAGATCGTCCTGACCATCCGGTAGAAAAAAGGGCGGCGACCGCCGCCCGAGAAACATCAAAGGGAAAAAGGGCGGCCCTCGCCGCCCGCAGGCCCGCGCCGCCTATTCCGCCGCGGCGCGCCGTTCCAGCCGCTCGGGCACGCGTTCGCGGCTGAGCACCTGCATCAGCGCATCGCGGCTCGAATCGAGGTGGACCTTCATCGCCGCCGCCGCCGCCGCCGAATCGCGGTTGCGCACCGCGGCCATGATCTGCTCCTGGCCTTCGATGACGAGGCTGCGCGACTGCCACTCCTCCAGCGTCTGCCGGCGGACGTACTGCACATGGTCCTCGTACTGGGCGATCGTCTTCGCCAGTCGCCGGTTGCCGGTCATGCCGAACAGGCTGGCCCGGAACTCGCGGTCGCAGTCGGCGAACACGGCCGGGTCGGGATCGGTCAGCAGCGTCTTCTCACGCTGGACCGCCTGATGCATCTCGGTCACGCCCTTGTGGTTGGCGCGCCGGGCGGCCTCGGCCGCGGCATACGGCTCGAGCAGGCGGCGAATCTCGAAAATCTCCGCGATATCGCTCTCGCTCACGACCGGAACCTGGTAGCCGCCGTGCGGCAGGGGCACCAGAAGACCCTCGCGGCTCAGCAGGCCGAGCGCCTCGCGCACCGGCGTCCGCGACACGCCGAGCGCCTTGGCGACCCCGATCTCGGTGATCCGCTCGGCCGGGCGATATTTGCCGGCGCGCAGCGCCGAACGGAGCTGGTCATAGACCTGCTGGCGCAGCGACGTGGGCCGATATATGGACTGTAATCCCTCCATGATGGCCGCATACTGTATACAAGCCTCCCGGGGCACAAGTCCGAAGACTGAGATATCCACTAGAATCCTGATTCTGTGGATAACGGGGATAAATCCTTCGCGCGCAGCCGTCTCGCCGCGAGGTCCCAAAGGCCCCCCGCAGATCGTTGTATACATCGCCACGAATGCCTCCCCTGCTCAGAAGACGGATTTGCCGAGACCGCAAACCCGACTAGATTAGCCGCCGACCTTCGCCGTCCTTTGGGAGCCCTCCCGTCAATGACCGACGCCTCCAAGTCCTGGCAGCGCCCCGTGTGGCTGCTGATCGTTTGCGGCTGCCTGATCGGCGTGATCTCTTTCGGCGCCCGCGCCAACTTCGGCCTGTTCCTGGCGCCGATCTCGGCCGAATACGGCTGGGGTCGCGAGGTCTTCGCCCTGTCGATCGCGATCCAGAACCTGGTGTGGGGCATGGCTTCGCCGGTGGCCGGCGCGTTGGCCGACAAATACGGCTCGGGCCGGGTGCTGGCGGGCGGCGGTGTCGTCTACGCCGCCGGCGTCGCGCTCATGGCCTATTCCAGCGCCCCGATCCTGATGCATCTGGCCGCCGGCGTTCTGGTCGGCCTGGGCGTGGCCGCCGCCTCCTTCGCGATCGTGCTGGCCGCCTTCGGCCGGGCGGTAACGCCGGAGAAACGCTCCCTCGCGCTGGGGCTCGGTACGGCCTCCGGCTCGCTCGGCCAGTTCGTCCTGGTCCCGGTCGGCCAGGCCTTCCTGAGCGCCTATGGCTGGCACACCGCGCTGCTGCTCATCGCCATGATCGTGCTGCTGGTCATCCCGCTGTCGGCGGCCGTCACCGGCAAGGGCAGCCCCGCCGGCGCCGGCGATACCCAGACAATTCGCCAGGCCTATGGCGAAGCGCTGCGCTACCGAAGCTATGTCCTTCTGGTCTTTGGTTTTTTCGTCTGCGGATTCCACGTCGGCTTCATCCAGGTCCACCTGCCCGCCTACATCACCGACCAGCAGCTTCCGGGCTATGTCGGCGCCAACGCGCTCGCGATCGTCGGCCTGTTCAACATCGGCGGCAGCTTCCTGTCGGGCTATCTGGGCGGACGCTATTCCAAGCGGATCACGCTCAGCGGAATCTATTTCCTGCGCGCCGTCGCCATCGCCGCCTTCGTATTGGTTCCGATATCAGAATGGTCTGTATATCTATTCGCCGCCGCAATGGGCGTCCTCTGGCTGTCGACCGTGCCGCTCACCTCGGGGCTGGTCGCGCAATTCTTCGGCCTGCGCTACATGGCGACCCTGTTCGGCTTCGTCTTCTTCGGCCATCAGGTCGGCGCCTTCCTGGGCGTTTGGCTGGGCGGCAAGCTCTACGACGTCTCGCAGTCCTATCAGGTGGTCTGGTGGATCGGCGTCGCGCTGGGTGTCTTCGCCGGGCTGATCCATCTGCCGATCCGCGAACAGCCGGTCGCCCGGCTCGCCACGGCGGGCCAGGCCTAGGGCCGCACCCGGATTGTCAGCAGCGCGGCGAGCGCTCACAATGACCGCAACACCCCAACGTCCCCCAGGCGACGCCGTCGGGGACCGGACGGCGATGGAGTCTCCCCGATGCCGGACATGACCGTTTCCCTCGACGACAAATACACGCTGAACGAAGGCGCCGTTTACATGAACGGCACCCAGGCGCTGGTCCGCCTGCTGATGATCCAGCGCGACCAGGATCGCCAACAGGGACTCGACACCGCCGGCTATATCTCGGGATACCGGGGCTCGCCGCTGGCGACGCTCGACCTCGAGCTGTGGCGGGCCCGGGAGCATCTGGCCGAGCACGGCATCGTCTTCCAGCCGGGACTCAATGAGGATCTCGCCGCGACCCAGGTCTGGGGCACCCAGATGGTCAACACCTTCCCCGGCGCCAAGCACGACGGCGTGTTCGCCGCCTGGTACGGCAAGGCGCCCGGCGTCGACCGCTCCGGCGACGTGTTCAAGCACGGCAACCACGCCGGCTCGGCCAGGCATGGCGGCGTGCTCCTTTTCGCGGGCGACGACCATGGCTCGAAGTCGACCTCGACCACCCTGCAGAGCGAATACGCCTTCCTCGACGCCATGATCCCGGTGCTGACCCCGGCCGATCCGCAGGAGTTCATCGACTTCGGTCTGTGGGGCTACGCCCTCTCCCGCTATTCCGGCCTGTGGGTCGGCTTCAAAATGACCGACGCCAACATCAACACGGCGCGCACCGTGACGCTGCCGGCGGTCCGCGACCCGTTCAAGACGCCCAACCTGGAGCTGCCGCGCGACGGTGTGAACACCCGATGGCCGGACGACCGGATGCCCCAGGAAGTCCGCCTCCACCAGGTCAAGATTCCGGCGGCCCTGGCCTTTGCCCGGGCCAACCCGATCGACCGGCTGGTTATGGATTCGACCCGCGCCAAGGTCGGCATCGTCTCCGCCGGCAAGGCCTGGCTCGACCTGACCCAGGCGCTGCGCGAACTGGGCATCGACGACGACGCGGCCGAATCCCTCGGGCTGCGCGTTTACAAAATCGGCATGTCCTGGCCGATCGAGGAACAGGGCCTGCTGCGCTTCGCCAACGGCCTCGACGAGATCGTCGTGGTCGAGGAAAAGCGCGGCTTCATCGAGGACCAGATCAAGACGATCCTCTACGACAAGGCCGACGGCAAGCGCCCGCGCGTGGTCGGCAAGACCGACGAGGACGGCGCCACGCTCCTGCCCGCGATCAGGGAGATCGACCCGCAGCAGGTCGCGCGGGTGATCGCCGGCCGGCTGTTGCGCCATCACGGCGACGACCGGCTGCGCGAACGGCTGGAGGAAATCGAGGCGCGCGCGCCCGAAGGCCCGCAGGCGCCGGTGCTGGCCCGCCTGCCCTTCTTCTGCTCGGGCTGTCCCCACAACACCTCGACCCAGATTCCCGAAGGCAGCCACGCCATGGCCGGCATCGGCTGCCACTCGATGGCGATGTGGTACGGCCGCGCCGAGACCTTCACCCACATGGGCGGCGAAGGCGCCTCTTGGATCGGGATGGCGCCGTTCACCGAGACGCCGCACATGTTCCAGAACGTGGGCGACGGCACCTATTACCACTCGGGCATTCTCGGCATCCGGGCCGCGGTCGCCGCCAAGGTCAACATGACCTTCAAGATCCTCTACAACGACGCGGTCGCCATGACCGGCGGCCAGCCGGTCGAGGGCCAGCCCTCGGTCTCCCAGATCACCCGGCAGCTCGAGGCCGAAGGCGTGCGCCAGATCGTCGTCGTCTCCGACGAGCCGGCCAAGTATCACTGGCGCGAACATTTCGCCCCCGGCGTGACCTTCCGCCACCGCGACGAGCTCGATGCCGTCCAGCGCGAGCTGCGCGAGGTGCCGGGCGTCACCGCGCTGGTCTACGACCAGACCTGCGCCGCGGAGAAGCGCCGCCGGCGCAAGCGCGGCACCTTCCCCGATCCGGCCAAGCGGGTGTTCATCAACGAGTTGGTCTGCGAGGGCTGCGGCGACTGCAGCCACGTCTCCAACTGCATCTCGGTCCAGCCGCTGGAGACCGAATTCGGCCGCAAGCGGACGATCGACCAGTCCTCGTGCAACAAGGATTACAGCTGCCTCAAGGGCTTCTGCCCCAGCTTCGTCACCGTCGAAGGCGGCACCCTGAAGCGCCAGTCGGCGGCGGCCGAGGCCTTCGACCCGTCGATCCTGCCGGAACCGGCGCTTCCGTCCCTGGACGAGCCCTGGCCGATCGTCATCACCGGCGTCGGCGGCACCGGCATCATCACGATCGGCCAGATCCTGGGCATGGCCGCCCATATCGAGGAACGGCCGAGCCTGATCGCCGACATTCTCGGCCTCGCCCAGAAGGGCGGTCCAGTCATCAGCCAGGTCACGCTGGCGGCGAGCAAGGACGATCTCGCCACGGCGCAGATCGCGCCCGGCGAGGCCAAGGCGCTGATCGCCGCCGACATCGTCACGGCGACCATGCCCGACGCCCTGTCCAAGCTGTCGGCCGGCCATACGCGCGCGATCGTGAACCTGCACGAGGCGCAGACCGGCGCCTTCCCCCAGAACCCCGACATGGCGTTCCCAGCGGAGGCCATGTGGACCCGTCTGGAATCCCGAACCGACACGGCGAACTCAAGCTATCTTCCGGCAACCCGGATCGCGCTGGCGCTCATCGGCGACACCATCGCGACCAACATGTTCCTCGCCGGATACGCCTATCAGCGCGGGCTGATCCCGCTGAAGGCCGCGTCGATCGAAGAGGCGATCAAGCTGAACGGCGCCGCCGTCGAGGCCAACCTGAAGGCCTTCCGCTGGGGCCGCCGCGCGGTCGCCGAGCCCGACGCCGTCAACGCCATCATCGAACGCGACCCGGCTGCCGCCCTGCCCGACGGCCCCGTGCCGCTCGACGACTGGCTGCGCCGGCGCGCCGACTTCCTGACCGACTATCAGGACAAGGCCTATGCCGACCGCTTCCTGACCCTTGTCACCAAGGCCAAGGTCGCCGAGCAGAAGGCGGTTCCCGGGGAAACCGCGCTCGCCGAGTCCGTCGGCCGAACCTTCTTCCGCCTCATGGCCTACAAGGACGAATATGAAGTCGCGCGGTTATGGACAGACTCGTCTGTTCTTGACCGGATCAAGGGCCAGTTCGAGGGACCGATCAAGGTCAAGTTCCACCTGGCGCCGCCGATCTTTGCGCCGCGCGACCCGGAAACCGGCAAGCTGCTCAAGCGGCCCTACGGCGCGGCCATGCTGTGGGGCTTCCGTCTGCTCAAACGCTTCCGGTTCCTGCGCGGCTCCTGGCTCGACCCGTTCGGGCGCACCGCCGAGCGCCGGATGGAGCGGCAGCTGATCGCCGACTATGAATCGCTGATCGACGAGGTCAGCCGGTCGCTGACCCGCGACAACCACGCGCTCGCGGTCGAGCTGGCCGCGGCGGCGGAAAAGATCCGCGGCTACGGCCATATCAAGGAGGCCAACGCCAAGAAGGCCAAGGACCGCGAGGCCGAACTGCTGGCCGCCTTCCGCCGGCCGAGCGAACCGCACCGCGCCGCCGCCTGACCAGCCCGGCGGTACGGAAGGCACGGCGGTACGGAAGGCACGGCGCTCGGAAACCGCCCCATTGTGGTCGCGTCGCGGCCACGAATCGGGCCGGGCGAACGTATGTAAGTCAGGATCGGGACAGGACCGCCACGGCGGCACGTTGGATGGCTCGCCGGGGATCGGCCGCCTTCGGGGAATGACGGGGACTCGAGTTGAACCGCGCCGCGCTATTGCTGTTTTGCGCCGCCTGCCTCGCCTTTCAGGGCGGGATGGGACAGGCCGCATGGGCGAAGGATCGCGCACCGGCGCCGGTGGCGCGCG
>CAMYMQ010000416.1 GCA_947259335.1 uncultured Alphaproteobacteria bacterium | reverse complement strand
GATAGCTCGGCCGCAGCAACGCCCAGCGGTGGCAGGGGCTGGCCGCCAGCGTGGCGACGGCGCAGGCCGGCGTTGGGCTGCCCGCGGCGAGCGTCTCGGCGGCCTGGGTCCAGCGATAGCCGGTCCGCGAAATCCGCTGCTCGGGACGAGCCCCGTCACTGCTTGCGTGAATGAACTTCCAGTTGGTCGGGAAATCCCGCGCCTTGGCGATCGCCGCCTTGATCAGATGGGTCTCGAGCACCAGCGGCGGCAAGCCGTTCTGGGCGCGGAACTTGTTGACCTCGCGGATGATGACCTGGGCCTGGCGATATTGTTCAGGCGTCGGGTCGGCGACCATCGGCGCCGTGCGCGGCCCGGCCGGCGGCGGCTCCTTCGCGCAGCCTGCCAGGACGGCAACGGCCAGGCCTGCGATCACAAGGCGATTCACCATGTCTCCCACTCTCCGTGCGGTTTGACCTGAACACGAGGGCAGCGGGCCCGTCCCGACGGCCGGCCGCTGTGCTCAGATAATGTTACGATTTTTTCCCGACTGACGTTTGCCCCTTGCGGGATTTCTTCGGGGCTTTTTCCTTGAGGTGATCGTTGAACCCGCTGTCGCCCGTGCGGCCGTCGCGGCGGTCACGCCACGGATCGGGCCGGGCCAGAATCAACGTCCAGAAATGCTTGATCGGGATGCCGCCACGCGGGGGGTGCGGATTGTAGTCGTAGGCGATCCCGGCTTCCGTCATCGCTGGAATGGTCATCTGTTCCAGATGCCGTTTGCTGCTGGTCCACTGGCCCATCGTCGCCGCCGCCGTCTCGTTGCCGCCGGCGAGGTTCTCCGCGATCTTGGTCCAGGTATAGCCGGCGTCCCACACGCGGTCCTTGAGCTGCGAACAGTCGGTGCCGGTGTGCTGCATGAGGGCGTGCCGGGCGATGTCGATGTTGTGCCGCTTGGCGGCCAGCGTGAGCCGCGGCTCCAGCCTCATTTCGGAAAGCCCGTGCTTGCGGCGGACCTCGTTCGCCAGGCGCAGCATCTCGAGCACTTTGGGCGTGACCAGGTCGGCAAAGCGCTGTTCGGCTTCGGCGATCGCCGCTGCCCGGCTCTGACGATTGCCCCGGCCGACTTTCAGGTATTCAGGCGTGTATTCGAACTTGTCCGGGTCATAGGTGATGACCGCGCCCGGACCGTGATATTTCTGAGCGTTGCATTCCGGCTTGGACTTCACCCGAACCAGGAAATTCCCGCCGGTCGTCGCCCAGGGCAGCACCCGCGGCTTTGGGATCGCACCGGTCAGGGCGACCAGCATCGGCGCCGAGGCCGCCCCTTTGGGCAGTGGCGGCAAGCGGTCGAGCGGACCTCCGGCGTGAACGCCCGTGGCTCCCAATACGATGAGCGAAAATCCTGCAATCAAGCTTTTCATGGCACTATTGCACAATGATTCGAGGCGCCGGGCGGCCATCGCCGACTGTTGCCGACAGTTTTTGAATGATGGCTCTTGCAATATCGCGGTAGGCGCCTGTGTACGCGCTTTCGGGTTCGGCGACAACAATCGGATGCCCGCTGTCCGATGTCTCGCGGATCGCAATGTGCAGCGGGATCTCACCCAGAAAGTCGATTCCCAGCCGCTCGGCCTCCTGCCGGGCGCCGCCATGGCCAAAGATCTCCGACCGTTCGCCGCAGTGCGGACACAGGAAGTAGCTCATGTTCTCGACGATGCCGAGTACCGGCACGTCGACCTTCTTGAACATGTTGAGACCCTTGCGGGCGTCGAGCAGGGCGATGTCCTGAGGCGTGGAGACGATCACCGCGCCGGCCAACGGAACCTGTTGGGCCAGGGTCAGCTGGGCGTCACCGGTGCCGGGCGGCATGTCGACCACCAGGATGTCGAGCTCGCCCCAGTTGACGTCGCGCAGCATTTGCTGGATCGCGCTCATCACCATGGGGCCGCGCCAGATCATCGGGGTTTCCTCGTCAACGAGGAAGCCCATCGACATGATCTTGAGCCCGTAGTTCTCCATCGGCTCGAGTGTCTTGCCGTCGGCGGTCTCGGGCTGACCGTGAACCCCCATCATGCGCGGGATCGACGGGCCGTAGACGTCGGAGTCGAGGAGGCCGACCGACTGGCCTTCGGCGATCAGCGCCAGGGCAAGATTGACGGCAGTCGTCGATTTGCCGACGCCGCCCTTTCCCGACGCGACGGCAATGATCGATTTGACCCCCGGCGCAAGCTTCTCTCGGCCAGCCGGCTTTGGCTGGGCCGCCTGCTGTTGGGCCGGGGCTTTCTGCGGGGGGGGAGCCTGCTGCGCCTCGGCGCCCCGATGGGCGGTCAACACTGCCGTCACCGAGGTGACGCCCTTGATTGCGTGCACGGCGTCTTCCGCCTGTTTGCGCAACGGCTCGAGTACGGGGCCGCGGCTCGGGTCGACCTCGATCGCGAAGCCGACATTGGAATCCCGGATCGTCAGGCCGGTTACCATGTTCAGCGAAACGATGTCCCGGCCGGCGTCGGGATCGATCACAGTCGACAACGCCTTCAGGATCTTTCGTTCGCTAAGCTTTGCCATGGTTGAATTCTCCTCCCGATGAACGATATGTGGCACTTGCCTTGTCGCGTGGCGACGCTGACTTAGGACGAAGCAGACGCTGATTCCAGCCCGGTGGTTCGCATCGAGGGCTTGCGTTCAGCCTGCTTCTGAGACAGTCCTATAGAACGGTCGCAACGACGGCGAATTGACGTATTCAGGTCTCGGCCGGCAAATCATCAAAGGTCAGCATTATGCCTTGGAAGAACCAGACAGGCGGCGACAAGAGCGGCGGTCCTTGGGGCAGCGGCAACGGCGGCGACAACGGTCCGTGGGGGCAGGGTCCGCGCAAGGGCACTGGCCGGCGCGGCGGTTCCCAGCCGCCGAATTTCGAGGACATGATCAAGCGGGGTCAGGACAACGTTCGGCGGGTTCTACCCGGCGGATTCGGGAGCGGGCGGGGCATTGCCCTGATCGTTCTCATCGTGATCGTCGTCTGGATGCTCACGGGCTTCTATCAGGTCAAGCCACAGCAGGCCGGTGTCGAACTGGTCTTCGGCCGGGTCACCAATGTGACGTCCCAGGGGCTGCACTGGAACTGGCCCGCTCCCATCGGCGAGGTCGAAACGCCGGACGTGAAAGTCGAGCGGCGGACCTATGTCGGCCTCGTCCAGATCGGCCCGAATGCTTCCGAGTCCGTCCGCCGGGTGCCGCGGGAAAGCCTGATGCTGACCGGCGACGAGAATATCATCGACATTCAGGCGGTCGTGTTCTGGAAGATCGACGAGCGTCCCAAGACCGTGAAGCGCGACGGCCAGGACGTCGCGATGACGCCGGGCATCCGCGATTTCCTCTTCAACATCCGCAATCCCGACAAGGCGGTGAAGGATGCCACCGAAGCCGCGATGCGTGAAATCGTCGGCAAGAACGAATTCGAGAACATCAGAACGACCGGCCGTGTCGCGATCGAGCAGGAAGCGCTGAAGGTCATCCAGCGGATCCTCGACGAGTATGGCGCCGGTGTGAACGTGTTGCGCGTGCAGTTGCAGGCGGTCGATCCTCCGCAACGGGTGATCAGCGCCTTCCGCGACGTGCAGGCCGCGCGCGCCGACCGCGACAGCATGATCGAAAACGCGAATAAATACTTGAACCGGATCATCCAGGAGGCAGAAGGCGAGTCCGAACGCATCGCGCGCGCCGCGGAAGCCTTCAAGGAAGAGCGGATCGCGATCGCAACCGGTGACACGCGTCGCTTCTTGTCGATCTTCGAGCAATACGAATCCGCGAAGGACATCACCCGTACCCGGATCTACGTCGAAACGATGCGCGACATTCTCAAGGACATGGACAAGATCATCATCGACAAGAACGGCCGCAGCGGGGTCGTGCCCTATCTCCCCCTCAACGAGCTGAACAAGTCGCGTACCGCGTCACCGAGCAGCGTGACGCCTCCCTCGACGACCCAGTCGCCGACCGGGCGCAATCGAGAAACCTCTGACCGGTTGGGAGGACAGCAATAATGTCGCGCACCAGCACAGCGCTTACCGTTCTCCTCGTCTTGATCGGCATCGTCGGCTATCTGTCGGTCTACATAGTTCACGAACGCGATCAGGCTCTCATCCTGCAGTTCGGCAAGTTCGTAAAAGTCGAAAAGCAGCCCGGCATCCATTTCAAGCTGCCCTTCGTCCAGACGGTGGAATTCTTCGACCGCCGGGTGCGTGACTACGACGCGGCGGCCTGGGAAATCCCGACCAAAGACCAGAAGCAGGTCGTGGTCGATACATTCGCCCGCTATCGCGTGGTCAAGCCGCTGGTCTTCTATCAAACCGCACGCGGCATCACCCAGTTCGAGCAGAACCTGCGCTCGATCATGAACGCGACGACGGCCGCGGTCTTTGCCCGGGTCGATCTGGCGACCCTGTTGACGCCGCAGCGGGCCGATTTGATGGCCGAGATCACCCGAACCGTGCACAACGAGGTTGCGGCTTTCGGCGTTGATCTCATCGACGTCCGCGTCAAGCGGCTCGATCTGCCGACCGAGAACAGCGAGGCGATCTTCAGGCGCATGACGGCCCAGCGTGGTCAGGAAGCGACTCGCATTCGCGCCAACGGTGAGCGCCAGGCGAAGGCGGTCCGCGCCAATGCCGACAAGCGCGCGCGAATCATCAAGGCGGATGCGGGGCGGAAGTCGCAGATTATCCGAGGCGAGGGCGAGGGCAAGGCGCAGGAGATCTACAACAAGGCCTACGGGCGGGATCCGAAGTTCTTCGAGTTCTGGATCTCCATGAACGCGCTCCGCGAAACGCTGACCAGCAACACGACCAAGTATATCGGTCCGGCGGACGGCGATTTCTTCCGCTTCTTCCGCAACATGACCGGTACGGAATTGGAGAGAACCCAGCCGAAGACCGCCAACTAGCGGTCATTTCGGCCAGGGTCCGGCCATGCAGGATCTGCTTGCCGCGATTTGCGTCGCCTTCGTGATCGAGGGGATTCTCTACGCCCTGTTTCCTGAGGCGATGCGGCGTTTCATCTCGCAGGTGCTTGGCTTGCCCGAGGGCCAGGTTCGGGCCATGGGCCTGGTTGCGGCCGTGATCGGCGTCCTGGGGCTTTGGGTCGTTCGTGGATAGTCCGCCATTCCGGAGGCCGGCATCGTCTTTGGACGCGGGCGCCGTCGAAAGACAGTGCGCGGTTCCGGATTTCCGCCATATTTGTGGGCTTCAAGTGAGATCAGGATAGTGTGAGTGGCCTTCGCGTCGCCCCGGTCCTAGTCTCGACAGACAACTCCGCGGGGCGCCCGACGGCGCCGCATCGAAAGAGGAATTGGCCCGTGCACAAATTCTTCCTCTCAGTCTCCATGCCTTCGTATCGTCGTTTGTCTTTCGCGGGTGCCCTGGGCCTCGCCACCGTCCTGCTGGCCGGGCCTGCCGCTCATGCGCAGACCCAGTCTCCGGCACCAAGAACGGCTGAGACGGCGCCCGCCGATACGGTGCGCGGACAGCTTCCCAATCTGGTCGCCCGCCTGCTGCCGTCCGTCGTCAGTATCGCGACGACGACAGGGGCAGGACCCGACAAGCAGACCAGCGCCAAGCCGGGGTCCACGTTCAACGAATATTTCAAGGACTACTTCAACCAGCGCCGCGGCCAACGCCGGGGCAGCGCCGTCGGTTCCGGTTTCATCATCGACCCGCGGGGCTACGTCGTCACGAACAACCACGTCATCACCAAGGCCACTGAGGTCAAGGTGATCCTCAGCGACGGACGCAAGCTCGACGCAAAGATACTCGGCCGCGATCCGCGCGCGGACCTGGCGCTGCTGAAGGTTGAATCGAAGGAGCCGTTGCCGGCGGTGCCGTGGGGTGAATCGGAGAGCATGCGGGTTGGCGACACCGTCGTCGCTGTCGGCAACCCGTTCGGGCTCGGCGGAACGGTCACCCTCGGAATCGTCTCGGCGCGCCACCGGCATCTGCGCAACTTCGGCGGGTTCCCGGGCAGTTCCTTCGTCAGCTTCCTGCAGACCGACGCCGCCATCAACAAAGGCAACTCAGGCGGTCCGCTGTTCAACCTCAAGGGTGAGGTCATCGGCATCAACACGGCGATCTATTCGCGCGGCGGCACCAATGTCGGCATCGCCTTTGCCGTGCCGTCGAACATGGCGCAGCCGATCATCGCACAGTTGCGGAAGTTCGGCCGGACCAAGCGCGGCTGGCTGGGGGTCCGGATTCAGGACGTCGACCAGGAACTCGCCAAGACGCTGGGGCTCGGCCAGCCGCGCGGCGCCCTGATCGCCAACGTCATCGCCGACGGGCCCGCGGCCAAGGGCGGCTTGCTCGCCGGCGACGTTATTCTCAAGTTCGACGGGCAGGACGTCGCCAATTCAAGCCGCTTGCCTCAGATCGTGGCCGCGACGGAAGTCGGCAAGGCAGTCGAGGTGGTCGTGCTGCGCCGCAAGCTCGAGCGGAAAGTCTCGGTGACGCTCGGCGAGCTGGAGAAGGCGGAGCAGACCGGCGCGCTCTCGAAGAAGCCCAACGAGGAATCTAACCGAATAGCGTCGCTCGGCCTGACGATCGCGGCCATCACGCCGGCCCTGGTCAAGCAATACAAGCTTCAGGAGCAGAAGGGCGTCGTCGTCACCGCCGTCGATCCAAAGAGCTACGCCTGGTCACAGAACGTGCGGCCGGGCGATATCATCCTGGAAATGGACATGACCGAGATGTCGACGCCGGCCGATATCAAGAAGCAGCTCGCCAAGGCCCGCGAAGCGCGCAAGCACTCGACGCTCCTCTTGATCCAGAAAGGCGAAAACCGCCGGAACGTGGTGCTTCGGTTCACGCAGGAACCGTCCCGCTAGGCTGGCGTCAAGCGTCCGAGAATTCGGCGCGGCGGTATCCCTGGACGTACAAGGCCGCCGTCAGATCGCCATGGTCGATGCGGGCGCTGGCCTCGGCCGCGACCGATGGCTTGGCGTGGTAGGCGACCCCCGTTCCGGCAGCCGTGAGGATCATCAGATCGTTGGCGCCGTCGCCGATGGCCAGGGCGTCGCTTCGCGTCAGGCCGTGCTTGGCCGCCATCTTGTCCAGCGCCTCCAGCTTGCCTTCGCGTCCCAGGATGGGTTCCGCCAGTTCGCCGGTGACCACGCCGTCACGCACGATCAGGTCATTGGCGAAATGCTTGTCGAAGCCTAGCTTCTTCTTCACCCACTTCGAATAGACCTTGAAGCCCCCCGACACGAGAGCCGTCCTGGCGCCATGCTCCTTCATTGTCGCGACGAGTGTCCGAGCGCCCGGATTGAAGACGATGGTCTCCCGCATCTGCTTGAGAAGCGACGCTTCCAGACCGCCCAGCAAGGCCGCGCGTTCGCGCAGGGCGGGACGGAACTCGATCTCCCCGTTCATGGCCCGCCGGGTGATCTCGGCCACCTTGTCGCCGACTCCGACGAGGCCGGCGAGCTCATCGACCATTTCGTTCCGGATCATGGTCGATTCCATGTCGGCGACCAGCAGGCGCTTTCGGCGCCCCTGGGTCGATTGGACGACCACGTCGACGGGTGCGCCGCCGATCGCGGCACGTACGACCGCTTCGGCCGTCAGGCCGGGATTGTCCTCGAAGGGTATGTCGCAGGCCGCTTCCGGGCACAACCAGTCGAACCCGCCAGGCGTGGCGCCGGCCTGGATCAACGCCTGTCGCGCCGCTTCCGCGGCCTCGGACATGAGACGGGTCATGCCAGGGGCGCCGATAAGCGTGACGACTGAGTTCATGCAGCGATACCTTGGGAGTTCGTGCCCAGGGAAACCAGCGCCGTGACGGGCGCAGCGAGCAGAGCGGTGGAGGCGACTTCGGGCCAACGCCCAGTTGTTGTTATCGGCGGGCCGACGGCGAGCGGCAAGTCCGATGCTGCGGTCGCCGTGGCCCAGGCCATCGGCGGCACCGTCATCAATGCCGACAGCATGCAGGTATATCAGGAGCTGCGTGTGCTATCGGCGCGGCCAGATGACGCAATGATGGCGACTGTTCCGCACCGCCTGTTCGGCGTGATGCCGGCCCGGGAGCGGTGTTCGGCCGGTCGCTGGCGGGCCCTCGCCACGGAAGAGATAGACGTGGCCCATCGCGGTGGACGGGTGCCCGTGGTTGCCGGCGGCACGGGGCTGTACCTCAAGGCGTTGACCGAGGGTCTGTCGCTCATGCCGGAGATACCCCCGTCGGTCACCGCCGAAGCGGCCGGCCTGATGGACCGACTGGGCCCGTCTGCGTTTCACGAGCGTCTTGCGGCCATCGATCCGGCGGCGGCGGGCGCCCTACGGCCGAGCGATCGGCAGCGTCTGCAGCGCGCCTGGTGCGTCATTGCTCATACCGGCCGCAGCATCGTCGATTGGCAGGCGGCACCGGCACAAGCGCCGACCTCGTATGCGTTCCATGTCCTGCACCTGCGTCCGCCGCGCGCGAGCGTCTACGCCGCGTGCGACGGCCGGTTCGCGCGCATGGTCGAGGCGGGCGCGGTCGAAGAGGTGAGGGCGCTCGCGGCGCAGGCGCTGGATCCGGACCTGCCGGCGATGAAGGCCGTGGGCGTGCCCGAGATCCTGGCCCATCTGCGCGGCGAGATCGGTCGGGACGCGATGATCGAGGCCGGTCAGCGGGCGACGCGCCGGTATGCCAAGCGCCAATATACCTGGTTCCGCAATCAGACGGCCGCGGATCAAATTCTCGACGCGCAATTTTCGGAAAGTTTGTTGGAAAAATTCTTTCCAAAAATTCGCCAATTTGTGTTGACCCTCGCCGGGTGACGCCTTAGGTATCGCGCTTCCCGCACCTGCAAAAGGCAGTTTGGCGTTGTGCCGGATCGTCGCCCCCATCGGGCGGCGACATCTGTTTTGACGATCGGCCGCGGCAAGGGCCGACACAAGCCACCATCGGAGTGGACCATGTCCAACGAAATGACCGGATCCGAAATCCTCCTGCGCGCCCTTGTGGAGCAGGATGTCGAGGTCATCTTCGGCTATCCGGGCGGCGCGGTCCTGCCGATTTACGATGCGCTTTTCCAGCAGAATTCGCTGCGCCATGTCCTGGTGCGCCAGGAAGCGGGCGCGGTCCATGCCGCCGAGGGCTATGCCCGCTCGACGGGCAAGGTCGGCGTCGTGCTGGTTACGTCCGGCCCGGGCGCAACCAATGCCGTGACCGGTTTGACCGATGCGTTGATGGACTCGATCCCCATCGTCTGCCTGACCGGGCAGGTGCCGACCCATCTGATCGGCAACGACGCCTTCCAGGAGGCCGATACGACCGGCATCACCCGGCCGTGCACGAAGCACAACTATCTGGTCAAGGACATCAAGGATCTCTCGCAGGTGGTGCACGAGGCCTTCTATGTCGCCAAGAGCGGCCGGCCGGGCCCCGTGGTCATCGACCTGCCCAAGGATATCCTGCAGGGGAAGGGCGGCTACACCGCGGCGCCCCGGGAGCCCCGCAAGAGCTATCGGCCTCAGGTGAAGGGCGACATCAGGCAGATCGAAACGGCGGTCGAACTGATCGCCAAGGCCAAACGTCCGCTGTTCTATTGTGGCGGCGGGGTCGTCAATTCCGGGCCGCGGGCCTCGCAGTTGCTGACCGAATTCGTGCGCATGACCGGCCACCCCTGCACCCTGACCCTCATGGGGCTCGGCGCCTTCCCGGCGTCGGACAAGCAGTACCTCGGCATGGTCGGCATGCACGGCACCTACGAAGCCAACCTGGCGATGTACAATTGCGACGTGATGGTCAACATCGGCGCCCGTTTCGACGACCGGGTCACCGGCAAGCTGTCCGAATTCTCCCCGAATTCCAAGAAGATCCACGTCGATATCGATCCGTCGTCGATCAACAAGAATGTGCGCGCCGACGTGCCGATTGTCGGCGATGTCGGCCATGTCCTCGAGGACATGATGAAGGTGTGGAAGGCCCGCCAGTACAGCCCCGAACGCAAGGCGCTGGGCGAGTGGTGGAAGCGGATCGAGGAATGGCGCGCCCGCGATTGCCTGCACTACGAGCGGAACGACAAGATCATCAAGCCGCAGTATGCGCTCGAATGTCTGCGCGACCGGATCATCGGCCGCGAGGACGCGTTCATCACCACCGAGGTCGGACAGCATCAGATGTGGGCCGCCCAGTTCCTGCCGTTCGAGAAGCCGAACCGGTGGATGACCTCCGGCGGGCTCGGCACGATGGGCTATGGCCTGCCCGCGGCGATGGGAGTCCAGGTGGCCCATCCGGACGCGTTGGTCATCGACGTCGCCGGAGAATCCTCGATCCTGATGAACATCCAGGAGATGAGCACGCTGGCGCAGTACCGGCTGCCGGTGAAGGTTTTCATCCTCAACAACGAATACATGGGCATGGTCCGCCAGTGGCAGGAACTGCTCCACGGCGGCCGCTACTCGGAAAGCTACATGGAATCGCTGCCCGATTTCGTGAAGCTGGCCGAGGCGTTCGGCGCGGTCGGATTGCGCGCGTCCAAGCCCAGCGAGGTCGGCGACCTCATCGACGAGATGCTCGCCGTCGACAAGCCGGTCATCGCCGATATCCTGGTCGACAAGGCCGAGAACTGTTTCCCGATGATCCCATCGGGAGCGGCTCACAACGAGATGCTGCTGGGCCCGGACGATCAGGCGGCCAAGCCGATCTCAGAAGAGGGCATGGTTCTTGTCTGACGCCGACCGCCTTGCCTACCGGCTGCTGACGGGACCGGACGACCGCAGTTTCTGCGAAAAGGTGTCGCGTGCGTTGGCCGACGGCTACGTGCTCTATGGTTCACCTGCGATCGCGATGAACGGCGAACGCGTGGTCTGCGCCCAGGCCGTCGTGCTGCCCGACGAAGTCGGCGGCGATTTCGGCTTTCGCGAGATTTGAGCCCAACTTCCGTCGGCGCGCCGCGCCATCGACCCAACGACGAGACTGACAATGAGTACTGAGGACGCTGCAGAACGCCATACGATCGCCGTGCTGGTCGACAATGAACCGGGCATTCTGGCGCGGGTCGTCGGCCTGTTCTCGGGGCGGGGCTACAATATCGAGTGCCTGACCGTCTCCGAGGTCGATCATGAGAAGGCGCTGTCGCGGATCACGCTGGTGACGGCCGGCACGCCGATGGTGATCGAGCAGATCAAGGCGCAGCTCAATCGTCTCGTCCCGGTCGTCGCCGTGCGCGACCTGACCGACGAGGGCAATCACGTCGAGACCGAGCTGGCCCTGGTCAAGGTCACTGGGAAGGGGGAGCACCGGGTCGAGGCCCTGCGGATCGCCGACATCTTCGGCGCCAAGGTCGACGACACGACGCTCGAATCCTTCGTCTTCCGCCTGGACGGCCAGACCGAAAAGGTCGACCGCTTCATCTCCTTGATGCGCCCCTTGGGGCTGTGCGAGGTCGCCCGCACGGGCGTGGTCGCGATCAGCCGGGGCAAGGAAAGCATCTGACGCCCGCGACGGGCTTCATCGAAACCGCAAACGAAGAGGTATGGGAATGCGCGTCTATTACGATCGTGACGCCGACGTCAGTTTGATCAAGGACAAGAAGGTCCTGATCGTCGGCTATGGCAGCCAGGGCCACGCCCATGCCATGAACCTGCGTGATTCGGGCGTCAAGGAGGTGGCCATTGCGCTGCGCGAGGGATCGTCGACGCGCAAGAAGGTCGAGGATGCCGGCTTTACCTGCTACACGCCGGCGGAAGGGGCCAAGTGGGCCGACGTCGTCATGATGCTGACGCCCGACGAGCTTCAAGCCGACATCTATGCCGAGGACCTCGGCCCCAACATGAAGAACGGCGCGGCGCTCGCCTTCGCTCACGGCTTCAACGTCCACTTCAACCTGATCGAGGCCCGCGCCGATCTCGACGTGTTCATGGTCGCGCCGAAAGGCCCCGGCCACACGGTCCGGTCGGAGTATCTGCGCGGCGGCGGCGTGCCATGCCTGATCGCCGTCGACAAGGACGCCTCCGGCAACGCCCATGAGATCGGGCTCAGCTACGCCTCGGCGATCGGCGGCGGCCGTGCCGGCATCATCGAGACCAACTTCCGCGAGGAGTGCGAGACCGACCTGTTCGGCGAACAGGTCGTGCTGTGCGGCGGCCTGGTCGAGCTGATCCGGGCCGGCTACGAGACCCTGACCGAGGCCGGCTACGCCCCGGAGATGGCCTATTTCGAGTGCCTGCACGAAGTGAAGCTGATCGTCGACCTGATCTACGAGGGCGGCATCGCCAACATGAACTATTCGATCTCGAACACGGCCGAATATGGCGAGTACAAGTCGGGTCCGCGGGTCATCACGCCCGAGACCAAGGCCGAGATGAAGCGCGTCCTCGACGACATCCAGTCGGGCCGGTTCGCCCGCGACTGGGTGCTCGAGAACAAGGCCGGTCAGACCAGCTTCAAGGCGACCCGCCGGCGCAACAACGCGCATCCGATCGAAGAGATCGGCGAGAAGCTGCGCGGCATGATGCCGTGGATCGCCGAGAACCGGTTGGTCGACAAATCGAAGAACTAGGCTCCGGGTGGGACAGCGCGGCCGGAACCGTCGAGTTCCGGCCGCCGCTGGATGCACAGGCGGACCTTGCCTTACGGGCAACAAACAGCGTAAATAACCGGCGTTATACGATTTTTCCCGTGACGCCATGGGTGGCACGCGAATATCGGAACGAAGCCGCTCCATAGCCTCGGATGGAACCTGGATGCGTATACGCCCGCCCGGCAGGAATACGCCCGGTCCCGCGTCGGTCCGGGAACGGCGGATTTGCCGCAGGGATCTCCAGGCAGCGCGGGTCCGGATTGAAAGCGTATCAAAAGGGAAGATTTCTCGCGGGATATTGGTGCATGGAGCGTTTTCAAGCTCCGGGCGAACCGTTATGCTGCGTCGCGAAGTTCATTTGATTCGCCCTAGCGCAGGCTCGCTGGTCCAGGCGGGGACAATCAGGGGGTGACCAGAATGCTATCCGGGCTACTCGGATTACTGTCCGCCGACATGGCGATTGATCTCGGCACTGCCAATACGCTCGTCTATGTGAAAGGGCGGGGCATCGTGCTGAACGAGCCGTCGGTCGTTGTTCTGACCGAGGTCAAGGGCCGCAGGGAGGTCCTCGCCGTCGGCGACGAGGCCAAGATGATGCTTGGCCGTACGCCCGGGAATATCCATGCCATCCGTCCGCTGCGCGACGGCGTCATCGCCGACTTCGACGTCGCGGAAGAGATGATCAAGCACTTCATCCGCAAGGTCCACAACCGGCGCAGCTTCGCCGCCCCGCAGATCATCGTCTGTGTCCCGTCCGGCTCGACCGTGGTCGAGCGCCGGGCGATCCACGAGAGCTGTTCGCGGGCGGGGGCCAACCGGGTCTACCTGGTCGAGGAGCCGATGGCGGCCGCGATCGGCGCGGGTCTGCCGGTAACCGAGCCGACCGGCTCGATGGTCGTCGACATCGGCGGCGGCACCACCGAGGTTGCGGTGCTGTCGCTGGGCGGTATCGTCTATTCGCGGTCGGTCCGGGTCGGTGGCGACAAGATGGACGAGGCGATCATCGCCTCGATCCGGCGCAATCATAACGTTCTGATCGGCGAGTCCAGCGCCGAGCGGATCAAGAAGGAAATCGGATCCGCCGCGACGCCGAAGGACGGCGAGGGTCGGATGCTCTCGGTCAAGGGCCGCGATCTGATGAACGGTGTCCCCAAGGAGCTGATCCTGAGCGAGGCCCAGATCGCCGAATCTCTTTCCGAGCCGGTCAGCCAGATCATCGAGGCGGTCAAGATGGCTCTGGAGCACACCGCGCCGGAACTCGCGGCGGACATCGTCGACAAAGGCATCATGATGACCGGGGGCGGGGCTCTGCTCGGCAATCTCGACCTGGTCCTGCGCCAGGCGACGGGCCTGCCGGTGTCGATCGCCGACGACCCGCTATCGTGCGTCGCGCTGGGGACGGGCCGGTGCCTTGAGGATCTGCGCACGCTCAAATCCGTATTGATAACGGCGCAGTAGGCCGTTTTTCTCGCCTACACGCGCCGCATGGCTCGGGAAGGGGGACCGACGCGGCGAACTGACCGGAGAGGACGCGCACCTTGTCTCGAAGACGTGGACGGCCCTTCACTCGACTGAGGTCGGCCCGCCTGTGGGTCCAGCGATTCGCGTTCCTGCTGCTGATTTGCGCCGCGTTCGGACTCATCGTCATCGACCGCGCCCAATCGCCCTGGGCCCGTGGCGCCCGGGCGTTCGTGACGGACATGGTCACCCCGATGATCGTCGCCGTGTCCGAGCCGGTTCAGGCCGTCTCCGACTGGTTCGGCGCCTTCGAATCGAGCGCTACGACCCGCGAGCGGAACGCCTCGCTCGCCGACGAGGTCGCCCGGCTGCGCCTTGAACTCCAGAAGAAGGCCGGCCTCGAGGCCGAGAACGACCGGCTCCGCAAGCTGCTGAACGCCGGCAAGCGGTATGTCGGCAAGCATATCGCGGCCCGGGTGCTGACCGATCCCGGCGGCGTCTATGTCCGCTCCATCATCATCAACGCCGGCCGCCTGCGCGGGGTTCGTCGGGGTCTCGCCGTGATCGCGCCCGAGGGCATGGTGGGCCGGATCGTCGAGGTCGGCGAACGGTCGGCCCGGGTCATGCTCATCACGGACCTCAACTCGCGCCTGCCGGTGCGGATCGCGGAAACCGGAGAGCGCGCCGTGGTCGCGGGCACCAACGGGCGGCTGCTCCGGCTCACCTATCTGGCCCATGAAATCAAGATCAAGGTCGGCACCAAGATCGTGACGTCGGGCCATGGTGGTGTCCTGCCGCCGGGTATCGAAGTCGGGCAGGTCGTCGAGATCACGCGCAGTGGCGTCTTCGTCCAGCCGAATATCCCGTGGAACCAGCTTTCCCATGTCCGGGTCATCGACTTCACGACGCCGGGCCTGGTGGTGCAGGGCGTCGAGCGGGCGCCCCGGCTCGACCGGCCGCCGGTCGAACAGCCGAGCCGGGCGGAGCGACCATGAACACGGTCGTCCAACAGCGTCTCGACAAGTGGCTGCGCATCGCCGCGCCGCTGCTGTCGATCCTGCTGATCTCGTTCCTCGGGCTGATCAACCTGCCGTTCCCGAACTATACGACCATCGCGCCGGCCTACACGTTGATCGCGGTCTATTGCTGGACCGTGTGGCGGCCCGACCTGGTTCCCTATCTCGGCGTCTTCGCGATTGGCGTGTTCGAGGACTTCCTGCGCGGTACGCCGATCGGGGCGGCCTCGCTGCTGCTTCTCCTGACCCAGTTGTTCGTCCGCAGCCAGCGGCGTTTCCTGTTCGGTCGAACGTTCGATACCTTCTGGGTCGGCTTTGCCCTGATCGCCGTCGCGGTGGCGCTGCTTGAGTGGATCGTGATGTCGATCGCCTACGGTACGCCGGTCGCGGCGACGGCAGCGATCTTCCGCTATCTTCTGACCATCGCCGTGTTCCCGGTGCTCTCGGTGCTGTTGCTCCGGCTGCTCCGCTCCGTCCAGCATCATTCCTGAGGGGCATCGTGCGCGAAGACCAGGAACAGATCCGCACCTACAGCCGCCGCACGGTCCTGCTGCTCGGCGGCCAGGCGTTGCTGCTGTCCGCCGTGGTCGGGCGCATGTACCAGCTGCAGGTCGACGACGCCGAGAAATACGCCACGGCCGCCGAGGAAAACCGGATCAACACGCGTCTGTTGTTGCCGCCGCGTGGGCGCATATTCGACCGGCGGGGATTGCCGATCGCGGTCAACGAAGAGGATTACCGGGTCGTCATCGTCGCGGAACGGACGAAGGACGTGCGCGGATCTCTGCAGCGTCTGTCCGAGATCATCCAGATCCCGCCCGAGGACCAGGCCAGGGTGCTCAAGGAAGTGCGCCGCCGCCGCCGCTTCCTGCCGGTGACGATTGCCCAGGGCCTGACCTGGGAAGAGGTGGCCCGGATCGAGATCAACGCTCCCGATCTGCCGGGGATCCTGACCGAGCGCGGTCTCAAGCGTATCTATCCGCAGAGCGAGCTCATGGCGCATCTGGTCGGCTATGTCGGGCCGGTCAACGAGGCCGAGCAGGAAGCCGATCTCGATCCGCTCCTGCGCATTCCCGAGTTCCGGATCGGCAAGGGCGGCCTGGAGCGGAAATATGACGACCAGCTGCGCGGGACGAGCGGGACGCGCCGGGTTGAAATCAACGCCTCCGGACGCGTGCAGCGCGAGTTGCACCGGAAGGAGGGCACGCCGGGCCGCGACCTCCACCTCACGCTCGATCTCCAGCTGCAACGCTACTGCATGGAGAAGATCGCCCGCCACTACGCGGCGTCGGCCGTCGTCCTCGACGTGTTCTCGGGGGAGGTCCTCGCGATGGTGTCGACGCCGACCTACGACCCGAACCTGTTCATCAAGGGTATCGACACCGGAACCTGGAACGCGCTGCGCAAGAACAAGCTCGGCCCCATGAACAACAAGGCGATCGGCGGGCAGTACGCACCCGGATCGACCTTCAAGATGGTGGTCGCGCTGGCCGGCCTGGAAGCGGGCCTGATCACGCCGGAGAGCACGTTCAACTGCACGGGCGCGTTGACTATGGGGCCCGCCAAGTTTCACTGCTGGCGCCGCAGCGGCCATGGCGTGGTCGACGTGCGCCGGAGCATCAAGGAATCCTGCGATATCTTCTTTTACGAGCTGGCGCTCAAGCTCGGCATCGACCGCATCGCCGAGATGGCGCACAAGCTGGGGCTCGGCCAGGAAACCGGCGTCGACATTCCCGGCGAAACCGGCGGGCTGATCCCGGACAAGGCGTGGAAGCAGAAGACCTACAAGAAGCGCTGGTACCCGGGTGAAACCGTCATCTCCGGCATCGGGCAGGGCTATGTCCTGGCGACGCCGATGCAGCTGGCGGTGATGGTGGCACGGCTCACCAACGGCGGGTATGCGGTAAAGCCACGCGTCGTCGCCGGCCTGTCGACGCCGAACACGGCGCCGGTCACTGTCGGCGACACCGATTTTCCGCATTTGGGCGTCCGACGGAGCAACCTCACCCTGATCATCGACGCGATGAACGCCGTGGTGAACGAGCGAGGCGGCACGGCGCTCGCGTCGCAGATCAAGAACGAGAAGTGGCACATGGGCGGCAAGACCGGCACGTCCCAGGTGCGGCGCATTACCAAGGCCGAGCGCGCCCGGGGCGTCGTCCGCAATGAGGATCTGCCGTGGGAGCGGCGCGACCACGCCCTGTTCGTGGGGTTCGCGCCCGTCGAGCGGCCACGCTTCGCGACCGCCGTCGTGGTCGAGCACGGCGGCGGCGGCT
>CAMYMQ010000415.1 GCA_947259335.1 uncultured Alphaproteobacteria bacterium | reverse complement strand
TCTCGTAGATGTCGGCGCCCAGGTCCTCGGCGGCCGCAAAGGCGCTCTCGATGTAGGACCGCCGGGTCGACAGGTCGGTCAGGCACGCGATGGTCTCGCCCGGCTTGACCCGGCACATCTCGAACTGACGCCGGAACAACAGCGTCAGCTTGCCCGGGTTCATCTCCTGCAGGCGAAGCGTCACGTTAGACATGCAAATACTCCTTCGATCCGCTTGCCGTCATGCAAGGGCCCCGATCCCTGCGGGACAGGAAAACCGAACGGTGTTCGCTTGTCAATGAGGGACGGTGGTCTCTTCAGAGAAAACGGGTCCGGTCAGAGCAACACCCGATAGATTTAAGCGTGGGCGGGGTTGTGGGGCGCGCAAACCGCCCGCCGTCGCCACTCGACCGATGCGGCGGCACCGCTCTGGGCGGCGGTCTCGCGCCGGGTGAAAAGGCGGTGCAGGAACGAGCGGCTCCCGACAGAGGCAAGAGTGGCGCCCCACGTCTGCGGGTTCCGATCCACACCCGCGTCGACGTAGACCATCACCCTGCCCGCTGCCCCACATTCAAGCCGTATCGTCCGGGTTGCTCCGGCGCTGTCCTCAGCCACGCTCGACGCCTAACGGCATATCCCGCGCAGGTAGGTGTCGGCGACCATGTCCGCATACTCGTCGGGGCCAACCGGGCCCTCGGGGTCATACCAGAGATAGGTATAATTGATCATGCCCATGAACATCATGGTCTGCGCCTTGATTTGCCGGTCGTCGAACGTGCGGCCTTGATCGCACTCCCGGATCAGGCGAGCGACGACCGCGAGAATGCCTTTTTGCATTTCGACGATCACCTTCCGCGCTTTGGGCTGGAGGTTTTGGAGGTCGTGGAGGAGGACGATCTGCAAGTCCTTCGAACCGGCGTTGATCGACACCATGCGATGGACCGAATTGCGGAGCCGGTCTTCCGGCGAAGCGCCCTCCTGCGCGGCTTTCCGGATCTCTCCGAGCAGCATGTCGAGATGACTCGTCAGCATCTCGTCGAGCAGCGCCTCCTTCGAGGCGAAATAGTGATACAGCAGGCCGCGTGAGATGCCGTTGGCCGAGGCCAGATCGGCGATCGTCGTGTTCGCATACCCCTGGCGCGCGAAGAGCGCCGCGGAAACGTCCAGAATCCCTTGCCGAATCTCTGGATAGTTCTCCGATTGAGTTCGCGCCATGGCTCGGCCTTGTCGGGGTGCTCAGATCAGGCGCGAAGCAGAACCCGCTGCGCCTTGGCCTCATACCGCGGCAAGCTCCCCTCCGGGCAGGCCTCCACCGGTACCTTGAGACCCAGCCGGCTGGTCAGACGCCGCTCGATCCCGCTCGCGAATTCGTCCGGGGAACCGTTGTAACCGTGGGCGTACTCGACTGCCACAGTCATCTTCTTGGGGGCCTGTTCGAGTTGGTCGACGTAGATCTGCCATGCCTCTTTGATGGCCCCTGGCGTCGACGCGATAACGTCCTCGATCTGCGATGGATAGACGATGACGCCGCGCACCTTGAGCATATCGTCGGAGCGGCCGACCAGCCGGCCGATCTTCATCATCCCCTTCCGCCCGCACGGACAGTCGTAGGGGCTGTCGGACACGCGCACCAGGTCGCGCGTCCGCCAGCGCACGACCGGCGATGCCTGCTTGTCGAGGGTCGTCACGACGATTTCTCCGATCTCGCCGGGACCGACCGGCTTCATCGTGTCGGGATCAAGGATCTCCGTCAGGATCGTGTCCTCGTTGATCAGATGCATTTCGTCGAGCTCGTGGCTATGCCGGCAGGTCGTGGAAACGACCGGACCGCCCGCCTCGGTCGTCCCATAGGTGTTGTAGGTCCTGAACCCGTCGGGCAACTCGGACTCCAGTTCGTCCCGGAAGGCCCGCGAGACGGACTGACCCCCGATAACGGCGCTGCGCAGTTTCCAGTCCGTCTTCGGATCGATGCCGTTCTCACGGGCCGTCCGGACCAGCGTCGCGAGGAAGATCGGCGAGACCGACGCGAAGGTCCATTCCATGTCCCGCATCCATTGGACGACGAGTTCGCTCCGGCCCGGCCCGACCGGAAAGTTGGTCATGCCCAGTTCGGCCATGCCCAGGTCGTAGGCGAGGCCGCCGACCCAGAGGCCGAAGCCGAAGCCGTTGTAGCCCCGGTCGCCGGGGCGCATGTCGTTACAGTAGAGCTGGCGCGCGACCTGACGCGCGCAGAGCTTCAGGTCGTCCTTGGTGAAGCCGAACAGCACCGGCAAGCCGGTCGTCCCGGAGGTCGCGCAAAGCCGTTCGACCTTGTCCATCTCCTCGGTGAGCATCGGGAAGGGATATCGATCCCGAAGGGCAGACTTTTCCAGGAACGGGACCGCGGCCAGCGCCTGCGGGTCGGCAAGGTCGCGCGGATGAACCCCGCCCTGGCGGAAATGGTCGACCCATTCCGGAGACCCGGCCAGCCGCTCGCCGAGCCTGGCGAGCTTCTCCTGCTGGATGCCGATGAGATCGTCGCGCGTGAGACTTTCGAACTCCGGTTCCCACATGGTCGCGGCGCGTTCGCTCATGATTTTTCCTCCCTGCCCGTATCTTGGAGCCGGCGCGGGCCGATGGGCGATCGACTGGGTTTGACACCAGGGGCGCCGCGCCGCCACGCCCTTCGACCCGCCGCCATTTAGTTAACTGACCGTCCAGTTAATAAAACCGTGAAGTGCCCATCTGGTCAAGATGGGTGCGACCGCAGCCGAGTCCCGTTTCTGGCTTCGCAGTCGCCTCACCGTTAAATTATATTTATAATTCATAAACTTATGACTCTATTGTCACTCGCGCGCCAAAACGCTATTAATTAAATGTTCGTCCGGTTTATTTGAATGTCCTTGACGGTCAAAATGGCGATGCACCGTAAGTGTGCATGCAGATGATTTGGCCAACGGACCCGCCCTCGCGGGATGGAGGAAACGCTTGTGCCCGTGACCCAGACGCACATTCCGGAGTGGAGCGACCTTATCCGGGCCGATCGGGTCCACGGGTCGCTCTATTCGAACCCGGCCGTTTTCGAGGAAGAACTGGAAAAGATCTGGTACCGCACCTGGGTCTATGTTGGCCACGAGAGCGAGGTGCCGTCGGCGAACGACTTCGTCATGAAATCGATCGGCCCCCAGGCCGTGATCATGGCCCGGGGCGAGGACGGTGAGGTCCGTCTGCTCCAGAATCGCTGCCCGCACCGGGGCAACCAGGTCTGCACCGAGGCGAGCGGCAACGCCCGCACCTTCACCTGCCCCTATCACAAATGGACCTTCGCCAACGACGGCAAGCTGACCGCCTTCGCTTTCGCCGACGGCTACGAGGGTCAGGACATGTCGCACCTCTCGCTCGGGCGGGTGCCGCGGGTCGCCAGCTACCGGGGCTTTGTGTTCGGCTCGCTCGCCACCGAGGGACCGTCGCTCGCGGACCATCTGGGCGGAGCGGCGGAGACCATCGACCGGTTGTGCGAGACGTCTCCGGAGGGCGAAGTCGAGATCACCGCGGGATTCCTGCAGCACCGGGTCCAGGCGAACTGGAAGTTCGTGATGGAGAACGAGACCGACGGCTACCATCCGGGCTTCGTCCATTCCTCGATCTTCAGCGTCGCGGACAGCGGCATCGGCGGCCTGTACGGCCCCAAGTCCACGGCGCTGACACGCTCCTACGGCAACGGGCATACCGAGATCGACCTGCGGCCCGAGTTTCGCCGCCTCGGCCAGCCGATGGGATGGTTCGGCACCACGGTCGAGCGGCTGCCCGACTATGCCACCAGCATGAATCGGTCGTACGGCACGGAAAAGGCGCGGGAGATCATGATCGACGGCACGCCGCACGTGATGATTTTCCCGAACCTGTTCATCGCCGAGATCCAGATTTTCGTTCTGCAGGCACGCGCCGTGGACGACACGATCCAGCATGTGACCGCGCTGCAATTCAAGGGAGCGCCAGACCTGAACCGCCGCCTGCGCCAGCAGACCATGGGATCGGTCGGACCCGCCGGCTTTCTGCTCGCCGACGATTCCGAGATGTACGAGAGGACGCAACGCGGCGTCGCCGCGCGGACGCCGGAATGGATCTTCCTGGGCCGCGGCGAACATCGCGAGCGGGACGACGCCGACGGCTTTCGTGTCGGCCACGCAACCGACGAGGTGCCGTCGCGCGGCATGTGGCAGCACTACCGGTCGCTGATGGAGGCTGCCTGATGCAGGCCGACTGCAAGGACGACACCCTTCTGCGCGATGTCGAGCAGTTCATCTATCGCGAGGCGCGGCTCCAGGACGAGTACCAATACGAGGCCTGGGAAGCCTTATGGACCGATGACGCGATTTACTGGCTGCCCGCCAACGACGCCGACATCGACCCCGAGCAGCAGATGTCGATCATCTACGACAACCGGTCGCGGATCGGAGTCCGGGTGCGTCAGCTCCTCAGCGGCAAGCGTCACACCCAGGAGCCGCGCTCCCGCCTTCGCCATTTCGTGACGAACGTCGAGATCCTCTCGCGCGAGCGGGAGGAAATTCGTGCCGGCTGCAATGTCATGGTCTTCGAATCCAACCTGCGCGGGGAAACCGTCTGGGCCGCGCGGACGGAGTATCTGCTGCGCCCAGAAGGCGGCACGATGAGGATGGCCCGCAAGAAGGTCGCGTTGGTCAATAATGACCGGCCGCTCTACACCCTCTCCTTCCTGATCTGACAGCCCCGTCGTCGACCCACGCCACCCGCCGCGAGAACCCAAGTGAGCCAATCGACCGCATCGACCGACCTGATCTCCGAAGGCCCCGTCTTGTTGGGACTCCAGGACGGGATCGCCCACCTCCGGCTGAACCGCCCCGACTCGGCGAACGGTATGAGCGTCGACCTGCTCGCGGCGCTCTACCACGCGATCATGCGCTGCCACGGGGAGCCGGGCGTGCGGGTGCTGCTCATCACCGGAGAGGGTGCGAATTTCTGCGCCGGCGGCGACGTCCGCGCGTTTGCCTCCAAGGGCGAGGCGCTGCCCGACTATATCCGCCCGGCGACCGCCTATCTCCAGGACGCCGTCCTGGCTCTGTCGCGTCTTCAGGCGCCGGTCGTCGTCGCCGTGCAGGGCTTCGCGGCAGGCGGCGGCGGCTTTGGTCTGGTCTGTGCCGCAGACCTGGTGATCGCCGCGGAGAGCGCAAAATTCCTGGCGGGCGCGACCCGCGTCGGCATGGCGCCCGACGCGGGTGTCTCGGTCTCGCTCCCTCAGCTCGTCGGGTTGCGCAAGGCCACCGAAATCCTGCTGACCAATCCGGTGATCGATGCCCGCGAGGCACTCGGATTCGGCCTGATCAACAAGATCGTCTCCGATGACGCCCTCGCGGCCTCGGCCCGGGACCTCGCCGCCGAACTCGCCACCGGCGCGCCGTTGGCGCTCGCCGCGACCAAGCGGCTCGTCCGTAGCGGCCTCGGCAAGGTCGTCGAAGCCTGCCTGTCCGAGGAAGCCCGGACCGTCTCCGAACTGTCCGGCACCGCGGACGCCCGCGAAGGCCTGGCCGCCGTCATCGAGCGGCGGCAGCCCCGGTTCACCGGCTCCTAGGCCGGGCGATGGCGGAAGACATTCGGGCTCCCCGCGTCCGCCGCAGGGCCTTCGTCACGGGCGGGGCCAAGGGCATCGGTGCGGCGATCGTGCGCCGCCTCGCCGCCGGGGGCGCGGACGTGGTCCTCGCCGACCTCGACGCGGAGGGCGCCGTTGCCGTCGCCAACGAGGTCGGCGCAACGGCGATCGCGTTAGACGTGGCGGACACTGCCGGCGTCCGTGATGCCATCGACCGCGAAGGGCCGTTCGAGCTTCTGGTGAACAACGCCGGCATCGACCAGCACGCCTTCTTCACCGATACGACCGAAGCCGACTGGCAGCGACTGCTGGCCGTCAATCTCGTCTCGGTTCTGGCAACGGTTCATGCCGCGCTGCCCGCCATGCAGACGGCGGGATTCGGTCGGATCGTCAATATCGCGTCGGAAGCGGGCCGGCTGGGGTCCAAGGGCGGGTCGGTGTATGCGGCGGCCAAGGGGGGCGTCATCGCCTTCACGAAGTCCATCGCCCGGGAGAACGCCCGCTTTGGGATCACGGCAAACTGCATCGCGCCCGGCCCGATCGATACGCCTCTGGTCCGCGCCGGTATCGACGCGGCCGGCGAGGGGCTGTTGTCCGCGATGACCGACGCGACCCTTTTGAAACGGCTGGGCACGCCGGAAGAAATCGCCGCCGCCGTCGCGTTTCTCGTTTCCGACGAAGCCGGCTTCATCACCGGCGAGACCTTGGGCGTTTCCGGCGGCATGGGGCTCGGCGCGTCGTGAGCACCAGAGCCGTGCAACAGGTGATCGACCGAATTCTCGCCGTCTACGGCCGGTGGGGACCGGACACGCCCGTCGAAACGATGCGCCGGGACTGGGAGACCCTGTTCGAGGCGCCTCCCGGGTCCGCACCCGAGCGTTGCGACGCCAACGGCGTCCCGGCCTGCTGGGTCCGCGCCGGCGGCACCCTTCCCGGCTGCGCGATCCTCTATCTTCACGGCGGCGGCTTCCAGCTCGGCTCCACGCGGACGCACTGGCGCTTGATGGCCGACATCGCGGCGGCCAGCGGCTGCCAGGTCCTCGGCATCGACTACCGCCTCGCGCCGGACCATCGCTTCCCGGCGCAGATCGACGACGCGCTGGCCGCTTTCGACTGGCTCACGGCCGGGGGCTATTCGCCGGACCGGATCGCGGTCGCGGGCGATTCCGCCGGCGGCGGACTGGCGATGGCCCTGCTCCTTGTCCTCAAGGCGCGTGGAGACCGGCTTCCCGCCGCGGCGGCGGTGATGTCGCCGTGGACGGACATGGAGGCTTCGGGCGCCAGTTTCGAGACACGGGCTGCCGCGGACCCGATTCACAGCCGCCCGATGATCGAGGCGCTGGCGCGGAGCTATCTGGGCCGCGCGGGCGACCCGCGCGATCCCCTCGCGTCGCCGATCCATGGCGACCTTTCCGGCTTGCCGCCGCTGTTGATCCAGGTCGGCGACCGGGAGACCGTATTGGACGACGCCCGCCTGCTCGCAGACCGTGCCAGAACGGCCGGAGTCGACGTGACTCTGGAGGTGTGGGACGACATGATTCACGTCTTCCAGATGTACCCGGACGACCTGCCGGAGGCGCGGGACGCGGTGGACAGGATCGGCCGCTTCCTGCGCACACGGCTCGCGCCCGCGCCAGGCAGGGCAGAAGAGCGAGAGGCATCATGAGCGACCCCGTCGGCATTCTCGGCTTCGGCGGCTATGTCCCCCGCCTGCGCCTGTCGCGTGGTGCCGCGGTGGAGGCCAACGGTTGGTTCAATCGGGGCTTGGGAAGCCTGGCCAAAGGCGAGCGGTCGATGGCCAACTGGGACGAGGACAGCGTCACGATGGCCGTCGAGGCCGCCCGCGACTGCCTGAACGGCGCCAGACCGGAAGACATCGCGGCGGTGCATCTCGCCTCGACCACCCTGCCCTTCGATGACCGTCAGAATGCCGGGATCGTCGCCGAAGCGCTCAATCTTCCGGAAGCGATCCAGACGATGGACCTGGCCGCGTCGCAGCGGGCGGGCACGACCGGGCTGATCGCCGCGCTCGACCGCGCCGCGGGGACGGACGGAAAGACCCTGTTCCTGGCCGCCGATCGGCGCCGGTCCAAGGCGGCCAGCCCGCAGGAGCTCCAGTTCGGCGACGGGGCCGCCGCCCTTCTGCTCGGACGGGGCCGCACGGTCGCCGATCTCCTGGGGAGCCACCAGGTCGCGGCCGACTTCCTCGACCACTATCGCGGCGGGGATGCCCGGTTCGACTACGGCTGGGAAGAGCGCTGGATCCGCGACGAAGGCTACTTGAAGATCGTCCCGAAGACTGTGGCGGCCCTGCTCGACAAAGCCGGTGTCGACGCCGCGGCGATCGATCATTTCGTCATGCCGTCGACGATCGCAGCGGTGCCCGCCAAACTGGCGAAACAGCTCGGCATTCCCGAGGCCACGGTCGCGGACACCCAGTTCTCAAGCATGGGCGAGGCCGGCGCGGCCCATCCGCTGTTGTTGCTCGCACACACGCTCGAACGCGCCGAGCCAGGGCAGACAATCCTGCTTGTCGGCTGGGGACAGGGCTGCGATGCCCTGCTGTTCCGCACGACCGACGCGCTACGCGCCGCGCGTCCCCGGCGCGGGATCGCCGCCTCGCTCGAGGCCGGGCACACGATCACAAACTACAACCGGTTTCTCGCCTTCAACGATCTCGTCGAGCACGAGCACGGCATTCGCGCGGAGTTCCAGATCAAGACACCGCCCTCGGCGCTCTACCGCAATCGCGACATGGTCACGGGTTTCGTCGGCGGACGCTGCCGGTCGTGCGGCACCGTGCAGTTTCCGCGCGCCCACTATTGCGTGAACCCGAACTGCGGCGCCCTCGACAGCCAGGCCCCCTGCCCGATGGCGGAAATGCCGGCGACGGTCCAGAGCTGGACGGCGGACAAGTTGACCTATTCGCCCGACCCGCCGACCCATTTCGGCATGATCGTGTTCGCCGAGGGCGGCCGGCTGATGGCGGACATGACCGATGTGGACGAGGGCGGGGTCGCCGTGGGCATGCCGGTGCGGATGGTCTTCAGGGTGAAGGCCCGTGACGCCGACCGGGGCTTCACGGCCTACTTCTGGAAGGCCGCGCCGGATGATACCCGGGTCGCCCGGGCCACGGACTAGCACCAAGGAAGGCACACGCATGGCCAAGGGTATCAAGGACAAGGTCGTCATCCTCGGCATGGGCTGTTCCCCGTTCGGCGAGCATTGGGACAAGAATGCGGACGACCTGATCGTCGACGCCTTCACGGAATGCCTCGCGGATGCCGGCATCGAGCGCACTCAGATCGACGCCGCCTGGTTCGCGACGGCGATCGAGGAAGGCCATGTCGGCAAGACTGCCGTGCCCCTGGGCGTCGCCCTGCGCCTACCCTTCATCCCGATCACTCGCGTCGAGAATGCCTGTGCATCGGGGACCGAGGCCCTGCGGGGCGCGGTCTACAGCGTCGCAGCGGGGGCGGCCGACATCGCGCTCGCCGTCGGGGTCGAGAAGCTCAAGGACACCGGCTACGGGGGCCTGCCCCAGCGCACGCGCGGGGCCTTCAACGACATGTATTTCGCCAACGCCTCAGCGCCGGGCAGTTTCGCCCAGCTCGCCACGGCCTATGCCGCCAAACATCGTGTCGATCCGGCCGACCTGAAGCGGGCGATGGCGCAGATATCGGTCAAGAGCCACGACAACGGCGCCAAGAATCCGAAGGCGCATTTGCGCAACCCGATCACGATCGACAAGGTCCTGAACGCCCCGATGGTCGCCGAACCGCTCGGCCTGTTCGACTGCTGCGGCGTCTCGGATGGCGCCGCGGCGGCGATCGTCACGACGCCGGAAATCGCCGCCGCGCTCGGCCGGACCGGCGACCAGGTCAGCATCAAGGCGCTCCAGCTCGCGGTCTCCAACGGCAGCGAGGCGAGCTACAACGCCTGGGACGGCACCTATCTTGAGACGACCCGCCAGGCCGCCACCCGGGCCTATGCCGAAGCCGGGATCGACCGCCCCCGCGAGGCCGTGAGCATGATAGAGGTCCACGACTGCTTCTCGATCACCGAGCTGGTGACCATGGAAGACCTCTATCTCTCGGACGAAGGTCGCGCATGGCGCGACGTGCTCGACGGGGCCTTCAATGCCGATGGTAGAACGCCGTGCCAGATCGACGGAGGGCTGAAGTGCTTCGGGCATCCCGTCGGCGCGTCGGGCTTGCGGATGGTCTATGAAATGTACCTGCAGCTGCTGGGTCGGGCGGGCGAACGCCAGCTGTCGTCCCCCGAGATCGGTCTCACGCACAATCTCGGCGGATGGCCACATCTGAACGTTGCCAGCATCGCGATCCTTGGCAAGTTGTAGACCGGTCCGGTCGGGACGATACGGACACTGCCGGACCAAGTCGGCATGCCGGGTCGCATCGGAGCCCCGGGCCGTCCGGACGCACGATCCCTTCCGGTATTTCAATGACGGGAGACGGGCCCCTAAACGCCGACCTCGAACAAATGGGGTCCGCCCTGCCGAATGGCGTCCCTCAATTTGCCGGAGAATTCCTCTGCGGTTTTCGGGCAATGGGCTTCCACCCCTAGTCCGTTGGCCAGAGCGACCCAATCGATGTCCGGGTTGCCGAGGTCCAGCATCGACATGGCTCGGGGTCCCGGCGCTTCCACACCCACGCGCTTGAACTCGGTTTTCAGGATTTCATAGCTTCGATTGGCGAAGATGACGGTGATGACGTTGAGCCGCTCGCGCGCCTGAGTCCACAGGGCCTGCAGCGTGTACATGGCGCCGCCGTCCCCCTGCATGCAGAACACCGTGGCATCCGGCCGCGCGACTGCGGCGCCAACGGCGACAGGTCCAGCCTGTCCGATGGAGCCGCCGGTCAGGTGAAGCCAGTCGTGCGGGGATGACACGGCCGTCAGCCCATCGGCGCCCCGCGCCGAGGTGCCGCATTCGTCCGAGACAATCGCGTTATCGGGCATCAGGGCGGCGACGGCCTGCCAGACGGCCTTGACGTCGAGCGCGCCGGACGGAACGTCGGGCCTTGATCCGGCGCCGGCTTCGGGCACCTTCGCAAGCGACAGAAAGTCCGCGAGGCGTTCTAGCGCATCGGCGCCGTCTTCCTGCGGCGCCGCCAGCGTATGCAGCTTCGCGCCGGCGGGAATCAGACTGGAGGGCTTGCCCGGATAGGCGAAAAAGGACACCGGCGAGTTGTTCTCGACCAGCACCACATGGGCGAACGGGGTGAGCGCGTCGACCGCCATTTCACCGAAATACGGCAAACGGGAGATCCGCGGCCGACCGGCGCCTCGCTCGGCGCGACCGTTGAACGTATTGCTCATCAAGGTCACGCCGGTCGCCGCCGCGATGCGGCCGGCGGCGTCCAGACCCCGGCCGACCAGGGCCGAACCCGTCATCAGGAAGACGATCGGCTCCCCTGTCTTGACGAGGCGCGCAATCGCTTCGATACGCGCGTCGTCTACAGGGCTGCGCCCTTCGACGCTCGCCACCTCGACCGGCCCATCCCCAGCTTCCCACGCCGCGTCGGCGGGCAATATCAGCGTCGCCGTGCCCGGAATTCCGTCGCGCGCCGCCGCGACCGCATCGGCGGTATCGCCGCCGACACGGCCAGCCTGAGTCGTTCGAACCCACTTCGATACGGGCCTGGCCAGCGTCTCGATGTCCATCGTCAGAGGAGCATCGAGCGCGACATGATCGGACGCGTGCTCGCCGACGACCGCCAGGATCGGCGAGCATGCGCGACGGGCGTTGTGAAGGTTGGCGACACCGTTGCCCAGGCCGGGTCCGAGGTGAAGCAGCGCCGCGGCCGGCTTACCGGCGATGCGCCCATAGCCGTCGGCCGCGCCTGTGACCACGCCCTCGAACAGGCCAAGGACCGGCCGGATGCACTCGACCCGGTCAAGCGCCGAAACGAAGTGCATTTCCGATGTGCCGGGATTAGCGAAACAGACCTCGACCCCCGCCTTGGCGAGCGTCTCGATCAAGCTGTCCGCACCATTCATGTTTCTGTCTCCCGGGATCAAATGTTACGGGTGGCGTCGCGCCAATAGGGGGCCCGAATGTCGCGCTTTCGGATCTTGCCGGCGTCGTCGCGGGGAAGCGCCTCGCAGAAATCGACACGGCGCGGAATCTTGTAGCCGGCGATACGATCGCGCAGGAATTCCTGGAGCTCGGCATCGGTCGCCGCGCCCCCCGGAACCAGCTGCACGACCGCCGCGACGCTTTCGCCGAACTCTTCGTTGGGAATTCCGAAGACCGCGCAGTCGGCCACCTTCGGGAAGTCGCAGATGACGCTCTCGACTTCGGCGGGATAGATGTTCACCCCGCCCGAGATGATCATGTCGCGCTTTCGGTCGGTCAGAAACAGATAGCCGTCTTCGTCGAGATAGCCCATGTCGCCGGCCGTCACGAGCCCGCTCCGCTCGATCTCCCGGCGTTGCTGATCCTGATTGTGATAGGTGAAGTCCGCGAGGATTCCGAGACTGACATAGACCTCGCCGACCTCGCCGGGCGGCAGCTTGTTGCCCGAGTCGTCGTGGATTTCCACGATCCTGCCCGGCCAGGCTTGGCCCGTTGTACCGGGACGATCGAGCCACTCGTGGCTATCGCATCGCGTGGCCATCCCGAACTCGGTCGCGCCGTAATATTCGTAGATGATCGGGCCCCACCACTCGATCATCTGGCGTTTGACTTCCACCGGACACGGAGCCGCGCCATGGATGACATACTCCAGCGAGCTCAAATCGTACTTCTGTCGCACCGACTCCGGCAGGCGCAGCAGCCGAACGAACATGGTGGGCACCAGGTGCAGATGGGTGATCTTGTGGCGCTCGATGGATTGCAGCAGCTCTTCCGGATCGAACCTCGGCAGCAGCACCATCGAGCCGTCCGACCGCAGGGTGGCGCGCGAGTAAGTGTTGACGACGCTGTGGTACAGCGGGCCGTTGACGATCGTCTTCATGCCGGGGCGATTGCCGAACCACAGCTCGGTCAGGGCGCCCGCCTCCTTCTGGGCCTCCGGCGGCAGGGCTTCCCGACGAACACCCTTCGGCTTGCCCGTCGTTCCCGAGGTGTAGGTGATGTTGCCCCGGGCCGGGCGCGACCGCTTGTCCCACGGTTCGAACCCGGCACGCCAGGTTTCCCACTCCAGAACGCCTTCCGGCGGGGGGCAATCCGAATCCGAAATCTTGTAGGCACCCGCAATCTCGGGCGGCGTGCCGACCACAATGGTCGTCGTGCCCTCGGGTATGCTCGACTGACACGACCGGAACAGATCAGCGTGGATGACGAGCACCTTCGCGTCGGAATCGCGCAGGATGAATCCGACTTCCTCGGTCTTGAAATGCCAGTTGATCGAAACGGCATAGGCGCCGACAAGACCGGCACCGAGCAAGGCCTCGAAATAGGCCAGGTCGTTTCGCATCATGATGGCGATGACATCGCCCTCGCCCACGCCGAGAGCCTCCAGCCCCGTGGCAGCCTGGGCGGCGTTGTGCCGCAACGCTTTGGTGCCGATACGTCGATCGCCACTCTCGACGAAACTTCCCATGCTCTTCCTCGCCTAGATTGATTTCTTTCCGGTGGCGATCCGTCAGCCCGGCCGCCAGCTGGCCGAAACATACCCCCTGGTATTGACGAAACGCAAGTCCCTCGATTAGTGTCCTGGCACGCGTCACGTTCGCGCGGCCCCAGACGAGGACTTTGGATGCCCCTTCCAGCGATGTTCCAGCAGCAGATGTCGGTACCGATTATCGGGGCACCGCTGTTCATCATTTCGCGCCCGGAACTGGTGATCGCCCAATGCACCGCCGGCGTCATAGGCGCCTTTCCAGCCCTAAATGCGCGCCCTCAGGAGGTCCTTGGCGAATGGCTTGGGACGATTCGCACCGCCCTCGACCGGTTTCGGGAAAGCAATCCCGACCGGCCTGTCGCGCCCTTCGCGGTCAACCAGATGGTTCACCCATCGAATAACCGGCTCGATGCCGATATGGACGCTTGCGTGGAGCACGAAGTCCCCCTGATCATCACCAGTCTTTCCAAACCTGTCGGTATTGTCGACCGGGTGCACGCCTATGGCGGCCGGGTATTTCACGATGTCATCAGCGTGCGCCATGCACGCAAGGCGATCGAGGCGGATGTCGACGGATTGATCCTGGTCTGCGCCGGCGCCGGTGGCCACACCGGCCAAATGAACCCCTTCGCCTTCGTCGAGGAGGTGCGCCGTTTCTGGGATGGACCCATCGTCCTGTCGGGCGGCATAACGAATGGGCGTGCGGTTCTCGCGGCCCAGGTCGCCGGCGCCGACCTCGCCTATGTCGGGACACGGTTCATCGCGACGCAAGAGTCGCATGCCCAAGACGACCACAAGCGCATGATCGTCGAGGCCGGCTCGGATGACATCATCTGTACCGACGCCGTTACAGGGGTCCAAGCCAACTATCTCAAGTCAAGTTTCTCTGCCGCCGGAGTGGACCCCGACGCCCTGCTCGATCGACCGAAAGGACGATTGAACCTCGCCGGAGGCGGTCGTGACGCAAAGGCTTGGCGCGACATATGGGGCGCCGGCCAGGGCGTGGGAGCGATCGACGACGTGCCGGATGCGGCGACCTGTGTCGCCCGCCTGATCCAGGAATATGAAGCCGCCAAGGAGCAAATGGGCGGCACAAAAGCCGCGGCCTAGCGCCGTCGGGACGCCGACCCGCCCTGCCCGGCGGCGCGCGCGCCGTTGGTGAGGATGTTCCAGCACTCATCGATCTTGGCCCGGCGGGCTTCCTTGTCGGACATCCCGAAGACGATGCCGTTCCCGGTCGAGAACGAATATTGCATGAGGGCCCGGGTCCGCGCTTCGTCTTCCGTGAAGCCCAACTGAACGTATTGCTCGGTCAGATAGTCCAACCGCTCGTCGTCCACCAGGGCAACGACCCGGCGTGCTTGCGGATCCAGGCGCGCCCAGGCGCGGATGGCGAGCTCCAGAGAGCCGCCCGGGCTCTCGTATTTCGTTTGCACGGCAATCTTGAACAGATAGGCCAAACGCTCCGCCGGATCGTCACTGCGTGCATTTACAATGTCGATGATCCGACGCGTTGCCCTCTCGCGCCAGAGCGCGAGCACTTCCATCAGGAACTCGTCCCGGCTTTTGAAATGCCAATAGAAGCTGCCCTTGGTCACCCCAAGTTTCTTGGCCAGGGGAACGACGAGCACCTTGTCGACAGACTCCTCGGCCAGGGTTTTCAAAGCGAGTTCCAGCCAGTCGAGTTTCTCCAATCGGCCGTTTCGCACCTTTCGTTGCATGCTCATCTAACCATACATCCCGGTATTGACAGAGTTTGATACCGCACATACCATACACCCTGGTACTGTTCGGTTGTCGAAGCAACAAGCCAGACACTCTTCCGTGGCCAGGGCGACGGTCCTTTCATCGTCGAATTCGGTCATTCACGCCGGACACCAGTTTAACGAAGCAGCCCGTTCTTACCACTTGAATGCGCTGCAGTAACGGGGGACCGCCCTATGAGTCACCCGCAAACCAGGGAGGAATCGATAATGCGAATTTTCAAGTGTAGTTTGGTCGCCGCGGTTATGACAGGTGTGCTGTCATTTGCTCCGGCCGCACTCGCGAAGGATGCCCAACTGCCCGCCAAGATGACCTGGACCGCCTACACGGTCGGTACCTCAGGGTATGGTCAGGCGGTGGCCATTGGCAACATGCTGAAAACCAAACTGGGTGTCACGGTCAGGATCCTGCCCGGCCGCAACGACGTGTCCCGCTTGAAGCCGCTGGTTGCGAAGCGGGCCCAGCTCTGCTCGTGCGGCGCCTCGTTGTACCTTGCCCAGGAAGGCATCAATCTGTTCAGCGGCAAGGAATGGGGGCCGCAGCCCGCCAGAATGGTGATGATGTCGCTTTCCCCGGTCGGCATGATGTTCGCGACCCAGAAGGACAGGGGCATCAAGACGCTCGCCGACCTCAAGGGCAAGCGGATCTCCTACATCTCCAGCGGCCCGACCCAGAACACGATCGCGAGCGCGAACCTCGCGTTCGCCGGTCTTTCCTGGAAGGACGTCAAACGTGTCGACTTCTCCAGCTACGTCGCTTCGATCAAGGGTCTGATCAACGGCCAGGTCGACGCCGTCATCGCCTTCTCGGCCAGCCCGGCGATGCGCCAGGTTTCCGCCGCGCCGGACGGCCTCGTCTGGCTGTCCAATCCCCACGGCGACAAGGCCGGCTGGAAGCGGTATCTCGGCGTCGCCCCCTACTTCATTCCGATGAAGGTCCGTGTCGGTGCCGGTATCCCGAAGGGCAGCACCATCGACGGCGCGATGTATCCCTACCCGATTCTCATCTCGATCGGCGGCCTGCCCGACGACCAGGCCTATGGGCTGGCCAAGGCGCTGGTCGAGCACTACGACGTCTACAAGAGCAGCGCTCCCGGGGCGAAAGGCTGGTCCATCAAGGCCCAGAAGTTCGATTGGGTCGTTCCCTTCAGCGACGGCGCGGTGCGCTATTTCAAAGAGATCGGCAAGTGGTCGCCCGCCGCCGACAAGCACAATCGCATGCTGGTCGATCGGCAGTCCTTCCTCGCCAAGACCTGGAAGGCGTTCAAGGCCAAGAACGACAGCCTGGACGCCGCTGCCTATAAGACCAAGTGGCTCGCCGCCCGCAAAGCGGCCCTTGAAGGCGCCGGATTGCCGCTGCATCCGGTGAAGTAGGCCACCGCAATCGATTCCGGCTCTCCCTCCCGGTGACCGCACCCTTTGTGCGGTTCCGGGAGCGGGGCACTCGGCCTCGGGATTGGCAAATCCAAGTCCCTTCCGCTCTCGTTCCGCACGGCGCCCATGTCCAAAGATCGTGTGTCCCCCACTCATTCGACGCCGCAACTCGATGCTGCCGACTCGGATCGAAAGCGATCCGTCTCCATTTTTGCCAGGCTCTGGTTTCTTGCGGCAACGGTCTGCGCGGTCGGCCTGTCGATAAACCAGATCTTCAATCTCGGCTTCTTCGTCGGCTCCGTTCTGCCGTCGCTCCAATATTACTATCTCTTGCTGGCCCTGCTGCTGCCGCTGGTGTTCGTGATGCACCTGGACCGCGGTGGCAGGACGGACCTGAACACCGCGCTCGATCTCGCGCTCGCGGTGGTGACGACGGTCATCCTGATCTACTTCGCCTTGAATGCGCAGCAGATCGTCGATGAAGCTTGGGAATATTCGGCGCCGACCATGGCTGTGGCCGCGTCCATCGCCTTCTGGGCGATCGCCCTCGAGGCCACCAGGCGCTCGGGTGGCCTGACCCTTGCGATCATCGCCCTGGTCATTTCCCTCTACCCGACCGTTGCGGAGCTGATTCCCGGCCCGATCAAGGGCCAGCAGTCGAGCTTCACGAGCGTCGCGATTTTCCACGCCATGAGCAGCGAAAGCCTCATGGGGATTCCGATGCGGGCCTTTGCCGGGCTGATCATCGGCTTCCTCATATTCGGCGTCGCGCTGCAACGCACGGGCGGCGGCAAGTTTTTCATGGATCTGGCTTTCGGGCTGCTGGGCCACACCCGCGGCGGCCCGGCCAAGGTGGCGATCTTCGGCAGCGCCCTGATGGGCTCGATGAGCGGCAGCGTGATCACCAACATCCTGACGACGGGTACGTTGACGATCCCGGCGATGCAGCGCACCGGCTTTTCACGAACCTATGCCGCCGGAATCGAGACTTGCGCTTCGACCGGAGCCGTTCTGATGCCGCCGATCATGGGCGCGACCGCCTTCGTGATGGCGACGTTTCTCGAGACCGACTACGCCAACATCGCGCTCGCGGCGATCGTGCCGTCGCTGCTCTATTTCCTGGGCCTGTTCATCCAGATCGACGCCTACGCGGCCCGCAAGGGCCTGAGGGGAATTCCGCGCCCGGACCTCCCCCGGATCGGGCGGACGGTCTCGGAGGGCTGGTACTATCTGCTCGTGTTCGGGGTCCTGATCTGGATGCTCCTGTACCTCAAGCGGGAGTCGCTGGCCCCTTACTATGCCACGGCCCTCCTGCTCGTCCTGAACCAGGTGCTGCCGCGCAACCGGTGGCGCTGGGGCGATGTCGTCAATTTCGTCGAGGCGGTCGGCCGGATTCTGGTCGAACTGGTCGGCGTGCTGGCCGGGATCGGGCTGATCATCGGTGCGCTCGCCGCCGCGGGCATGACCGGAACGCTGACCAACGACCTCATCCACCTCGCCGGCGGCGAGCTCGGCCTGCTTCTCATCATGGGGGCGATCACCAGCTTCATTCTCGGCATGGGAATGACCGTAACGGCCGCCTACATCTTCCTTGCCGTGACGCTGGCTCCCGCGCTGATCAAGGCGGGGCTCGATCCGTTGCCCGCCCATATGTTCATCCTCTACTGGGGGATGCTCAGCTACATCACGCCGCCGGTCGCCATCGGCGCCTATGCCGCCGCCAGCATTTCGGGCTCGAAGCCGATGCTGACAGGCCTGGTCGCGATGCGGCTGGGCAGCGTCATCTACATCATTCCCTTCCTGTTCGTGCTGAGCCCCGCCCTGCTGCTTCAAGGAAGCCTGGCAGACATTGCGCTGTCGGTGTCAACGGCGGTCGTCGGCGTGGTCCTCATCGGCTCCGCCCTTCAGGGCTACCTTGTCCTGGTCGGTTCGCTGACCCGTCGGCCGCTGCTTCAGTGGCCCATACGCGCACTTATCCTCGCCGGCGGCCTGCTCCTGTCCGTGCCCGGAACGGCGGGGCTGTTCCCCTACGGCGCGGTCGCCAGCAACCTGCTGATGGTGAGCGTCGCCCTGGCGCTGATCCTGCCTGCCCTCCTGCTCGTGTTCCTGAGCGGCCGGGGCGCCCCTGCCGAGGTCGCGAAATGACCGGCGTCCTCGACGGCATTCGCGTCCTCGACTTCGGGCGTTTCATCGCGGGGCCCTATTGCGCGGCGCTGCTGGGTGACATGGGCGCCGACGTCATCCGAATCGAGAAGGTTCGCGGCGGGGAAGACCGCTTCATCTCGCCTGTGGCCGACAGTGGAGAAGGCGGAACGTTTCTCCAGCTCAATCGCAACAAGCGCGGGATCGCCCTCGATCCGGCCAGCGACGAGGGGCGCGACATCGTGCGCCGGCTGGTGCGCACGGCGGATGTCGTTGTCGCCAATCTTCCGGAACCGACGCTGGTTTCCCTGGGTCTCGACTATGCCACCCTGTCGGCGATCAAGCCCGACATCATTCTTGCGATGGTGAGCGCATACGGCTCCAGCGGCCCGTACAAGGACAGGGTGGGGTTCGACGGCATCGGCCAGGTCGCCTCGGGCGCCGCCCACATGTCCGGCGAACCGGGGCGGCCGGTTCGCTGGGCGGCTCCGTATATCGACTTTACGACGGCACTCGGGTGTGCGTTCGGCACCGTCGTCGCCCTCTACGACCGCCAACGCACCGGCAAGGGACAGAAGGTCGAGGGCTCGCTGTTGCGAAGCGCCTACACGCTGACCAATTCGATGCTGATCGAACAAGCCTTGCTCGACCTCGATCGCGCGCCGACCGGCAACCGAGGCTACCAGATCGGTCCGGCCGATCTGTTCGAGACGGCGGATGGAAACTGGATTCTGGTCCAGGTCCTCGGCAGACCGCTTTTCAAGCGTTGGGCGCGCTTGATGGGTGAAGACCACTGGTTGACCGACCCGCGCTTCGCGACCGACGAAGACCGGGGCCAGAACGGCGCGATCCTGAGCGAGCGTATGGCGGCCTGGTGCCGCGAGCGCACCTTGGAAGAGGCGCTCGACGACCTCGCGGCCGCCCGGATACCGGCAGGACCGGTCTACACTCCCCAGCAGGCCCTCGACGATCCGCACGCCAAGGCAACCAACATGTTCACCGGGATGCCCTTTCCAGGCACGAGCAAAGAGGTGCCGGTCGTCTCGCCGCAGGTCGAGCTGTCCGAAACCCCGGCGCATTACCGGTCACGGGCCCCGCTTCTGGGTGAGGACACAGCGGCGATCCTGAGGGAGGTCGGATACGACGCGGGCGAGATCGAGGCGCTTTCGGCCGACGGCATCGTGGGACTGGCTTCTCAACCGACCCGATCCGATGACGACGAGCGGAGCGAAGTAGCGGCGCGCTGACGCCCGTCAGCTCCCGGGCTTCTTGCGCCGCCCACCTCCGCGCACTTCAAGTCCGCCGTCGCTGGGTAGGATCGCTCCGGTAATCGCTCGGGAGTTGGCGGGAGACCCCAGCAGCACATAGGCGCCGGCGTGGTCTTCCGGGGCGGGCGCAAATCCGAGCGGGGTACCTTTGGCGATATACGCCTCGGCGCCGTCGATCTCGTCCAGGTGCAGCCCGGCCTGCCCGGTCGCGGCCGGCCCCGACAGGCGCGTGATAGTACCGCCTGGCGCGACCCCGTTCACGCGGACATCCGGCGCGAGCTCGAAGGCGAGTTGCCGGATCAGCCCGACCACGGCGTGCTTGGAGGCGACATAGAGCGGCCCGCCGCCGCCGGCATAGAGGCCGGAATTCGATACGGTGAAGATCATCGCCCCGCCCGCCTCGCTCAACGCCTCGAGCGACGCCTTGGCGCCGAGGATGTAACCCTTGACGTTGACCGCAAAGAGTTCGTCGAAGGCCGGAGACAGAAGGTCGGTGTCGAACTTTCGCAGCGGACGATTGAAATCGAATACGCCGGCGTTGCCGATGAAGACATCGAGCCGCCCGAAGGACTCTTGCGCCGCCGCGACGGCGGCCGCGTTGTCTTCGAACCGCGTCACGTCTCCGGGCGAGGCCACCGCGCGCCCGGGATACCGGGCGGCCAGAGAGTGCGCGGCGTCGGCGTCGCGGTCGAGAATGCAGACGTTGGCACCCTCGGCGATATAGCGTTCGACGATGGCCGATCCGATGCCATGCGCGCCGCCCGTGACGATCGCTGTCAGGCCGTCGAGCCAACCGCGTGATGATTGCTCCACAAGGCGCCTCAGAAGAAAACGTTCAGATTGCGCGCCAACAAGACGTGCTGATCGATGATGACTAGGCGCTTGGCCAGGCGCAGCCCCTCCTCCGTCCGCCGCAGGACATCCTCGCGCCGGCCGACAAGGGTGAACTCGTCCCGCTCGCCCATGCCCCGGTTGTGGACGAAAACGGAATGGGCCGTCAGTTCGTCACCGCGTTCCGCGGGCTCCACCTCGACGTTCGAAATCACATGGCATTGCCGCGTCGGCGGGTTCTCGGTCCAGGCGGTGCGGTTGGTAAGCTTGTCGACGCGCCTGCGCAAAGACTTGAGATTGTCGTCGAAGAAGGCCAGCCGATCCGGACTGAAGCGGTGGGGAGCGCCGCGCCCCAGAGTGTTCTCGATCACGGGCATCCAGTAGTGGACGTCGTCGGTCAGCAGAGCCAGCCATTCCTGATAGCGGCACGCATCGAGAAGGCGCGCCTCGGAAAACAGGAACTGCTGGACCTCCAGCACGACGGTCCAGTCGACCGGTTCGCTTGCCGGGCGGCCGCCGGAGCTCGTCGACGTGCCGCTCATTCCGCGGCGTCCCGCTCTGACGGCTCGGCGACATCCGCCCATCGTTCGGCGCTCATCAGGTCGGCCCACCGGCTGTAGAAAGCCATCTGGTTGGCGTCGCTGAAGAAGTTGCGATAGACGCGGCCGGGCAGGTCGGGATGGTCTTCCCGGGTGTTGTGACCGAGCCCGTAATAGAGCCTTTGACGGCGGGTGACGACGCCCGTGCTCGCGCGGGTCGCATTCTCCCAGTTCTCGCTGTCATCCATCTCGAACACGCCGCCCGGAGAGAAGGTGAAAGCCGCCGCCTGGCGGTAGGCGTCCTTGACCTCCGCCGGCATGTTCCGATTGACCAGGATCCAGCTGCGAAGCTCCATCGATGCCGGGCCCATCGGCTGCCACACCCGGAAGCAGGCATGCCCCGGCAGGAAGCCGAAGTTCGGAAACAGGTTGGCCGAACTCGATGACGCCACCATCTTGGACCGCAGCTTGCCGAGACGCGCGGCGATCGCCGATTCCCGGCTCCGCCAATAGTCGGTGACGATGCGGTGACCGCTGGCCGCAGCGTTGCCGATCATGTCCAGGCCGAAGCCCCAACCATGGCCGTTCATGGTCGCATGGAAGGTATTCTCGAGCTTTCGCGGCGAGATCCCCCGGCCGAAGATGGCCATCGCCGCCGAATTGTGGGTCCATTGCGCGTGGTAGGAGTCGCCGACGAAATTCTCGGCCGGAAGCTTCCAGTTGCAGGCCACGTCATACTTGATGCAGCCGTCGAGGAATTCGGTGCCCCCTTCGTCGTTGTCGAGGACGATATCCAGATACCATCGGTAGTCGCCCAGATAGTCGTCCAGCGACGGCGCTTCCGGATCGAAGGTCGCGAAAATCAATCCGTTGTAGCTTTCGATCTGCGCGACCCGGGTAAGCCCCATCCTGCTCTTGTCGAAACCGGGCGTCGCCTCGTACAGCTCCTTCTGGGGCATGCCGACCAGTTCGCCCTCGAGGCCGAAGGCCCACCCATGGTAGTTGCATACGAACTGGCGCGCGTTGCCCTGGCTGGCGCCGCAGATCCGGTTTCCGCGGTGCGAACAGCTGTTGATGAAGGCCGCGACACCGCCATCCTTCTTGCGCACCACGATGACGTGATCCCTGCCCATGTAGGCGGTCACGAAATCCCCGGTTTTCGGAATTTGCGACTCGTGGGCGAGAAACAGCCAGCAGCGCGCGAAGATGCGCTCGAGTTCCAGTTCGTAGAGCCCCGGGTCGGAAAAGATCCGCCGGTCGATCCAACCTTCGTCGGCGTCGATCAGGGACCTTGGATCAAGCGTGGACGTCATTTCAGTCACGCATGCAGTTGGGCGAAGCCGAGGCCCGTGATCCAGCCGGGCACCGGCGCATAGGCGATCACCTCGCCCCGGCGGGCACCGACCGCCTCCAGGGCGCACAGGAAGTTGCGGATCTCCAACGCGCCATTGCCGCCACGCGCGAGGACGTCTTCGTCGCTGTAGGCGGCGAGCGCGTCAGCGTCGGCAGTCTCGATCAAGGCCAGGATCTCGCGATCGAACGCCTCGTTGACCTTGCCCATTTCCGCCTCGCCGACCCAGTGGCTGATGCCGCCGCTTCCGATCACGACCACCCGTTCCTCGGCGGGGCCGGAAGCGACCGCCTGTTTCAATACCCGGCCCAGCGCCCGCGCGCGCTCCATCCGCACGAAGGGCGTGACGCCGCAGGCGAGGTAGATCGGGATGATCGGAATGTCGCCGGCGGGCAGGACGGACATGAAATACGGAATGGCGATCGAGTGATCGACGGTCATCGCCTTGGCGACCGCCCAATCGATTCCCGCATCGAAGCCGGATTCCATGATGTGTTCGGCAAGCCGGGGATTGTTGGGGATCGGCTTGCGTTCCATCCCCTGGAGCCGTTCCAGCGGCCCGTCGAGATCGCCGGTCGCGATCAGCAGCGACGGCAGGCATCCGGGGCCGAACATGACGTAGTGATCCGTTCCCAGGATGATCGCCGAGGTCGCCCCGAGCGCCTCGATCCGACGGCCGACCTCGGCATAGGCCTCCATGACCTGGGCCTGCTGTTCCGGCTTGGCGCCCTTGGGGTTCTGGAAGATCAGTGGATTGTGGGGCAGAACGAAACCGCCGACGATGTCTCCCATCCGGCTAGCCCTCCACCCTGCGCATTCGCTTCATGTATTCGCCCATTTCGCGGGGGCCGCGAACCATCATCCAGAACCCCATCGTTAGCATCGAATTCGCGCCCATATCGCGCATCGCGCGGACATCGCCGCTCCGGAACATCTCCGCTTCATCCTCGGTGAGCCGGTACTTGACCAGCAGGCCGTCGAAATCCGTCTTGAAGCGCTCCGCGGTGGCGCGGCTCACGCTGACGTCATGCAGAAGCTTCTCCACCATGTTGACGCTCATGCCGCCGCTCCCATGCCCATTTGGCGCTGGAGGAACTCGGCGACCAGCGCATGGAACGCGTCGGGCCGCTCGAGCTGCACCCAATGGCCGCACTGGCCGAATACATGCATTTCCGCCCGGGCCATGTTCGTGAGCATGCGCAGGCCGATCTCCAGGGGAATGACCCGATCCTCCCGTCCGTGGATCACGAGGGTCGGCTTGTCGATGGTCGCCAGCCGGTCCTCGGGCACGCCGCGGACGATCCGTTCCTTCTCGTCGCCCTCGTCCTTGGGCATCAGCTTCTTGAACGCGGCGCGCTCGTCGGGCCGCTGCATCGCCTGGTAGCGCTCGTCGATCATCTCCTCGGTCACCACGGCGGGATCGTGCGGGAAGATGCGCATCATCTCGGCGACCCATTCCCGGGTCGGCTCGAAACTGCGCGGCCCCTTCAGGCCGTGGGTCATTGGGAAATGGCCCGCCGGCGTCCCCATCAGGACGAGCCGCCGCACCCGCTCCGGATGCCGCAGGGTGAACGCGAGCGAGAGGCCGCCACCGAACGAGTTGCCGACGAGATTCGCCTGCTCGATGCCCAGGACATCGAGAAAGCCGAGCAGGTGCGCCACCCAGAACTTCATGTCGTATTTCTGGCCCGGCTTCCGTTCGGTATAGCCGAAGCCCGGCATGTCCGGCGCGACGACCCGGAAATGCTTGCCCAGGGCGGGTATGGCCTTGTGCCAGTTGGCCCATGCCGACACGCCCACCCCCGAACCGTGCAGCAGAACCACCGGCTCCCCTTCGCCGGTCTCGAGAAAGTTGGTCTCGATATCGAGGACGGAGGCCGTCTTGCCGAGCGCCGGATTTTCTTCGATCGCAATCGTCATTGAGCGTGACACCTGTGTGAATATTGCGCCCACACACTATACCCCCCGGTATGTACTGTCAATACCAGGGGGTATTGTTTGCGGCCGCGGATTGCCACCAGCCGCCTGATCGGCCGGCGGCGCCCAAATTGATGGTCAGGCCAACCTGAACCCGGTGGCGGCGGGGGACTACGATCACCCGGCAGTGCGCTTCCCGGGCTCTTTCGGCTCGGCTTTCGTCTACTTCCTGGTGCCGCGGGTCATAATCTTCCGCGAGGAGCACAACCGGCGCGTCCTGGTCCCGAAGGTCGACTTTATCAGCGCCCCCTGCACGAGCCCACCGGACGTCTGCAAACCGGGCGGGCCCACGCACCTGCTGCCTGGCAAGGCGCTTTTCGAATTCGATCGGGTCTCCGAACGGTTTCGACTGGCCAGTATGCACGGCGGGGAGAGTGTCGACGAAATTGCCGCTCAAACGGGGTTCCGGTTCGACCATGACGCCACGGCCCCGGCGACACCGTCGCCAACCGAAGTTGACCTCGAGCGTCTCCGCGGTTCGGTGCGGGAACGGCGGGCCCGCATCTATCCCGAGTTCGTCGCAGCCCGCCTGGTATATCCCGGCCGACGGTGTTGGTGCGCTAACAGGAACGCGTCACGCGTGGGCGTTAACCGTCCGTCCCTCGGCAGCAGTCCATTCAGGGAAGCGACGCTAGCGCCTTCGGCCGAGCGACGACGAAGGGGTGACCTGCCTCCTCGTCCCAGCGGGTTTCCAATCGGACACCGAAGACCTCGCTCAACAGATCGCCCTCGCAGACCTGCTCGCGGGGGCCGGCGGCGACAAGCCGGCCGCGGTCCAGGACGGCGATCCGGTCGGCATAGGCGATCGCCAGGTTGAGGTCGTGAAGGACCGCGAGTACAGCGACCCCGTCCTCCGCCAGTCGCTCGCCGGCGGCGAGGACCGCATGCTGGTGGGCGATGTCGAGGCTCGAGGTCGGCTCGTCGAGGATGAGCACCCGGGCCTGCCCGTCCAGGGGTGAATCCCAGATCTGGGCGAGGACGCGGGAGAGCTGGATACGCTGCTGCTCGCCACCGGACAGGGTCGGATAAAGCCGATCCCACAGATGCTCGACCTCGGCCAGCGCCATCGCGTCACGAGCGATCTCGTAGTCGCGCTCGCGCTCGATCCCGGCGATGTGCGGGGCGCGGCCCATCAGCACCACCTCATGGGCGCGGAACGGAAAGCTGAGCGACGAGGCCTGGGGCAGGATTCCGCGCAGCTTCGCCGCGTCGCGCCGCCGCCACGCGCCGACCGCCCGACCGTTCATCTCGACGCGGCCGGCGGCGAGGCTGACATCGCCCGACAGCGCCTTGACCAGGGTCGATTTGCCCGCGCCGTTGGGGCCGACGATGGCGACCACCTCGCCGGGCGCGACGGTCAGGCTGATGTCTTCGATCAGATTGCGGCGGCCGATCCGGACCGTGGCGTTGTGGGCGGCGAGCATCAGCCGAGCCTTCCCTTTTCGCGGAGCAGCAGCCACAGGAAGAAGGGGCCGCCGACCAGCGCGGTGATGATTCCGATCGGCATCTCCGCCGGGATCACGACGAGCCGGGCCAGCAGGTCCGCGCCGGGCAGGAGCGTGCCGCCCAGCAGAACCGCGCCGGGCAGCAGCAACCGGTGATCGGGCCCCGCCGACAGGCGGATCATGTGGGGCACGATCAGGCCGACGAATCCGATGATGCCGGCCAGCGCCACCGCCGCGCCGGTGCCCAGCGCGACCAGCAGGACGAGCAGTTTCTTGAAGCGTTCGACGTCGACGCCGACATGCGCTGCCTCGGCCTCGCCCAGCAGCAGGGCGTTGAGGGTCCGTGCCCACATCGGCACGAGGATCATCGGCGCGACCAGGAGCGGCAGCGCCGGCAACAGCTTCGACCAGCCCGCCGAGGCGAGGCTGCCGAGCAGCCAGAAGTTGAGCGTCCGCAACTGATCGTCGTCGGCGACGAAGACCATGATGCCGATGCCCGCCGACGCGATCGCCGACACCGCGACCCCGCCCAGCAGCATGGTTGCGACCACCGTCCGGCCGGCATTGTTCGCGATCCGGTAGACCAGAACGGTGGCGACCAGGCCGCCGGCGAAGGCGGCCACCGGCAGGGCGAAGTCGTGCGCCCAGGCCATGCTGCCGGCTAACAGGGTGCCGCCGAGCACGATGGTGACGACGGCGGCCAGCGCCGCGCCCGCCGAGACGCCGATCAGGCCGGGGTCGGCCAGCGGATTGCGGAACAGTCCCTGGAGCGCCGCGCCGCACACGGCCAGCGAACCGCCGACGAGAATGCCCAGGATCGCTCGCGGCAGGCGAATATGCAGCAACACCGCCTCTTGCTGGGGCGTATGGGACCACGGCAGGTCGAGCCCGATCTGACCGCCGAGGATCGACAGAACGTGCGCGATCGAGAGATCGACAGCGCCGAAGGCGAGATTGACCAGCAGCATCGCGCCGCAGGCGGCCCCCAGGCTCGCCAGGATGACCCGGTTCCGGCGGCGGCCGGTCATTACCGGCGGTGGCGCCAGGGCGGCAGCGGCGGATGCGGTCATCGCTCGGCGGCGCCGGCCTTGT
>CAMYMQ010000414.1 GCA_947259335.1 uncultured Alphaproteobacteria bacterium | reverse complement strand
GGCGCGGCCTGTAGCGCGCGGCCGAGCTGGCCCGTTCCGCCCAGGATCAGCAGGCGGGTCATGCCGGCGCCTTGGCGGCCCTGCGGCGGAGACCGACGCGAAGGCCCCGGCGATCGGCTTGTGCGGTCGATGCGGCCCGGCGGCGCCACCAGGCCTCGTTGGCGAGATACCAGTCGATCGTCTCAGCCAGGCCGCCCTCGAAGGTATGGGCGGGACGGAAGCCGAGGTCCTTCTCGAGCTTCGACGGGTCGATGGCGTAGCGGAAATCGTGCCCGGGCCGATCGGGGACCCGGGCGATCAGCCGCCGGTGCGGCGCGCGGTCCGGGAAGCGCCGGTCCATGTGGGCGCAGATGGCTTCGACGACCTGGTTGTTGGTGCGCTCCTGCCGGCTGCCGACGGTGTAGCGGACGCCCGCCGGGGCGCGCGTGAGGATCGTCCACAGGGCGGCCGCGTGGTCGGAGACATGGAGCCAGTCCCGGATGTTGCCGCCGTCGCCGTAGACCGGCAGGGGCCGCCCGTCCAGCGCGCGTGCGATCATCACCGGAACGAGCTTCTCGGGGTATTGCCACGGGCCGTAGTTGTTGGTGCAGTTCGAGCAGACGACGGGCAGGCCGTAGGTCTCTCCCCAGGCGCGCACCAGGTGGTCCGAGGCGGCCTTCGATGCCGCATAAGGGGAATTGGGGCGATAGGGAGCCTGCTCGGCCGCCGGCGGATCGCCGGCCGACAGGGCGCCGAAGACCTCGTCCGTGGAGACGTGGAGGAACCGGAAGTGATCGCGCCTGGCGCCCGTCAGCGTTTCGATGTAGCCGCGGGCGGCCTGGAGCAGGGCGAAGGTGCCGACGATGTTGGTGGTCACGAAATCGCCCGGATCGTCGATCGATCGATCGACGTGGCTTTCCGCCGCGAGATGGACGATGGCGTCCGGCTGGTCCGCCTCGAGCGCCGCGCTGACGGCCGCGCCGTCGCAAATGTCGAGCCGGCGAAAGCTGTAACGCGGGGACAGCGCGCAGTCCTCCAGGGCCTCCGGCGCCGCCGCATAGGTCAATTTGTCGAGATTGACGATCTCCGCGTCGCTCACCGCGACGATGTGGCGGACGAGCGCCGATCCGATGAATCCCGCTCCCCCGGTGACCAGAATTTTCATTTCTTCCCGACCCCGTCACACAAGTACTATCGCCCCGCGATCGCCACCTGTCCGTGGGATGTCTCGCCGCGTCCCGCCGCCCCCTACGGCAGTTCCGTACATCACCTGTCACGGCAGCCAAAGTCAAACTTGATGGAATTTCAAAAGACCAGCATTCCCGATGTAATCATTATTGAGCCGAAAATAATCGAAGATGACCGCGGCGTCTTCTCGGAACTATTCAATAAGAAAACAGTCGACGTTACTGGCGCTGACTTCGTCCAGGAAAATGCTTCCTGGTCAAGGCTGCCCGGCACGGTGCGCGGACTCCATTTCCAGAGGCCGCCCAAGGCGCAGGGAAAGCTCGTTCGCGTCGTCCGGGGGCGGATCTTCGACGTGGCGGTGGACCTTCGGGCGGAATCGCCGACCTTCCTGTCCCATGTCGGCGTGGAGCTGAGCCCGGCCAATTGGCGGCAGCTCTGGATCCCGCCGGGTTTCGCGCACGGCTTCATGACGCTCGAACCCGATACCGAGGTGATCTACAAGGTCACCGCGCCCTATGCGGAGGATCTCGACGCCGGCGTCCGCTGGGACGACCCGCAGCTCGCCATTCGATGGCCGGGATCGGCCGGCGGGCCGCGCCTGTCCCCCAAGGACCGCAGTCTGCCGCGCTTCGCCGACATCGACAATCCCTTCTAGCGCGGGCCCCCATCCGGGCGCCGCGCCGCTCGCGGGCGGTCGGGCCGGCCCCGGTGGGGTTGGGTCCGCGTGAATTCAAGGCTGCCGCCAGGTCCGCCCCGGCCCGGGCAAAAATTGGTCGGCGGCCGTGACGCATCGGCCACATTGTCAGGCTTCCGGGGGATCATTATAACCAGAGCCTCAAGTCACGCCCGGCCGGTCTTCCGGCCGTGGCCGCACTCCTATTCGAAGGCGTCCATCCGCCTGGCGTCAGGGCAACCGGATCAATGACAGACTACGCCGCCGCGCGTCACAACATGGTCGAGAGCCAAGTCCGCACCAACCGCGTCACCAGCGACGCCGTGCTGGACGCGATGGAGACGATTCCGCGTGAACTCTTCGTCCCGGCCGAGCGCCGGAGCGTCGCCTATGTCGACGAGGATCTGGAGATCGCGCCGGGCCGGTTCCTGATGGAGCCGATGGTCCTGGCGCGCCTGCTGCAGGTGGCCGACATCCAGCCCGAGGCGATCGCGCTCGATATCGGCTGCGCGACGGGGTACTCGACCGCGATCCTGGCCAGCGTGTGCCAGACGGTCGTCGGCGTGGAGGCCGACCCGGCGCTCGCGGCACGCGCCACCGAGACGCTGGTCGAGCTCGGCATCGACAATGCGCTGGTGGTCGAGGCCGGCCTGACCGAAGGCTATCCCAAACAGGCGCCCTATGACGTCATCCTGTTCAGCGGGGCCATTACCGAGATTCCAGAGACGCTCGCCCGGCAACTTGCGCCGGGCGGTCGTGCTGTCGCTGTCGTGAATTCGGGCCGAGGCATGGGGCAGGCGCGGGTCTATACCCGGGTCGGCGAGGTGTTGTCGGCGCGCCCGATCTTCGACGCGGCGACGCCGGTGCTTCCAGACTACGTACCGGAGGAGCAGTTCGTATTCTGACACGCCGAACGGCTGCACCAGACGGCCGGCGGCACGAGATCACTTGGATGATGAGAGAGGGGGCCCCGCCACATGTCATGCCGCACACCGCGCCTTGATCGACCGAGACGTCCGTCCGGCGCCGTTGCCGTCGCCGCGTGCATCGCGGCCGCCGCGGCCGCCGTCCCAGCCGGGAGCGCCCGCGCCGAAACGCTGACCCAGGCGATGGTTCGC
>CAMYMQ010000413.1 GCA_947259335.1 uncultured Alphaproteobacteria bacterium | reverse complement strand
CCGAGGCCTTCGAGGCCGCCCTGCGCGCGCGCGGCGCCGACGTCACCCGCATCACCCTGCCAGGATGCGACCACTTCCAGGCAAACTACGCCGCAGGAGACCCGAACGGGCCCTGGGTCGGAAAAGCGGTAACGTGGATGCGGGAACACGGATCATGATCAAGTTCCGCTGGAGGATATCGGCGTGAAGCCCCACGACTTCGACTACGTGCGCCCCACGGAGCTGGATCAGGTCTTCGATCTGATCGAGCGGCATGGAGACGACGCCCGCATCCTGGCCGGCGGCCAGTCGCTGATGCCAACCCTGAACATGCGCCTTTCGGCGCCGGCGTTGCTGATCGACATCAATCGAATCGACGCCCTCAAGGGGCTTTCCGTCGAGGGCGACATGCTGCGGATCGGGGCGCTGACGCGCCATGTCGAACTCGAACATTCGCCCGAGGTGGCCAGGCATGCGCCGCTCCTGACGAAAGCGATCCGGCATGTGGCTCACCCCGCGGTCCGCAATCGGGGCACGATCGGGGGCAGCCTCTCGCTCGCCGATCCGGCTGCGGAACTGCCGGCCTGCGCGCTCGCATTGGGCGCGACGCTCGTGCTGCGCGGACGGGACGGTCAGCGCCGGGTGCCGGCGAACACGTTCTTCGTGGACCTTTACGAGACGGCACGAGGCGAGAAGGAAGTCCTGGAGGCGGTCGAGGTGCCGCTGGCGACCTCCTCGGATCGCTTCGGGTTCGGCGAGTTGGCGCGTCGTCACGGCGATTTCGCCATGGTCGGTCTTGCCGCCGCCGCCCGGATGGCCGGCGGCACGATCGAACGGCTGCGGCTCGCCTTTTTCGGCATCGGCAACGTCCCGGTTCTTTCCTCGGCGGCGGATCTGGCGGCCGGTCGGCCGCTCGACGCCGACCTGGTTGAGGTCTTGCGCGGGGCGGTTGGTGAGACCCTTGACCCGACCGACAATCTCCAGGCGAGCGCGGCGATGAAGAAGCATCTGGCGTCGGTTCTGGTCGGCCGCGTCCTCGGCGACATGATGGAGTGACATGACGACACCAATCTCTATATCGCTGACGGTCAACGGAGAGCGGGTGGAAGCCCAGGTGTCTCCGCGTATCAATCTGGTCGACTTCATTCGCCACCAGATCGGCCTGACCGGGTCCCACGTCGGGTGCGAGCATGGCGTGTGCGGCGCCTGCACGATCCGGGTCGACGGCGCGATCGTGCGGGGCTGCCTGATGCTGGCGGCCCAGGCGGACGGAACCGACGTGACCACGATCGAAGGGCTTTCGGATTCGGGCGACGCCGCTGATCTGCAGGCCGCATTTGTGGCGCGCAACGCGTTGCAATGCGGATTTTGTACGCCCGGCATGTTGCTCACCGCGACCGAGTATCTTGAAAGCGGGGGCACCGCGGACCGGGACTCGATCCGCGAATTCATCTCGGGCAATTATTGCCGTTGTACCGGATATCAGGCGATCGTCGACGCCATTGAACAGGTGGCCAGTCAGCGGGGAAGGCCCAGCAAATGACCGACGTCAGCGAGACTCTCGCCGCGCCGATCGGCGTTTCCGTACCACGCCCCGGTATCGAGCGGTTCACCGCCGGCCGGGGGCGCTATATCGACGATCTCCTGCTGCCGCGCATGGCCCATATCGCCTTTCTGCGCAGCCCTTACGCGCACGCCAGGATCAAGAGCATCGACTCGGCAGCGGCCGCCGCGTTGCCCGGTGTGATCCGCATTTTCACGGCGGGCGACCTCGAGGGCGTGGTGACGCCGTGGGAAGCCGTGATCAGCAACCTGCCGGGGATCAAATCGGCGCCGCAATTTCCGATGGCGAAGGAGCGCGCCACCTGGCAGGGCGAGGTGGTCGCGGCGGTCGTCGCCCAGAGCCGCGCCCAGGCCGAGGACGCCGCCGACGCCATCGCGGTTGACTGGGAGGAACTTCCGCCGCTCACAGACATGGTGACCGCGCTCGATCCCGCGACGCCGGTTCTTCATCCCGACCTTGGGGACAATCTCTGCTTTCGCATGGACATCGATGCCGGCGACGCGCCGGGCCGGATCGCCGGGGCCGACATCGTCGTCGAGGAAAGTTTCCGCATCCACCGACAGACGGTGGTCCCGCTCGAGCCGCGCGGCCTGATCGCGGACTTCAATCCCGGTGACGGGATCTTGACCGTGCACCATTCGAGCCAGGTGCCGCACATCATGCAGGCGGTCTTCGCGCGGCATTTCGGGGTCGAGGAGCACAGGATCAGGGTCATCGTGCCCGACGTCGGGGGGTCCTTCGGGCTGAAGATCCATGTTTTCGGCGACGAAATGACGACGATCGCCGTCAGCAAGATCCTGGGTCGGCCGATCAAGTTCATCGCGGACCGTCTTGAGTCGTTCACCGGCGACGTCCACTGCCGGGATCATATCGTCAAGGCGAAGATCGGCATGATGTCGGACGGCCGCATCGTTGGCCTTGAGGTCGATGACCTGACCGGTATCGGGCCCTATTCGGTCTATCCGCGGTCGAGTGGGGTCGAGGCGATGCTGGTCGCGATCTTCAGCGGCTCGACCTACGACCTGAAAGACTACAAGGCGACCGCCCGGGTCGTGTTCCAGAACAAGGCGCCGATGTGCCAGCTTCGCGGCGTGGGCATGCCGATCGCCTGCTCGGTTACCGAAGGGATGGTCGATCTGGTCGCGCGCAAGGGCGGGCTGGACCCGGTCGAGGTGCGTCGCAAGAACCTGATTCCCGACGACGCCTATCCTTACGAGACTGCCGCCGGGATGCCCTTCGAGGGCCTGTCGTTCCAGTCCTCGTTGGAGGAACTGGTGCGCATCATGGACTATGACGCCCTGTGCAAGGAACGCGATGCCAAGCGCGAGCAGGATATCTATTTGGGGATCGGGGTTTCGATCTACTGCGAGGGCACCAGCCCGTCGCCCTTGGTCTACGGTGTCGGCGGCGCGCCGATCACCGCGCAGGATGCGTGCACGGTCAAACTGGAGCCGTCCGGAGCGGTGAGCGCGGCGGTCGGTGTCACGGACCAGGGGCAGGGTGCGGCCGCGATTCTAACCCAGATTATCGCCAGCGCGGTCGGCGTCCCGATGGACTCGGTCAGCATGACCTTGGGAGACACCGGCCGAACGCCTTACGGCGGCGGCACCTGGGCCTCGCGGGCAACGGGCATCGCCGGCGAGGCCGCGCTTCGCGCGGGCCGGACCCTGCGTGAAAACCTGTTGAAAATCGCCGGGGCGCTGCTGCAGCTTTCGCCCGACGATCTGGATATCCGCGAAGGCGAAATCCTTCAACGGTCGGACGGCTCGGTCCGCATGACGCTGGCCGAACTGGGGCGGATCGTCCATTTCCAGGGAACGGGCCTGCCCATCGAAGGCGATCCCGGCGTCGTAGCGACCGGCCATTTCAGCCTTCGCGATGCAATGTTCATGTACACCAATGGAGCGATCGGCTCGCTGGTACAGCTCGATCCCGACACGGGCTTCATCAAGCCGCTCAAGCTCTGGGCCGTGGACGATTGCGGCAGGCCAATCAATCCGATGCTGGTCGACGAGCAGCTGAGAGGCGGACTCGCGAATGCCGTCGGCTGTTCGCTGTTCGAGGAACTCAGCTACGACGACGACGGTCAGCTCCAGAACGGCACGCTGGTCGACTACCTGCTGCCCATGGCGGGCGAGATGCCGGATATGGAGATCGCCCACATGGCGACGCCCACGAAGAAGAGCTTTCTCGGGGCCAAGGGGGTGGGCGAGGCCGGGATCATCGGCGGCCCGGGTGCGATCCTCAATGCGGTGAACGACGCCCTGTCGCCCTTCGGCGTCCACGTGACCGAGCAGCCCTATACGCCGGAACGAATCCTGGCTGCCCTCGGGCGGGTTTGAGCCCGCTGAGTAAGTGACTGCCGCTGAAAGGACGGATCGCGGATCGAGTACTGGGTAAAATCAAATAAGGGAAACTGGAGGCTCACATGTTCAAGAAACTGCTAACGACCGCCATGGCGGCGGCATTCACGGTCGCCGGTCAGGCGAACGCCGCGGAGGATCCGGTCAAGATCGGCTTCTCGATTTCGAAAACCGGTATCTTCGCGCAGGGTGCCGCGTCGCAGATGACCGTCTACGAGCTGTGGCGGGACCAGATCAAGGCCCGCGGCGGCCTCGACGTCGGCGGCAAGAAGCGTCCGATCAAGCTCGTCTGGTACGATGACGAATCCAATCCCTCGAAGGTCGCGCCGATCTACGAGAAGCTGATCACGGACGACAAGGTGGACCTGCTGCTGGCGCCCTGGGGCACGCCGATGCATCTCTCCGTCGCGCCGGTCGCCGAAAAGTACAAATTCCCCATCGTCGGCAACACGGCGGCCTCGGTCGCTCTGCGTCAGGTGAGCCCGGGCTATATCTGGTTCCCAACCTCGATGTTCCCGGACAGCATCGCCAGCGAAATGGCGAAGATGCTGAAGCAGCAGGGCATCAAGTCGGCGGCCGTCATCGCCAACGTCTTGCCCTTCGCCCAGGAGAACCAGAAGTTCCTGATCCCCGCTCTGGAAAAGGCGGGCATCGCGGTGAAGATCAACGAGAAGTATCCGCCGAACATCTCGGATATGACGCCGCTGCTCACCAAGGTGAAGCAGGCAAACGTTGATGCCGTGATCGTGCTGTCCTATCCGGCGGATTCGTTCCTGTACATGAAGCAGTCCAAGGAGATCGGCATCAGCGCCGGCTTCCAGTTCCTGTTGGTGGGGCCATCCATCCCGGTGTTCCGCAAGGCGTTCGGCGACTTCGCCAACGGCATCGTCACCATGGGCCATTGGAGCCCGCTGCAGAAGAAGTGGTGGCCGCGCGCGAAGGAATTCACCGAGGCCTATTCGAAGAAGTTCAACATGCCGCCCGACTATCTGGATTCGGCGCTCGCCTATATGTCGCTCGAGATCCTGGAGCAGGCGGTCGCGAAGGCGGGTCTCGACAAGGAGAAGCTTCGCCAGGTGATCGCCACCGACACGTTCGAGACGATCAACGGGCCGGTGAAGTTCACCGGGGTGGAGAACAAGTTGCTCCCGACCGGGTTCCTTCAGATCCAGAAGGGCGATCTCCAGATCGTCTGGCCAGAGGGCATGGCCACCAGCAAGTTCATGAAGCGCTAGTCCGACAGCGTTTTTGACTGCTCTCTGATGGAGGGGGCCTGCGGTCCCCTCCATCCTTGTTTCCGCCAGCCGCTTCGAGGGTGATGACCGGTGGACGCCTTTTTGTCCGGCCAACTGCTGTTTTCCGCGCTGGTCATCGGCAGCGTGTATGCGCTGATCGGGCTCGGTCTGAACCTGGTCTACGGCACGATGCGGCTTCTCAACATCGCCCATGGCGATTTGATGATGCTGGGGGCGTACACCAGCTTCTGGCTGCTGTCGCTGGTCGGGCTTTCCCCCATACTTTCCTTGCTGATCGCGGCCTTGGGCGCGTCGGCCATCGGCGCGGCTGCCTATTTCGGCCTTTTCCGCCGACAGATCGAGATCTCGGGTCCGGTCGAGAAACTCGAAGCGAATTCGCTACTGCTCTTCTTTGGTCTGTCGGTCGTCGTCCAGAACCTCGCTGCGCTGGCATTCACGGCCTCGCCTCGGGCGGTGCCTTACCTGGATCAGGTGTTCCGGGTCGGTGAGATTTCGATGACGGCCAACCGCCTGCTGACACTGGGTGTCGCGCTGGCCCTTTGCGCGGCGACGGTGATCTTCCTGCGGGCCAACATCTACGGGCTTGCGATCAAGGCGCTGATCCAGAACCGGGACGCCGCGAAGATCGTTGGGGTGAAGGTGGAGCGGGTCCAGCTGCTCAGCTTCATGCTCGGGTTCGGCCTCGCGGGTCTCGCGGGTGTCCTGCTGTCGATGACCGAGCAGATATCACCCTTCATGGGCTTCCCGTTCACCATTGCAGCGTTCGTGGTGATCATTACCGGAGGTCTGGGCAATCTCACCGGCGGCATCATTGCCGGCTTCCTGCTGGGCTTCATTGAGATCTACGGTGTCGTTCTGACCTCGCAGAATGCCCGGTCCATCATTCTCTACGGCGTGTTCGTCGCGATCCTGCTGCTTCGGCCGCAGGGGCTGCTTGGCGGCCGGCGGGTGGTGCGATGACGGCGGCACCCACCACGACCGCGCCGGGCGTGACGGGCACGTGGCGTTTCCCGGTGGCCACCCTGGCGGCAGGCCTGTTCGCCATCGCCGTGCCGCAGGTCGTGGGCAGCTACTACGTTTCTGTCGCGCTGACCCTGTGCATGTGGATCGCTCTGACCCAGAGCTGGACGATACTGTCCGGAATGGCGGGCTACATTTCGCTCGGCCATGTCGTCTTCTACGGGCTCGGCGGCTACGTCTCCGTCGTCACCTGGCAGCTGTTGCCATTGTGGGTCGCGATCCCTCTCGCCGGGCTCGCGGCCGGCCTGTTCGCGGCGATTATCGGAGCGCCGGTCCTGCGCGTACGGGGGCCGTATTTCGTGATCCTCACCTTCGGGATCGCCGAACTCGTCAAGTACATCGTCATCAATGTCGAAGCGACGATCGCCCAGGCGGGGCGACTGATGTTCGGCACGCCGCCGGTAACGATCCTGTTCTACGTCATGCTGGGTCTGGCCGTCGGCGCAACGCTTCTCGCCTGGTCGGTGCGGCGTTCGCGCCTGGGGGCCGGGTTGATCGCGATCCGGGAAGACGAGCCGGCAGCGGAAACGATCGGGGTCCCGGTCGTCCGCTACAAGACCTATGCCTACATCCTGTCGGCGGTCATTCCGGGCATGGTCGGCGCCGTCATGGGGCTTCGCCTGACCTATGTCGAAGTCCTGCAACTGTTCAATCCGATCATCTCCTTCACCATCGTGACGATGGCGATCATCGGCGGCAGCGACGATGCCCGCGGCCCGGTTCTCGGCGCGGGCTTCCTTCTGGTGCTGTCGGAATTGCTCTGGTCGAGCTTGCCGCAACTCTACATGGTCGCGCTGGGCACCCTGCTGGTGTGCTTCGTTCTGTTTGCGCCGAACGGCATCGTCGGTCTGCTCGCCCGCCGCGGGGGAGGCAGGCGATGACCCTTCTGGTTGCCGACAGAATATCGAAATCCTTCGGCGGGGTCAGGGCTCTGAACAACGTTTCGTTCTCCGTTGCGGAGGGCGAGATTGTCGGCCTGATGGGAGCCAATGGCGCCGGCAAGACCACCCTTTTCAGCGTGATTGCCGGGCACAATCGACCCGACATCGGAGAGGTCAGTTTCGACGGCGTTCGAATCAACGGTTTGAAGCCGGATCGCATCTGCCGCGCCGGCATTGCGCGGACCTTCCAGATCGTTCGTCCGTTCCGGGGACTGACCACGCTTGAAAACGTCGCGACGGCGGCTCGGTTCGGCGCGCGACCGGCTGAAAAACTCGCGGAGGCCAATGAGCGGGCGTTGCTGATTCTGGAAGAGGTCGGCCTGCTTGATGTCGCCCATCAACCAGCGGCTGCCCTCACGCTCGCCTCCCAGAAGAAGCTGGAAGTCGCCAAGGCCCTGGCAACGGCCCCCAGACTGCTGCTGCTCGACGAAGTGATGGCCGGCCTGACGCCCACGGAGGTGCGGGCGATGATGACGATGGTTCTCGAGATCAGGGAGCGCTATGGCCTGACCCTGCTGGTCATCGAGCATGTCATGCGCGCGTTGATGGAACTGTCGCGGCATATCGTGGTCTTGCACCATGGTGAGAAGATCGCCGAAGGATCGCCGGCCGAGATCGCCGACAACCTCGACGTCCAGGCCGCTTATCTGGGCGGCGGTCCGTCGGCGGCAGGTGCCGCGGGGACGTGAAGATGGGCGAGCGCTTTCTCGAGATCGAGGGACTTGTCAGTGGCTATGGCGCTGTCGTTGCCGTGCATGGCATCGATTTCGTGGTCGACGCCGGAAAGGTCGCGGCCCTCGTCGGCAGCAACGGCGCGGGCAAGAGCACGACGCTGCGGGCGGTTTCCGGCCTGCTGCCGACCGTCCGGGGTTCGATCCGTTTCGAGGGCGAAGAGATCAGCAAACTGCCGGCCGACCAGCGCGTCGACCGCGGAATCGTCATGGTGCCGGAAGGGCGCCTCATATTTTCTCAAATGTCGGTCGAAGAGAATCTCCGCATCGGCGCCTTTGCGCCGCGGGGTCGGCGCCAGACGGCTCAGACCCTGGAAACGGTCTATGAGATGTTCCCGCGTCTCGCCGAGCGGCGCCGTCAGGCCGGCGGCACCTTGTCGGGCGGCGAACAGCAGATGCTGGCGCTCGGCCGCGGACTGATGGCGCGCCCGAAGCTGCTCTTGCTCGACGAACCGACGCTCGGGCTCGCCCCCATGATGGCGGACACGATATTCGAGGCGATCCGGTCGCTCGTGAGCGAGAAGATCACAATCCTGATCGCGGAGCAGGATGTGACGCGGACACTGCAGCAGGCTTCCGTCGGCTATGTCATCGAAAACGGTAGAATCGTTGCGTCCGGCAGCGGCCAGGATCTGTTGATCGACCCGTCTGTAAAGGCGGCCTATCTGGGAATTTGACGGGTCCGGACGTCATCGCCCGCCCGCGGCAGGACGCAAGGGTCGGCGGTCGTCACCGCAACACCAAACGAGTGCCAAAGGCGAACCCTGATCGTTGTTGACAGTTCTGCCCATCTCCCATTTGCTCTTCTGCGGAGGCGGGAGGCCGCGCCTTGGCGATGACAGAGAGGGCTTCTAGATGGCACCTGATGACGCACAGGCTACACCCGCCGAGGGAGACCCTGAAGGCGAGCTCAGGAAGTTTCCCTACTACGAAGAGGGTAAGGTTCCGCAGTATCAAAAGTATCATGCGGAGGTTTCCTACCTCGACGAACTGCCGCTGATCTGGGGCAAGGCCTGGGGCGCCCAGGGCATCGGCCGGCTGCGCGAGGTCGCGATGGTCAAGCCGACAGAGACCGAAGTGAAGAAGCTCTACGAGCAGGACTCTTCGTTCTTCGTCTTCAACGGCATCACGCCGAACCTGGAGCTGATGCAGAAGCAGCACTATGCTCTGGCGGAGACCTACCGGAGTCTCGGCATCGACGTGCATTACGTCAGTTGGGCCGAGGATCCTCCCCGCTCAGCCTATGGTCCGCTCAAGCGCTCGATCTCGGCTGCCGCCGGTTTCGTGGTCAACGGCGGCGCGATCATACCGCGCGAGGCCACGCCTTACTGGCGCGGCCGCTCGCGCTATGTGTCCAAATTCCTCATGAGCATCGACTGTCCGATCCTCTACACGGTGCATGGCAAGGGCGTGTGCGAAATCGGCGCCTCGACCCGGATGAGCGACGACTTCATCATTCTCATGTTGTCGACCGACTGCAATCGCGAGGGTGCGGAACAGGTGATCCCCATCCTGCAGGGGGTCGGCTACAAGGAGGTGCACTTGGCGCACAGCCCCGGCCCGCTCTACGACTATCACCACGATGTTCCGGGCTGGATGCATGCCGATATGTGGGTCACGCCGCTCGACGCGCGCCTCGCGATGATCTACCCGCCTTGGTGTGACTACGGGACGATTCGGCGCCTGCACGAAATCGGCTACGAGCTGATCGAATGTCCGGCCGAAGAGATCGATAAGTTTCCGACCAACGCGATCACGGTGGAGCCGCGCAAGCTGATCATGAACGCATCGGCCACCAAGACCCGCGCCCTCCTGGAACGGCACGGGGTCGAGGTGATCCCCGTCGACTATGACGAGGTCCACAAGTATGGCGGCGGAATCCGGTGTAACACGATGCAGCTGGTCCGCGACCCGGGGCCGATGACATTTGGCGGGTGAGACCGTGCGCAGTGGCTTCTTTCCAGCAAGGATACATGGGGGCCAGGCTGAGCGTTCCGGGGAGGGCATGCGTCCGGTGCGATCGACCGGCGGCTCAGACGATTTCCCCGGCCGGGGCCCGGCTCGATTTTCCTCCGCTGCAATGGCCCTCGCCACGGAGAGCGGTGACGATGATTGACTCCGAAAAGGCCTGAGGATCGACAATGAAGATTGAGGGAGTTTTCAATATTGCCGCTTCCCGCCCGGTGGTCTGGCGGCACATAAGGGACCCGGAGATCATGGGCCGCTGCATTCCCGGCTGCAGTTCGATAACCGTGACAGGTGAGAACTCCTACCAAGCGAAAATCGAAGTAAAACTCGGGCCAATCAAGGCGAAATTCAGCGTCGAGGTCGAGGTGACGGAGGAGGTCGAGCCGGACCACATCATCTCCCACACTCGTGGCGAGGAAGGCTCGCGCGCCAGTGTTGTCTCCGCAGACAACATTCTCAAGCTTAGCGATGGCGAGACCGGCGGAACCGACGTCTCCTATAGCTCCGAAGTCATGATCAGCGGCCGACTGGGCAAGTATGGACATGGCATCATGAAAAAGGTTGCCGGCAATCTGAGTGACAAGTTTGCCGAAAAGTTTCGTCAGGAGGTCGAAGCGGGCGGGGGTGCTTAAGTTGTAACTGTCCCGCGTTGCAGGCGGACGATGCCTGAAGGATGCGGCGCGTCTTAAATCCGGGGATTGGGTTGTTCGGTTCCGCTCCCGGCGGCGCGGAGCGCCATTCTCTGTTCCACTGGATCTGTCCATAGCCCGAAGCCGGGCGTCGCCGTCGCCGGCCCTTTTGGCGGCCCCCGCGAAGGGTGATGCCCGCCCTGACGTCCCGGAGGTGGTGTTCGGGCTGGGCGAGTGCCTGGCTGTCGACTCGTGGCCGCCGGCCCGCGCTCTTCGGTGTCGATTGTCCTTAGCGCCGCGACCGGTAGGCGTCCTGGAGAATCGTCGTGAGGTCGGACCGCGTCGGTCGCCAGCCGAGTTCACTCTTCGCACGGCGGGGGTCCGCGACAAGGACGGCGGGATCACCGGCGCGTCTGGGTCCGGTCTTTACCGGGACGGGACGCCCTGTGATCGTTCCGACGGCGGACAGGACGTCCCGGACGGACACTCCGGCGCCGGCGCCCAGATTGGCGACGAGGGGTTCACCGCCTTCGAGCACGCGTTTGAGGGCGAGGACGTGAGCATCCGCAATATCGGCGACATGGGCAAAGTCTCTGACGCAGGTACCGTCCCGGGTCGGATAGTCCGTACCGAACAGGCTGATTTCCGGCAGCCGCCCCAATGCCGCGTCGATGGCCAGCGGAATCAGGTGAGTCTCCGGCTGGTGATTTTCTCTCAGGTCCCCGTCCGGGTCCGCGCCGGCGGCATTGAAGTACCGGAGCGCGCAGAAGGCCGGACCGCCGGCGGCATGCGAATCGGCGAGGATGCGCTCCACCAGCATCTTGCCCGCCCCGTAGGGATTGATCGGGGCCAACGGGTGGCTCTCGGGTATCGGGCTTGTGTGCGGCTCGCCGTAGACCGCTGCTGTCGAAGAAAAGATCAAGGCACCGGTTCCGGCGGTGAGCATGGCGTGCAGCAGCGAGAGGGTTCCGCCCACATTGTTTTGGTAGAAGCGGACCGGATCGCGCATCGAGTCTGCGACCTCGATAAAGGCCGCGAAATGAAGCACCGCGACCGGCCGGTAGCGGTCGAACACCTCCGCGAGACGCGAGGCTTCCTCAAGGGATCCTTGTTCGAGCGGCCCCCAACGCACCGCGTCGCGAGAGCCGTTGGAAAGATCGTCGTAGGTGACCGGCAAATAGCCGGCCCGGGACAGCGATTTCGCGACGTGGCTGCCCACGAAGCCGGCGCCGCCCGTGACCAAGACAGGGGGCGATGTCACAGGCGGCACCTTGAGCGCGGAAAGCCCGCGGGATTGCCGGGGAAGGACGTGGCGACACCCGATCCCGCTACAGTCCTGAGACGGTTCTCTCTTATTGGCATCGTGCGCGTCTCACCCTTTCCCGGACACCCGGCGAATGCGCGGGACGTTCTCGCGGCGACGGGACGTCGACAGTTCGTGGGAGTATCCGATCGGGTCTGCGACGATGAGAAAGTCCTCCCCGGAAACGGAGGCTAGGGGCTTATCCGCGATCTGCAGGATCGGCCAACCGTACTGCCGGACAGATGGCGGCTGAGGCAACTCACGTCCCGGTGCGACGCATCCGGCAGCCGCCGCGCGCCGCTCAAGCCGATGATTTCAAGCGTTTGCCACCGGTCGATCGTGCCGTCCTCGGCAATACGGCGGCTGCCGACAATCGACACTGTCAGCTTGCGTAGCCGTTCGTCGGCTTCCTCGCGCTTGATCTTCTCGGCTTCCAGGTCCTGATAGAGGGCCTGGCGTTGCGCCAGATAATACTCCGCCCGCCGGTTCAGGCGGCCACCGAAGACCTGGCGCAACTGTCCGAGCAGCGCGGCTTCGGCCTCGGATTTCTTCAGAGCGCCGTGGGCCGCCATGGCGGTGTAATAGAGCTCGAAAGCACGGGCCCTTGCATCGCGCGCGTCGCCCGGGCCTCGGCCGACAAAGCCGTTACGGTCGAACATCAGCCATTCGGTCCGAGTTCCGTCGCCGTCCTCCTTCGCGAATCGATACGTGTAGATCGTGAATGTTAGTCCCGGATGGTTGGCGACGGCGAAAGTCTGTTTCGAAATGGGCGCCGCTTTGATCTTCGCCAGCACAACTTCCTTGGGCGTGCCTGAGGCCAGAGGCACCGATTTGGACACCGGTCCGCAGCCAGCGATAAGCATCGCGACGCCGAACAGAATGCAGACGGTCGCGGTGGGGCGGGTCGCCTTGAAAGTCGTTCGACTCGATGCCATTCCGCTCAGTGTCATTCCCCGGCGGCGGCCTGGCTTTCTCCGGGGCTGATCGCAGGCCGCAGCGATAGCAGGGAGAGGTGCCATTGGAAGGCCTTTAACTCGAGGCCGCACAACTGACGCTGAGGCCGGTTCGGCACCCCGGCAGGATTGACCGCCCGGTTTCTATCGAGAACTTCGTAGTGCAGGTGAGGCCCCGTCGACCGCCCCGTGCTGCCCACATAGCCGATGACCTGTCCCTGCGCCACCCGCTGGCCGGGCCGAATTCCGGGCGCGAACCGGGAAAGGTGCGCGTAGGCGGACCGGTAGCGGCCGTTATGGCGGATCCGGATATAGCGCCCATAGCCGCCACGCCAGCCCGCGATCTCGACGACACCTTCACCGGCGGCCTTCACCCGCGTCCCGATCGGCGCTGCAAAGTCGACTCCCTGGTGCATGCGGGTGTAGCCGAGAATGGGGTGCCGCCGAAGGCCGAAGGGCGAAGAGAGCCTGGCACCGTTGACCGGCGTCCGAAGCAGGAGCCCGGTGATGTCGACGCCGTTGATGCTGAAGTAGCCAGGCCGTTTGCCCGTGGGTGTGAAGCGGGCGATCGAAACGCGGTTGCCGTTGCGCTCGACCGTTGCGAACACCAGGATCAGCGGCGCACCGCGCCGCTTCGGTCCGCGCCGCTCCCACATGATCTCGAATTCGGCGCCATGGCGAAAATCGCGCTGGAGGTCAATGAACCGGCCAAGCGCGTCTACCGCCTGGTTCATGACGCTGCGCGGGACCTTGGCGGAAAGGCCGGCCCGGTAGAAGGTGGTCACGATGTTCGCCCTGGCGCGGAACAAGGTGCCGGGCTTCCTCGCCGGCCGCTTGATATCCGCCGCGGCATTCGTCGCCGGACGGCCCTCGCAAGGCGCCGCTGAGGCGTTCCCCGCGATGCTGCAAGTCACCGCCAACGCGATAGCAGCGATACCGATCGTTGCCGCCGCCGGAACCGTGTTGCGTCGTGTCATCAGCTCCCCACTACTGAGCGATTTGCCAACGCCCCCGCGATGTGCCGCCCACCGCCGCGATCCTGCAACCGTGCCCGTACACCCCACAGTAATACTAAGGATTCCAACTTTGTTCATATTGCTGATTGGGCGGCATCCGCCAAACGGATGATTGAAGGCGGCTAACTCGACCCCCCCGGTCTCGGCGTCGACAAGACGTGAAAGGGGCCAGAATGTCCGGGAACCCGCTAGTCTAATTGGATGATGTGTCGAAGGGGATCACTACTTACGATCCCTGCTACATGGTGAATCTTGTGCGTTGCCGGGGGAGGGGCACCATCGGTCCGATGCGGTTCGCCACGGCAACCGGGCTAATGCTCGAACAGGCAAGGATCGAAGGATGGGACGATCTCTAGAACTGGGCCGTCGAGCCCTGTATTCCGGGCTTCTGGTTATCGCTCTGTGTCTGGTCGCCGAATCGTCGGCAACGGCGGCGGCCAAAGATCTGGACGCGGCCCTGGCGACGCAGGTCGATGCGATCCTGGCGGCCAATACGACGAACCAGCAAAAGGACGCCGCGCTCGCCACCTTGGCGGAGAGAAATCCCGATTCCGCGGTGAATATCGCTGACTATGCGGCGATGAAGGCGGGCGCGGACCGCGCACCGGCAATCGGAGCGGCGATCGCGGGACGACTGGGCAGCGTCAACAGGGCGATCGAAATCTTCCGTGTGCTCGCAACCCGTTATCCGGGGAGCGCGGCGACCATTCTTGCCGCGATCCGGGCCGTGGTGCCGAACGCGGGCGAACGCATGATCGCTCTGCTTCAGGAGATCGTGGCCGCCGCTGCGGGTCAACAGCAGCCGACCCAACAGCCGGGCGGAAGACCCACATTGGGTAATCCGGGCAACACAGGCATTTCGTCGACCGCTGAAAACCCGAATCAGCGCAGCTGAACGGTTTGACCAGGCGTCGTCGAGGCCAGAGCGTGTGTAAGGATGTCGTAACGGGCCCGCCGGTGGGGTGACGGGGGCTGGGGGCAGCCGAAGGAAGCCTTTAAACGCGTTGGGGAGTGATGGGGGGTTACACGAAAAGGGGATGGGTGGCAGGAGCGGCTTTATGCGCCGCCCTGACATATGTCGGTGCTGCGGGCTCTGCGCTGGGTCAGCCGCTGCGCGGCGAATCGGTGATGGAGCGGCAGCGGCCTGACTATGACGCCAAGGGGATGCGAATCCCCGGATTCCTGTTTTATCCAAGCCTGACGGTCGGTGAGCTGTTCGACAGCAACATTTACCGATCCCAGAACAATCTCCAACACGACTTCATCACCACGCTGAACCCCCAGCTTGAGCTTCGGTCGGACTGGAACAATCACGAGCTCAATTTCATCGCCTCGGCGGACGTCGGGCTGCACGCTATCAAGTCCTCCGAAAACTACGAGGACTTCCGGTTTGGGACCAACGGCCGGTTCGACATCACGCGCGATTCCAATCTGTTTGGCGGTATCACCTATTCGAGGTTGCACGAGGATCGCGGCTCACCGGACGACGTTCTTGGCGCTGAACCAACTGTCTTTACGGCGCTCTATCCTCGGGTCGGGTACGAGCACCGCTTCAATCGGATATCGGTTCGCGCCGACGCCAGCCTGCTGCGGCTGGACTATGATGATGTCGGCCGTGGCGCGGGCCGTGGCGAGATCAACAACGATGACCGCGACCGTTACATCGGGCTTGGTTCGCTCCGCGTCTCCTACGAGATTCAGAAGGAATACAAGGCCTTCGTCCGCGGCAGTTACAATGTTGTCCGCTACGACAGCACGCCGGACGACAACGGCTTTAATCGCAACTCCCACGGCTGGGAGGTGGTCGGTGGCGTTGCGCTGGATTTCACCGGCGTTCTGACCGGCGACTTTTTTGCCGGCTATCGCAAGCAATACATGGATGCCGATTCGCGGCTTAAGGATGTCGACGGGCCGACGTACGGGGCCAATCTGAGCTGGAATCTGTCGGGCCTGACGACGATTGAAGCCGGCATCGAGAGGACAGTTCAGCAGTCTACCCTTTTCGGGGCGTCCGGCTATTTCGCGACCGTGTATCGCGCCTCAATCGATCATGAACTCCGCCGCTGGCTGATCGTCAGCGGTTATGGCCAGCTCCGGCATGACGTCTATTTCGGCAACGGCCGCAACGACAAGATCTTCGGGGCCGGGGCCGGCGTCCGATACTTCATGAACAGATATGCGCACCTTCGCTTGAAGTACGACTTCACGCGGCGGAATTCGAATATCGTCAACCAGGATTTCACGGTGCATGCGGTTACGCTGTCGGTGCGGGCCCAGTTTTGAACGTGCCGCGCGTCCAGGACTGATGACAGACCGGACACGCCCGTCCATCACATGCCCGTATCTTGGTGGACATCGGACCACAATCGCGGGAGCCGAGGTGGCAATGAGTGGCGTGCTTTCTACCTTGCGGATCGGGGCGATCGCGATCGTTCTCGCCCTGTTGGGTTCTCTGATCGTCGCGCCGGTCAACGCACAGGACAGGGTCGCGGCTCCTGCCTACAAGCTGGGATCAGGGGACCAGCTCCGCGTCACGGTGTTCGGACACAAGGATTTGTCCGGTGAGTTTCAGATTGACGGGCAGGGCAATATCTCGCTGCCCCTGGTCGGCAAGATCCGGGCGGGAAACATGACCACCCGGCAGCTCGAGACATCGATCGCGCGGCGTCTGAGGCCGGACTACCTCAAGAATCCCCGGGTCAGCGTGGACGTCCTCAACTACCGGCCGTTTTACATCGTGGGCGAGGTCAAGAAGCCGGGCAGCTACGCGTATGTCGCGGGGATGAAGATCATTAATGCGGTTGCCCTCGCCGGAGGGTTTACCTATCGCGCGCGCACCGAGGACCTGCTGATCAAGCGGGCCAAGGACCCGAAGGCGACGTGGCAGAAGGCAAGCCCCGAGACCGTCGTGCTGCCGGGTGATGTCGTGAAGGTCAAGGAACGATGGTTCTAGCCGTCGATCCCCGCGGGAACCGTGCCTCATGAACATCTGGAGATACGATACAGCTCCCGAACGCACCGACGAGGGGCGGCCGAGCAATCCGGCTTTCGAGGTCCCGGCCGAGGAGTTTCACCTTCGGGAATTGCTGCGCATGCTGTGGCGGATGCGGCGGGTGATCTTCGGCACCGTGATCCTGCTCACCGCCGTGTCGGCGATTGTCGCCTACCAACTCACGCCGGTCTACCGCAGCACCGCGCAGGTGATGATCGAGCCTCGCGAAAACAAGGTGGTGGACATCAAGGCGGTGATCGCGGGGTTGCCCGCCGATGCCGAAACGATCAACAGCGAAGTGGAGGTCCTGCGGTCGCGAAGTCTGGCGAAGCGGGTCGTCGACAAGCTCGACCTGGCCAAGGATCCCGAGTTCAATCCCGCACTGCGCAAGCCCACCCTGCTCAAGTCGGTCGTGTCAGACGTCACCAATTGGCTGGGTATCGCTCCGAAATCCTTGTCCGACGGGCAGCGCACGGCTCAGCGTGAGAGCGAGATTCTCGACACCTATCTCGAGCATCTCTCCGTCAACTCCCGCGCCCAGACGCGGGTGATCAACATCGCCTTCTCATCGGAGGACCCGAAAAAGGCCGCCAAGGTCGCGAACACGGTCGCTGACCTGTATTTGGTCGACCAGCTCGAGGCAAAGTACGACGCGACCGAGCGGGCCAGCAAATGGCTCGGCGACCGTGTGGGAAAACTGCAGAAGAAGGTGAATGAGGCAGAGCGTGCCATCGAGCGGTACCGTGCCGAGGCCGGACTGGTTTCGGGCAAGAACGAGGCGAAGCTGATCGGCGAGCAAATCTCGGAGCTCAGTTCCGCTTTGATCCTCGCCAAGGGCAAGCATGCGGAGGCCGAAGCCCGGCTCGCCCAGGCCCAGAGTTTGATGAAGCGTGGCAGTGTCTATTCGGCCGCCGAGGTGTTGTCGTCGCAACTCATCGACCGACTGCGCGAGCAGGAGTCCGAGGTCATCCGCAAGGTCGCCAAGCTGTCCGAGGACTTCGGACGCAAGCACCCCCAGATGATCAGCGCGCGCCAGGAACTACGGGACATCCGCGGTTCGATCGCTCGCGAGGTCCGCAAGATCATTCAGAACCTGGAAAACGAGGTGCAGGTCGCGAGCGCGCGGGAGAATTCGTTGCGGCGGAGCCTTGCGGGTCTTGAGCGGCAAGCGGGCCAACTCAACCAGAAGGCCATCAAGCTCCGCGCCCTGACGCGCGAGGCCGAGGCGAACCGGGCTTTGTTGAAGACCATGATGACTCGGTTCCGGGAGACATCGGTCCAGCGCGATATCACGCGGCCGGACGCCCGCGTGCTCTCGGCGGCGATCATCCAGGCGGAGCCCTATTTCCCGCGACCGGTGTTGATCATTGGACTCGCGCTGATCGCGTCCACCTTCCTTGGCATGCTCCTGGCGGTAGCCGCCGAGCAGCTCCATTCCGGTTTCCGGAGCCTCGACGAGATCGAAACGATGATCGGGGTGGGCGGCCTCGGACTCATACCGAAACTGTCGCGCAGCATGACCCCGCCGGACTATGCGTTGAAGAAGCCGATGTCGGCCTATGCCGAGGCCTTGCGGAACATCCGGCTCGGCGTCGCACTGTCGAATGTGGACCATCCGCCCCGAATCCTGCTGATCACGTCGTCGGTGCCGCAGGAGGGCAAGACCTCGACCTCGTTCGCCCTGGCGCGGCTCCTCGCCAAGTCCGGCCAACGCATTCTGCTGATCGACTGCGATCTTCGACGTCCGTCCCTGCATGGCATGTTGGGTATTCCGCGTGAGCCGGGGCTGGTTGAGGTGCTTTCGGATCAGGTTCCCGCCGAGGACGCCGTCCGGACGGAGGAACAGTCCGGACTCGACTATTTGTCCTCCGGCGGCCATGCGCCCAATCCATCCGACCTCCTGGGGTCGGAGCATATGCGCGCACTTCTCCAGCGGATGGCCAGCACCTACGATCTCGTCATCCTCGATAGTGCACCGGTCATCTCGGTCACCGACTCGAGGATCCTTGCAGGCTTCGCGGACACCAGCGTCCTGCTGGTTCGCTGGGACAAGACCCGGCGCGAAACCGTAGCCAACGCCCTGAGGCAACTCGGCCAAGCGGGTGCCAATATCGCCGGCGTCGTGCTCAGCCAGGTCGACGTCAAGCGCCACGCGCAATACGACTACTCGGATTCGGGCTACTACCACGGCGCTTACGCAAAGTACTACGCGAACTGAGCGGGGGTGCGGATGCGGCGTAACCGCCCCCTCCCGACGCTCCTCGCCGGAGCCCTCGTTGCCGGGCTGATCCTTTACCTCGGCATTCCGCGACTGGCGGCGTCGCTAATCGCGCTGCCCGAGAACGATACGCTTGATCAGATCCGCAAACGGCGGCCGGTCGACTTGGCTGCGCTTCGGCGACTGGCGGAGAGCCGGCAAGCGGCCGCCGAATGGACCGCCGATGGTCAGCTCCTGACCGACCGGGCACTGGCACTGCTGCTCGCCCGGACCGCCAGTGCGGACAACGCCGCGAGCCGCGATCTGAAGATCGCCCTGCTCGAAGCCGGCCTGGCCCGCAAACCCCTCGCTCCCCATGCCTGGGCGCGTCTCGCACTGGCCCGCCTGCGCCGCGACGGACCCGGACCGGCCTCGCTGGCGGCGGTGCGCCAGTCGATCTACACGGGACCGAATGTCGGAGAGCTGGCACTGCTGCGTGTCCGGATCCTGATGGCTCATCCTCGATTGGACCGGGAGACCGGCGCGATGCTCGGGCAACAGATTCGGCTTGGCTGGCTCGCGGCCCCGGATCGGCTGATCGTACTGGCGCGGGAATCGGGGGCGCCGCTCGTGTTCAATCGGGCGCTGGCCCGGAACCCGGAGGCTCTGGTCCGGTTCGAGGCCGGTCTGCGCGCACCGCCACGGTAAGGGACGCCAGGAGGAAGCGAGGCCAGGCACTCCTGCGGTCAGGTGCCCCGGCTTGACCGCGATTGCGCGATGCCGAGTCCGATCAGGAAGGACCAAGCGATTCCGACCGCAAAGATTTGCAGACTGAAATCGACCGTCGCATGCGCCGCGACGAGTATGCTGGCAGCCACTGCGATTGCCGGGAAAGCTCGGTCGCGCCGCCGACGGAAAACCCCGCGCAGACAGATAAATACCGCGGCCGCCGCCGCGAGAAACAGCGCGGCGGCGGCCGGGATGCCGAGTTCGAGCGCGTTTTCGAGATAGGTGCTGTGGGCGTAGCGGGCGGGGTGCTGAAGCCAACGATCGGGCGTGTAGTACAGATAGTAGACCATGGGATAGCTGCCCGAACCGAAGCCCAGCAACGGTGCGGATTCGATGGCGTGCCGGGCCTCGACATACAAGTCGATGCGGCTTTGGCTGTCCTGAGTGATCCGGGCCAGCCGTGTCGAGATGCCCTGGCTGCTCAAGGTCAGGGGAAGCAGTGTGGCGATGGCGACCAATCCGGCGAGAAGCAGGGACCGGCCCCGGCTCCGTGCCATCGTCGCGAACAGGCCGGCGAGGACCATCAGCGCGAGCAGTGTGCAGGCGACTCCCGCGCGGGAGTCGGTGAGGAAAAGGGCCGTAATCATGACCAGCCATGCCGCGAGCAGCCAGGCATGACGCCCCAGATCGTCGATCAGACGGCGTAGCCGCAGGCGGAAGCTGCTGTCGGTTGCGCGCTGGCGCAATCGGGTCCAGAGCATCCCGGTGGCGGCGACGAGGCCGAGGCCGACCAGCGTTGCATAGTTGTTGCGGTTGCGCAGGGTGGCGGTGACGACGTCCCGATACTTCTCTTTCTCTATCCACAGGATAAAGGGCTCACCGGCGAATTCCATGGCAAGCCCGTACACCGCGTAGGCGGCCTGCGCGCCGACGAATGCGGTGAGCATCACACCCGCCTTCGCGCGGTCACGGCCATATTGCAGGGCCATCCAGAATACCGCCCCCAGCGCGAGCAGCCTGAGCGCGCCCGAGCCTGTGGCGTAACCGTCGACCGAAATCCGGCCGACCACCTCCCGGCCGAGCGCGTTCCGTGCCTCGGACCAGATCGGATGATGCCAGGCGGGGGGCGTCCATCCGGCCGCCTGGACTCCGATCCAGACCAGCGCCAGCGCATAGGGAACCGCGATCCAGAGTATGGTGCGCATCGAAACGCGCACCGGCTCGGCCCCGCTCGCCACCAAGGCGGTCCAGGCCAGCAGCAGCAATCCGGAGGCGACCGCGAGCACGGACCAGCCCGCGGGAAATTCGCCGCCCAGAGGCAGGGGGGCGAGCAGGACAAGCACAAGAAAGCCCCAGAACACCAAGGCGGCGGCGCGTCTATCCAGCGCCCGGCCGCCTGCTGATCGTCCCATCACGGAAGCGGCGTCGAGACCTGTCGAGGGAGAAGCAACCACGTCTATTGCTCGTGGAAACTGCGCCGCACCGCGTCCATCAAGGGCTCAAGGAGATAGTCCATCAGTGTCCGCTCCTTGGTCACAATGAGCACTTCCGCGGGCATTCCCGGCGACAGGCTGACCAGTTTGCCAAGCTTGTCGAGCTCGGAGCGCGGCACCTCGATACTCGCCCGGAAGTATGATTCCTTCGACTTGTCGTCAACGAGGGCATCGGCCGAAACCGAGGCGACCCGGCCCTGAACCATAGACCGATTGTTGCGCGCGAAGGCCGTCAAATGCACCCGGGCGAATTGGCCGGCGCGGATCATGTCGATGTCGATGGGGCGCACCTTCGCGTCGATGACAAGCTGCAACTGGTCCGGAACGATGTCGAGTATGGGATCGCCCGCCCGCACCACGCCACCGGTGGTGTTGAACCGCCGGTTGACGACGACGCCCGAGATGGGCGCCTTGATGACGGTACGGCTCAGCACGTCCTCGGAGGCAAATACCTTCTCGTTGATCGCGGCCAGTTCGGCGCGCACGTTGGCCAGCTTGTCGCCGACCTTGTCGAGGCGCTCGTTGTCGGCGTTGACGATCTGCATTTCCGTCTCGCCGATGGTCTGCTCGGCGCGGGCGATGGACGCGGAGTTACGCGCTTGTTCGCCGTTGATCTCTGCCGACTTGCGCTGCAGAGCCAGCAATTCGGGTTTCGGGGTGAGGCCCTTGCGGACCAGCGTCCGCTTGGCGACAATTTCCTCCTGTATCAGGGCCAGCTGTTGCTGTTGGCTGGCGATGTGCTCACGGAGGCCCTTGATCTCGGCGCGAAGTTGAGCGATGCGCTTTCGCAGGATCGCCTTTCGGCTCTCATGCGAAACCTTGCGGGCCCTGAAGAGGTCGCGCTGGGTATTGATGATGCGGGCGACTTCCGGATCCTTCTTCGCCTGCTTCTTCAACCAGTCGGGAAGGCGGAGCTGGTCGCTGCCTTCCTGCTCCGCGATCAGCCGGGTTTGCATTGCCACCAGGACCCGTTTCTGGCCGATCAATTCCTGGAAGCGGGAACGGGCCTGGGTGTCTTCGAGCACGACCAACCGCTGACCCTTCGAAACGCGGTCGCCGTCGACGACCAGAAGACGCCGGATGATCCCACCCTCAAGGTGCTGCACGGTCCGCCGGTTGCCCTTGGGACTGACCACGCCGGGAGCGACCGCGGCGCCGGAGATCGGGGCCAGGGAGGCCCACACTCCAAAGCCGCCGACAAACATCGCGATCACCAGCAGACCCAAGAGCACCGGAACCCTCAATATGCGCCGAAGCGAGTGGTGTTCCGCCGAGGTGCCGCGCTGCTCGTTCCGAGCCATGAGTTCAGCCGTCCTTCTGTGCTGTCATTCGCTCGCCAAAGGAGACGGCGGCGACCTTGGCCGCGCCGTTCCTCTGCTGCGCACTGGCCGCCGCGTTGGCTGCTTCCTTGAGTTTCTCGAGGACTTGCAGCCGAGGACCGAACAGCTCGACCCTGCCTTCCCGCAGGAACAACAGCTTGTCGGTCTCGCGAATCTCGGCCATGCGATGTCCGACCAGAATGATGGTGGTGCCGAGGCCTTTCATGTTCCTGATCGCGTTCGCGAGCGCCGATTCGCCCTGCTGGTCGAGGCTGGCGTTGGGCTCGTCCAGGACCAGTAGCCTGGGTCGGCCGAACAGCGCGCGCGCGAGACCGACGCGCTGGCGCTGGCCACCGGACAGATTCACGCCGGCCGGCCCAATGACAGTGTCGTACCCATCGGGGAAATGAAGGATCATATCGTGGACGCCGGCGAGCTGGGCGGCCTCGATCACATCCTCGTCCGGAGCCTGGCCCATTCGCGCGATGTTCTCGCGGATCGTGCCATCGAACAGCTCGACGTCCTGGGGGAGATAGCCGACATAGCGGCCGAAGTCGGTGCGGTCCCAGCTGTGAATCTCCGCCGAATCGAGCCGGATCGATCCAGACTGGGGCTTCCACACGCCGACCATCAGCCGGCACAGCGTGCTCTTGCCGGCGCCGGAGGGGCCGAGAATGCCGAGCGTTTCGCCCGGCTCGAGCGCGAGCGATACGGTGCGCAAAGTCGGATGTTCACTATTGCCGGGAAAGAAGGTCACCTTGTCTGCGATCACCTGGCCCTTCGGCTCCGGCAGCTTCATTGCGTCGCCTGTCGACGGCGGCGCCATCCGGAGCAGCTCTTCGAGTCGACTATGGGCATTGCGTGCGGCGGTGAAGTTGCGCCAGGCGCCGATCGACTGTTCCACCGGCGACAGGGCACGGCTGAGTAGAATCGATGTCGCGATCATCTGTCCGGGTCCGAGCTCACCGGCGAGAACCAGCAGGCAGCCCGCCCCGAGGATGCACACCTGAACCGCGAGCCGGAAGAACTTGGTGAAGCCGGAGATCGCGCCGCTCCGATCACCGGCCACGAGTTGGTGCCTGCCGGCTTCCTCGTTGTGGGCGCGCCAGCGCGCGATCAGGGACGGCAACATGCCCATCGCCTGGACGATTTCGGCGTTGCGAAGGGACGAGTCGACGAATTGCTGAGCGGCCATCTGGAAGCGGTTGCCGTCAGTGAGGGGGCGCTTGGTCAGCAGCTCGTTCAGCAGGGCGAGCGCAAACAGGACCACGGCCGCGCCGAGCGCCAGCATGCCCAGGATCGGATGGATCAACCAGATGACGGCAACGAAGATTGGTACCCAGGGCGAGTCCATCAGCGCGGTGACGCCCTGTCCGCCGACAAACTGTTGGATCGCGCCGAGGTCGCGCAGCGCCTGGCCGCCTCGTCCCGCGCCGGCCAAGGAGACGGAGACACTTGATTCGATGAGCGCCGGGCTCACGGTTGCGCCAAGCCAGCTGCTGATCCGATTGAGACTCCAGCTCCTTACTGCTTCGAGCGCGCCCAGCATCGCTATGGCGAACAGCGCAATAATCGTCAGGAACAGCAGGGTGGAGGTGTGTCCACTGGTCAACACCCGCTGAAAAACCTGCATCATATAAATCGGGCTGGCCAGCATCAGAAGGTTCAGCACAAGACTGAATAAAGCGACAATTACAAAGGCCTTGCGAGCCCGCTTGAGTGCTTGTCTCAGCGGGGTCTCCGAAGCGGCGCTACTGCCTCGATTCTTGGTTTTTGCGGTCGCCAATATCTCCCGGTTCCCCTGCGTGCCGGGCGAACCACGGCCCCCGCTTCCAGGGGGCCGAGCGTCGCGTCGCGTCTCCCAATTTTTGTTTGCCGCCCAACGCCTTGAGCGAGGTCTCACACTTTATGTGCAATGACGGAAATGTCGTCATGCAAACGCGTGATGACTCTCGGAGCCGATGCTTTCTACGCTCTCTATTAACGGATCTTTAAGAAATCCGTTTGGTTTCGGTCCTTTTCGAACGCGACGCGAAACACGAAAACGGGATTGACCCGCTTCGGGGGCAGAAGCGGGCCGTACGCATGCCGCCTCGATAACGAAATGCGGCCGCGAACAGATGGGAGTAGACAATGGCGACGACGTATACGGTCGATGCGAACCCGGCCAATGGCGATTTCACTACGATCGCAGACGCCATCGCGGCTGCGTCTGACGGCGACACGATTCAGATCAACGCGGGCATCTACGCGGAGACCCTGACGGTCGACAAGGCACTGTCTTTCGTCGGCGTCGGCGACGTGACCATTGCGCCCGCGAGCGGCACGGCGGTGGATATCCAGGCGGGGGTCGACGGCGACGTGTCGTTCGACAACATCGTCCTCGACGGGTCCGGCGCGGCGTCCTTCGGCATCACGGTGGACGCGGGCGCCAACGTCGGCACGCTCGGCTTCGCGAACGGCGAGATCACGGGCTTCGTCAACCGGGGCATCTACGCGTCCGACGACGGCGACCCGGTGAGCACGCCGACAATGGGCGACATCGAGGTCACGGACAGCAGCTTCTCGAACAACGGCACGGGCAGCGGCAACACGGCGCACGTCAAGCTGTTCGGCTACAGCGGCGACGCCCTGTTCCAGAACGTGACCTTCGCCGGCACCACCGGTGTTTCCGGCAGTGCGGGCCGGCCCGACAACGCGATCGAGATCACCGGCGGCCTGGCCAGCCCGGGCAACGCCCACCCGACGCCGGCGGATTCGCCGGACATCGCGAGCATCGTTTTCGACGGCGTGACGGTGACGGGCGAGTACCACAAGAACCCGATCGCCATCTTCCACTTCTCGGAGATCGACGGTCTGTCGATCACGGGCCTCGACCTGTCGGGGGCCGAGAGTTCCTGGGGACCGCTGTTCAACATCGACGGGATCGAGGACGCGAGCATCGACGCGTCGGGTTACGACATCACCTTCCCGGCGACCGACGCGATCCACACCGAGCTCCAGGGCGAGGAGGACGGCCAGGGCTCGGTCGACACCACGATCACCGGTACCGACGCGAACGATTCGCTGCACGGCAAGACCGGCAACGACACGCTGCTCGGCGGCGACGGCGACGACGTCCTGTATGGCGGCAACAAGCCGGGCCAGGACTTCGACGACGGCCCCGGCAACGACACGCTCGACGGCGGCGCCGGTGACGACCAGATGTTCGGCGGCATCGGCAACGACCGGCTGATCGGCACCGACGGCGACGACACGCTGGATGGCGGCGACGGCACCGACGTCGGTGTCATCGCCGACAACGGCGGCTCGCCGCTGGCCGACCTGTCGGCCTTCGACTTCTCCGGCGCGACCGTCACGGGCGGTACCGTGTCGGGGACGATCGGCGTCGACGCCCGGACGCTGACCGTCGACGGGCTCGAGGTGCTCGAAGTCGCGAACACGGGATCGAGCACCTTCGTCGTGCTCGACGGCATGTCGATCCAGGAGGCGATCGACGCGGCGTCCGACGGCGACACGATCATCGTCAACGCGGGCACCTATACCGAGAACCTGATCGTCGACAAGGAGGTCACCCTCCAGGCGAACGGGGAGGTGATCCTCGAGGGAACCATCGACGACCAGCTGAGCATCCCGGACGGGACGGCGCTCAACGACTATTTCGAGGCCAATCATCCGGCCTATTCGGCGACGACGGGGATCGAGGTCCAGGCCGACAACGTCACCATCGACGGCTTCACGATCTCGCACTTCTCGGTCGGCGTGCATCTGAACGCCAACAACGACGGCGTATCGATCACCAACAACACGTTCACGGACAACGTCACGGGCCTGCGCAAGTCGACGGCGACCGAGGCGACCAACCTGGACGTGAGCGACAACACGTTCACCCAGGGCATCCACGGCATGACGATCTATGCCGCGGATGGGGGCGGGTCGTTCGACACGGTGACGCTGAACGACAACGTCTTCTCGGCGCTGTCCGAGAAGGGGATGTACTTCGAGCAGTTGTCGAACGCGACGCTGGAGGGGAACAGCTTCGACGACGTCGGCAACTATGGCCGGATCAGCCCGCCGTTCGGGGGCACGGACGGCGAGTTCGGCCAGGCGATCGACATCAACCTGAAGTTCGGCACCTACTCGAACGTCACCTTCACCGACACGGTGATCACGAACTCCGGCAACTCGGACCAGGACGGTGCGGGCAGCCCCGGAGCGTTCGGGGCGGCGATCGGGGTGAAGACGCGGGACGACGGGGGCACCTATGGCTCGAACCCGGCGTCGTTCACCGGCCAGATCGTGTTCGAGGGCGGGTCGATCGACGGGACGAGCACGGGCTTCCGGATCGGCGAGCCGGGCAAGGACAACCTGGGCCCGGATGTGCTGATCGACGGGGTGCTGATCGCCAACGCGACGGTCACCGACGTTGACAACGCCACGCACGCGACCACCGGCGGTACCGTCACGGTCAACCTGGCCGAGACCCAGGCCGATCTCGACGCCTCCGTGTCCCAGGCTCCGGTCAACATCACCGGCAACGATCTCGGCAACACCATCCTCGGCGGATCCGGAGACGATGACATCGATGGCGGGCTCGGCGATGACACGATCACCGCGGGCGCCGGCGATGACACCGTTGACGGCGGTGAGGGCGACAACGACATCGCAAAGTTCGACGGTAACCAGGCCGACTACACGGTCGATGTCGGGGCCGGCACGGTGACCCATAACGGAACCGGCGACGTGACGACGCTGACCAACGTCGAGGTTCTGGACTTCCTCGACGGGACGGTGTCCTTGGCCGGCGAGCCGAGTTCCGGCTACGACTTCGCCGGCGACGGTTCAGCCGACATCCTGTTTCAGGCCGACAGCGGCTATACCCAGATCCTGAACGACGGCGACACGGCGCAGGCGACCAGTCTGGGCACGCGGGCGGAAACGATCGCGATCGCCGACTTCAATGGAGACGGCGAGGACGATATCCTGTTCCAGTCGGACAGCGGCTTCACCCAGATCCTGCTCAGCGGCGACACCGCGGAGACCCAGAGCTTGGGGACCCGAGCCTCGTTGGCGGGCGTCGGCGACTTCAATGGGGACGGCGAGGACGATGTCGTCTTCCAGTCGGACAGTGGTTATGTCTCGATGCTGCTGAGCGGCGACACGACGCAATCCGAGGTCATTGGCACACGAGGCACACTGGTCGGTATCGCCGATTTCAACGGTGATGGCGAGGATGATGCCCTGTACCAATCCGACAGCGGGTGGACGCAGCTCCTGTTGAGTAACGATCCCGGCGAAGCGCAGACGCTGGGAAGCCGGCCAGACTTCGCGGGTGCCGGTGACTTCAATGGCGACGGCGAAATGGATGCCGTCTTCCAGTCGGAGACGGGGTTCACCCAGGTCCTGCTGAGTGGGGATACCGCCAGCGCGGTCAATCTCGGCACGCGGTCGGACGTCGCGGGCATCGGGGACTTCGATGGAGACGGCGAGGACGACATCGTCTTCCAGTCGGACTCGGGCTATACCCAGATCCTGCTCAGCGCCGATACCACGCAGGCTCGAAACCTCGGGTCGCGGGGTGACCTGGCAGGGATTGGCGACTTCGACAACGACGGCGAAGCCGATATCGTGTTCCAGGCAACGAGCGGCTATACGCAGATCCTGTTCAGCGGAGAAACGTCGCAGACGCAGAATATCGGGACCCGTCCGGATCTTGTCGGAATCGGTGACTTCAATGGTGATCAGGAGGATGACCTCTTGTTCCAGTCGGACTCCGGCTTCACCCAGATCCTCGAAAGCGGAGATCCGGCCGAGACGGTGAATCTGGGAACGCGTGGCGACGCCGAAGGCTTCGGCACCGTGGCGGGCCTGGGCACGGACGACGACTTGTTCATCGCCTAGTCGGCCTACCGGCACGCCTTGGAAACAATGGGGCCGATCCGAAAGGATCGGCCCTTTTCAATGGTGGGTGAAGGCCTATCGTTCCGGGGGCTGCGTGGCGAAGACCGTCTGTCGGATCGACCGTGGATTGAACAGAAGAATCAGGGCGGCATAGGCCAATCCGCCAACCCCGACTTTCACGATCAGGTTTGGAACAGGCTCACCAAAGTCGACTATGGACATGGCGAGGCCCATCACGCCGGCAGCCAGCAGAATTTTGCCCAAATCCAGACCTGGCAATCTCAGGCATATCAGCCGCCGGGCGCGGTGCCAGCTCATGCCCATTGCCGCCAGGTATCCCAGACCGGATCCGTAAATGGCGCCGAGCAGCCCGAACTCCCGGATTGCGAAATATCCAACCACCAGGTTGACCGTCAGCCCCAGGAGGCCCGGCAAAACCATACCGCCGGGCCGCTTGGCGAGATGGAAGACATGGTCGAGATAGAATGCCTTGAAGCCGAATATCAAACCGACGAGAACGACCAGAGGCAGTGCGTGCAGCACCGCTTCTCGATACTCCGCGGCAACCATGATCGGCGTGATCTCGTGGCGGGCGAGAAGCAAGGCGACGGCGGTTGGCGCCGCGATACCTGCAAGCAAGACCAGGTTATCGGCGAGTTGCCCCGCGCCGGCGTCGGAGCCCTCGAGGTCGTGGCGCCGCATGAGGATGGGAAAAGCCGCCACGCTGACGACCGTCATGAGAAAGACGAGCGAATTCCGGACCAGATCGGTAACGGCGGTGTAGAAACCAGCAGGCTCAGACCCCAGTAGTCCGGATAGCAACAACCGGTCGCTGAACTGCATCGACATCTCTAGTCCGGCGACGAAGATCAGGGGGTAGCTGAATTGCACGATCTCGGCCAATCCACCCTTTCGGAGGGCATTGGCGCGTAGACAGCCGTTCCCGACCCTTTTGAAAAGCACGACAAAGCTGGGCAGAAGCCAGCCCGCCACAAGACCGATAAGTACACCCGTCACTCCCACCTGGGTTCCGAGCCCGGCCCCCAGCAGCAACGCTAGCACGGCCCGCCCCAGCAGCGTCGCGCCGTACCACCGTACTTCGAAGCCGGCGCGCAGGTGCGCAAGGACAAGATCGTAAACGGAGCGTCCGGCAACCAGGACGATCAAGAGCCAGACAAAGGGCGCGGACAGGCCAAGCAGGCCGAGACCGGTCGCATTCCAGACCGTGGCGGCCAACGCGATCAGGCCGCAAAGGGCGAGCGTCAGCGACAAAGTGACGGCGAACAGCGAACCTCTGTCTCCGTCACAACGAGCCGGCGCCAACCGCAAGTAACCTCGGCGCAGCCATTCGACTGCAAAGCCGTTGGTGACGCCGACGATCGCCAGGACGATGCCATAGAGCCCGAAGTCGGCCGGCGACAGGATCCTGGTGAATACCGCGATGCTCAGAAACGACACCGCTCCCGAGACGATATGAGCGCCGAGATACCAGATTGTTGAACGTGCCAGCATGGTTCTCGACCGCCGCTGGCTACCGGGAGTCCGATGAAGGCCGTGTCGGCGACGTAGCCCGCAGATGCTGCTTGATCCTATCGACAAGGGTGACAGGGGTTCCCATCAGGAGGAGGGTTCGTATCACTCCCCAATAGGCCCGCGGGTGCCAGGGCTCGAAGTATCGCAACTGGATCCGCAACCGATTGCGGAGCTGGCTGTGGCGGCGGAGCCGCGAGATTCCGCCGGGTCCAATTTCGTAGACCGTGAGCATCTCGGGCAGGATCGCTACGTCGCAATGCCGGGCGATCCGCCACATGATTTCATAGTCCTGGGCCGTCTCGCAGCGCTCGTCATAGATGCCGTACTTGATCAGGGCTTCCGCCCTGAACATGATCGACGAGTGGATGAAAGGATTGTTGAGGCGCAGATAGGAAAGCAGTTCGCGATGGGATGTCGGCGGCGTGAAATCGAAAGCGTGGCCGCCATCGGGATGGACGAACGTTGCCCAGGAGCCCACGGCGGCGACACCGGGATTGCGGTCGAGGAAACTTGCCTGCCGGTCGAGGCGTCCGGGGGCGGACAGGTCACCGCAGTCGAGGCGCGCCACATATCTGACGCCACGGTCGAGCAAGGCCCGCAATCCGACATTAAGGGTTGGCGTCAATCCGAGGTTCCGGGAATTTCGCAGAACCTCGACTGAGGATCCCGCGGCAAGGGGGGCGACCGTCAGAGGGGGCGTGTTGCCGTCGTCGACCACGACGACATGAAACGCTGTGACGTTTTCCTGCAAGGAGGCGACGGACCGCTCCAGGGCGGTGCCGGGATTATAGGCGGGGACCAGAACGCCGATCATGGCTTCGGTCACCGCGGAGCAGCTCCGACCCCGGCGCTGCGGCCCGCCTTGGCATGCCTTTGCGGAATCCCCGCTTTGGACCTGGCGTGGGCGAGAAAGACTGATGCCGCTCCAAGGGTGATCCAGATCGGAAAAGACCGGAAGCTGTCGAAGGCGAGACCGCTCAGCAGCACGACCGCGATGCATTGCAGGATTGCCACACCCAGCACGGGATTGGCTCGACGCCCGGTCCAGACCGTCTTGAGCACCTGCACGAACACGTAGATCCAAAAGCCGTACCAAGCAGCCAGCCCGAGGACGCCGAGCTCGGCCGCCAGCCTGGCGTGGAGCGCATAGACCGGCGGCCATGTCGCGCCATAGTCGCCGAACCAGTTCACGATCTCATAGCTCTCGTAGGCCCAACTCGGAAGCACCTGCGCCGCGTGGAAGGCATATTGGCCCAGCCCGACACCAAATATCGGGTTGGCGAAGAAAATCTTCAGCGCCGTCTGGATCGATGCAAGACGCGAAATGTTGGAAATGTTGGCGCCGGATATGACCTCGCGAAAAACCTCGGAGAAATTGATGGTCAGAAGATAGATCGCCGCCGCCACGGCGACGACAATCATCGGCGTCACGAAGAAGAAGCGTGCCGAAGGGCCCCGGGCTGCTGAGAGGGACCGGCGTCGGACCAGCAACTCGAGAAGCAAAACACCGGCGAGCAGGATGTAGCCCGTCCTGGATTGCGCCAGGACGAGCATTGCGATCGCGGCAACGATGAGCAGCAAATAGCCGGACCGCGGACGCAGGCCGAGACGATATCCGGCGATCAGCCAGGGCAGGGCGAAGCTCTGGAAAATGGCAAAGAAGGACGCTTCGGCCGACACGGACCGCAGCCGTTCAGGATAGTTCAGGAAGCCGCTGCCGCTGTGAACGACCGCGGAGAGTGGCTCATAGATTATGCGGTCGAAATCTGCCGACACCCAGGACGCCATTTCCAGGGCCGCGACTGCAGCACAGATCGCGGTCGACAGGAACAATGGCCGAATTAGGTCCGTCGCTACATTGGTCGACGCCACGTAGGCGGTGAGCGCGGCGATCAGAAAGCCGAACATGATCGTCAGGGTCGAGGTCAGGAACTTCTCATAGGCCGTCCGGTCCCTGAAAACGTCGTCCGAAATGCTGGTTATATTGGTTGCCGCCGACAATGCGACCACCGCCATGAAGGCCGCGAAAAAGAACATAAAAGGCATGGGAAGCCGCCTGACCTGACGGACGATTTTGCCGCTCTGAAAGCAGGCCAGCCCCAGGAGTATCAGGAAGACGTATGCGCTCGCTTCGTTCTTGAGCTCGCCGATCGGAAGCAAGGGGGCAATGCCGCTGAACGGCAGGAGCAGGATTGCCAGTCGGTAGGTGCCGCGCATGGCGCCCTCAATTCCTCGAGGAACCGGATTTCCCTTGTCCACCAAGCACACGTCTTGCGAAGGAGGACAAGTGGCTGGCCAGGTTGCGCAGGCCGGGCCTGCGGTGCAGATCGTAAAGATCGGGATGAACGGCGTGCAGGGGGAACCCTGGAGTTTCTGCGACCGCGTGCGAAATTTCCCCCCAGATGAGCTCGTCGACGTAAAGAAAGCTGTTCTGACGGTACCAGTAGGGGATGGTGTCATCCTCCCAGATTTCGGGACGGATCGCATCGATCAGGTGATATCCGTTGGCCCCGAATTTTTCTTTCCAGTATCGATGCCATTGCTCGTTGATGTGCCCCGTACCGCCCTGGCCGGGAAGGGCCGCCGAGAACAGGACCATCGGGGCCGCTCCGCATAACTCGTCGACAAAGCTGTCGGCACGGGTGCCGGGAAGATGCTCCGCGACTTCCAGGGAAATGACGAGATCGAAGCGCCCGTCAACTTGGAGCGGATTCGACAGGTCCTGGACAACCAGGGCATGCCGTGGAATGTCGATCTGGAGGTCTTGGACCCACGGCCCTTCGATGCCGCGCACCGTTTCGACTCCCATTTCGCGGGCGACTGACAGCCATGTTCCCACCCCGCACCCCACGTCGAGCACCGAGTTGAAGGGTCGGACGCGGAGTACCAGCGACAGCACGCGCTCGGCCGCGTGGCGCGTGTCCTGCTGACGCGTCGCGTAGAAGGACGGCCTATAAATTGGCTTCGACATTGGGGCGAGTTCGGTATGGGTGGGGAGCTACCGGCTCGTCAGCGCCGTACAGCCCTCTCTTGTATGTTTCGAGGGTCTGCGCGACCATCCGGCCCACGGAATAGTCGCCGACCCGGACCCGGCCCGTCCGCCCCAACGTCGCGCGCGTTTCCGGTTCTGCGATCAGGTGATCGACGGTGGCAATGAAGCCCTCCAAATCGTCGGGTGCAAGACGCAGCGGGCTTGGGGCGTCCGTGAGTTCGGGCGGCGCGGCACAATCCGGCACGACCAAAGGCAATCCCTCCGCCATGGCTTCCAAAATCACATAGGGGAAGCTCTCGAACAGGCTCGGAACAAGCAGCAGGTCCATCTCAGCCATGGCTTGATGGCCCGGAAGGTCGGGGCGCCAGTCAATATCTCCTCCCACGCCCAGCTTTTGTGCGAGGCGGATCGCGTCGTCATATAGAGGCCCGCTGGCGACCATCAGCAAACGGAGCCCCGGATGGCGCGGTCTCAACGCCGCAAGAGCGTGAATTGCCCACTCCGGACGTTTTTGTGGAGCGAGACGTCCGACGAACCCAAGAGTAAGGCCATCGGTTCGCGCCGCGGCCCGCATTTTTTGGGCGTCGTCTTGGCCAACCGCAAGGGCAGCGCCCGCAATCCCATTCGGGATGGTCACGAGCTTCTCGGACGGAAGGCCGCAGTGGAGCGCGTGGCGCCGCTCAGCCTCCGAAACGGCGATCACTCGCGCGCTGAAAGAGCGTGCCAGCACCCGCTCGACGAGGCCGTAGAGGCGCCTCAGCGGCCACGGCAAGTCTGGATCCATCGTCTTCAGCGCGTGGGGTGTGTAGATCTGGGTTGTTCGCATGCCGAGCGGCGCGATCCGCGCCAGAACGCCCGCCTTTGAGCTATGGGAGTGGACGATATCGAAGGGGCCGTGGCGCCGCAGGTAGCGTCGCAGCAATACAAGAGCCCTGAGATCGCTGAGGTGAGGGCTGCGCCGCATGTTCAAAGCGGTCTGCCGCAATCCGGGCAATTCCTCCAATTCGGCGAGGAATCGAGTGTCGGCGCGCCGGGAAGAATAAACGAGGTGTACCTCGTGACCGTTCGCGAGGAGCCCTCTGGCGAGATCGGCAAGATGGCGTCCGACCCCGCCGCCGGACGCTTCCGTCACGAGCAGAATGCGCAGCGACGATGCAGCCTTCCGATCCGCGGCAAGGTCAATAAGCATTCTCTCCCCGCAGCACCACCCAGGCCGTCATCACGAGGATGCGGAGGTCCAGCCAGAGAGACCAATTGTCGATATAGAATAGGTCGAACTCGACCCGCTTTTCGATTTTCTCGACGGTGTCGGTATCGCCCCGCCACCCGTTGACCTGGGCCCAGCCGGTGATGCCCGGCTTGACGCGGTGGCGGCTCGCATAACGGTCGACGGCGTCCTGGTAGAGGCGTCCCTCGGCCTTGGCGCGCAGGGCGTGGGGGCGCGGGCCGACCAGAGACATCTCGCCCCGCAGCACGTTAAAGAGTTGTGGCAACTCATCAAGGCTGGTGCGCCGCAGAATCCCACCGACACGGGTGATGCGGGGATCGTTGCGCGTCGTGAGGCGGTCGGCAAAACTGTCGGACATCTCCGCATACATCGTGCGAAACTTGAACACCTCGATGATCTCGTCGTTGAAGCCCAGCCGCTTCTGGCGGAACAGAATCGGGCCGCGGCTGTCCAGACGAATCGCCAGCGCTGCGATCAGCATGATCGGCGAGGCAGCCAACAGGATGAGGGCGGCGAGGCTCCGATCCTCGATTTCCTTGATGATGAAGCGCCAGCTGGATAGGGGCCGCTCGGCGATCGGCAAGACCGTCACACCGCCGACGTCGACCATGCCGCGATACCGGAAGTGATAGGCTGCTGCTTCGGGCGCGAGGCGGATGTCGACGGGGGTAACCCGCAATTCCTTCAGTATTTCGAGGATGCGCTGTTCGGCATGCCAGGGCAGGGCGATGTAGACTTCGTCGATCGCGCCGACGCGCACCTGTCGAACCAATTCGCGCAGACCACCAAGGACCGGATGGCCGGCGACTTCGGCCGGCGCTCGCTCCCGCCGTTCGTCGAAGACGCCGGCGATGGTCGATGTGGTGTCGCCGCCCGAGGTGACGTGGGCGGCCAGTTGGAGCGCCGAGGGACCTGTCCCGTAGATACCGATTTTGCGCGTCAGTTCGCCGGTGCGCTGGAGACGCCGCAGCCAGCCCCCGAGCAGGATCCGTGCGATTGCCAGACCGGTGAAGGCGAGCATCCCCCAACTCGTCAGCCAGATGCGCGAAAACTGCTCCGATGTCTTGGTCAGGAAGCCAAGGCTGATCGTCAGCAAGACGACGAGCGCCCAGGCCGCGGCGAGCCGGAAGAGTTGTCCGATCGGCCGCGACAGGTGCCGAAACTTGTAAAGCGCGAAGCCGTTGAACAGGTTCGCCGCAAGCAACAGCACGATGAACAGGGCGGCAAGATACTGGCCGGCCAGATCGATCTGCCCAAACCTCAGCATGTGCGCGCCGAGCGACGCCAACGCGATGACCCCCAGATCCATCGCACGAGCGAAGCCGGTCACCACGTCCGGTGTCAGCCAGGCACGTTGCCGTGCCCGCTGAACCCCGGCGTCCAGCGTCGAATCGTCCTGCAACATGTCCCCGGTCACGTCGCGAAGTGTCCAGGCACTTTGCGGCAAGGACAATTTTCCGAAAACATTCAAACGGATGATAGATAAATCAAGTGGTTAACGGGACTTGGCCTGGATGAAGCGCTGATCGTCCCGTTCCAGCACAAGGCAGCTCAGCGTCCCCGAGGCAAACGCACCGGTGTCGATGCCGATGCGGTTTCGGCGAACGACGGGTTCGTCGGTTGGCGTGTGTCCGTGCACGACGAGCTTGTCCAACCGTGCCCGCGATTCAAGAAACGTGTCGCGGATCCAAAGCAGATCCTGCTCCCGCTGATCGTCAAGCGGGCGATCCGGATCGATCCCCGCGTGAACGAATAGGTAGTCGCCAAGCTCGAAGGAGAGGGCGAGCCCCTGGAGGAAGGCGAGATGCTCGTCCGGCATCCTCGCTCGCAACGTCTCGGCGGCCGCGCGCAGCTCGGCCTCGGACCGGGCCGTGGGCGGCACCTGGACTCCGTAACTGTACAGCGTCGCCATGCCGCCGAACTCAAGCCAGTCGATCCCGACCGCAGGGTCGTCGAGGAAGCGAAGCATCATGTCGTCGTGGTTGCCGCGCAAGAACACCTGATTCATCCCGGGAAGAGGGCCGCCGCACAGGGTGTCGATCACCGTGCTGGAGGCCAGGCCCCTGTCGACGTAGTCGCCGACGAACACGGCATGGCAGGACTCTCCCGAAAATCCTTCGGCGTCGGCACGAATGCCGGCGATCATATCGTCCAGCAAATCGGCACGCCCATGGATGTCGCCAATCGCATAGACGCGATGGCCGGCCGGAAGCGACGCGGCCCCTGACAGAGTTCGCGTGCCTTCGGAAGACCGTCGCATCGGCATCACGGGAAGTCCGAGGTCGGCCCAGGCTCGTCGGGTTGGTTTCCGGCCCCGCGCGCGGGCCGGTGTTCCACCGCGACGCCAGTGAGGATCAAGTTGACCAGCGCGCTCTGCCGGCTGGTTCCCGTCTTGGAAAAAATTGATTGGAGCTGGCTGCGGATGGTGTTCTTGCTGACCTTCAACTCTTCGGCGATCTGGGTGAGCGAGCAGCCGTTGACCAGGGCCCCGACGACCCGGGCTTCTGCCTGAGTGAGGCGATAGAGGTCACGCAGAACGTCATCGCGGGTGGTCACGCAATGCGGTCGAATCGCGGCGGTGACGATTGCCAGTATTCGATCCGGGTCGTTCAGTCTGACCTGACTGCTCGGCGGGAGCACCGGCTCGATCAAAACCTCGAGGAAGCCGCCATCAAAACCTCGATTCAATGTCAGCGCGACATAGTCGACCCCATCGGACTTCCTAATTTCCATGACGTCGGAAATCGCGCGCCGCAGGTTGCGCGTGTCGACGTCGTGAAGGGAGGAAAGCCGGCCATTAATTTCGATCAACCCATCCTTGGCGGCCAGCAGCGACTGACTCATTTCGTTCCGGTACACGATTTCCCCGTCGCGATTGCAGACGAGCTTGGCGTGAAGGGACCGTGCCACTTTCCTCAGGAGATCCGAGAAATGCGCCCCGTAGGTCTCACTGAATTGTGAAAACATATCGCCAGATGATCGAAACCCGTAAGTTATTTGGCCGAACGAATAATTGTGACATTTTTATGTAACCATCGGGCAAATCAAACTCTTTGGAGAATCGTTCAGAATCAGGACTTCGTGCTGATAGTTCACCAATGCAACTCTCCCAACATCATCCGAACGGATGATTGTCGTCGGGTTAATCGGGTTGGCGGAACATTTTCATAGGGTCATCCGGAAATGGTAGGAATTCCAAAAGGCTATCAGATCGATCAGGGCTTGTCGGCAGCAACCGGCGATTTCAATTGAATCAGAGCGCATGCGGGCTATGAGGTAAGTGCATGGCAAAGGCGCTCGGACGAAATTGGTCGCACCGATTTGACGGCCGGAGCAGCAGAAGCAGCTCGTTGCCGACAGCAGCGAAGAAAATTGGGCTGCACTTGTCTGCGGCCGCCATTTGGTAATAACGACGGCTCTCGTAGTTGTTTGATTGTAAATTTTGTAAACTTTTCCTAGGCAATCGATGAAACTCTCAATGCTGCATCCTTGACAATGCGGCTATTCGAGACAGCCGCCACCCGTGCGTCGTTCCTATGCGTCGCCGGAGTCGGGTTGAACGTCGGCCGGATTGGGCGCGGTCCTCGCCAGCGGGATGTGGTCGCCGAGGCTGGTGTCGGCCTGGGGCACACCACGCCGATCCGGTCGCCGGCCACGTCGATCGCGAACGAGGTTTCGGCGTGGAGGTCTTTTGGCCAAGTAAGGCCGAGCCTTTGCGCAACACATCGGCATCTGCGAAGCAAGCCGGCGGCCCGACGCTGGGTACACGAAAGGGTGTGGGCCCTGGCCCGGTGTCATTCACTGATCGACGGGAACTTCATGCCGAGGCTGGCCGGGGCGGCGTCAGGCGATCCGCGATCAATGGCCACACAATGGGTGGGGAGTTGTGAATGTGCCAACGCGACCGAAGGTATCTGTAAGCAGTCGACCGCTCGGCCGAGGGCTCTTGTCGAGATGACGGTTTGGGCTGAGAAACCCCGCGTGATGGCTGTTTCTCTCTTCCGGAATGGTGTTTCGGCGGCCCAGTCTCGGACCGTTGGCGAGGGGGGCCGATGGCGAGAGAGGCGTCCGCAAGCCTTGTGCTCGCTTCGCTCAGGCCCGCTCAAGCGTCCGCCGGGGGCAGGGGCGTATTTTATGTTGACGTAAATGTAAAATAATCCGCATCTTGAACTGCGCTCAATGCGGTTTGAGGAGGAAGATATGCTGGTCGTTCGATGGATGTCGCAAGCGCCTGCCGGTCAGGTCGGCCCATGACGGCGCAGAGGATGGCTGCGCCCGGACATCCGGCCATCGGGCAAGCGGCACCGATCGGCAACGTCGTCGACTATCTGTTCGAGCATTCAGCCGCTCCAGACCACTCGGACAGGCCGGCGCTCGTCCTCGACGATCCGGCCCGGTCCGTTGTGACTTACGGCGAACTGTATGCGCGGGTCTGCCGGGTCGGCCACTATTTCCGGTCGCTCGGCATCCAGCCCGACGATCGGATCATGTTCAGCGTCTTGGACGGTCCGGATTTCGAGGCACTGTTCCTGGGCGGCATGAAGATCGGCGCGGTGACGATCCCGATCAACACCTGGCTGAAGCCGAAGGACTATCTCTACTACGTCAACGACAGCGGTTGCCGGGCGGTCGTTATCGACCAGTCGCTGGTCCCCGCTTTCGAGGAGATTCGCGACCGCCTGACGGCCATCGAGCACGTCATCGTCGCGGGCGGTCGCGTCGCCGGCTATCCCTTCCTCGATGACGAGATCGCAGGCTTTCCGGACACGTTGGAAAGCCATCCGCAGCGGCCGGACGACATGGCATTCTGGCTCTACAGTTCCGGATCGACGGGCGATCCCAAGGGGGTGGTGCATACCCACGAACACATCTACTGGGCCACGGAGCTGTTCGGTATCGGCGCCCAGAAGATCACCGGCGACGACACGGTGCTGTGCCCGCCCAAGATGTTCTTCGCCTATGGCCTCGGGAACCAGGTCTACTTCCCGCTGCGCACCGGAGCGGCCAATCTCGTCAACAGCGGGCCGATCACTCCGGCGAGGATATGGGACCTCTGGCTGACGCACGCGCCGACGATTGTCATGAGTGTGCCGACCCTGTTCGCGGGCATGCTGCAGATGGCGGAAAAGGAGATCGGCCAGGCGCGGGTGCGCGAGGCTTGCCGTTCTCTTCGATTTTCAGTCAGCGGCGGCGAGCTGTTACCGCCGTCGCTGTTCGAACGGTGGAAGCAGTTCACCGGCACGGAGATCCTCGATGGCGTCGGCACCACCGAGATGACGCATATGTTCATGCTGAACACGCCGGGCGCCGTCGTCCCGGGCAGTTGCGGCCGGCTGGTCGACGGCTTCGCCGCGGAAATCGTGGACGACGAAGGCCGGCCCGTTCCCCAGGGCGAGATCGGCAATCTCCGGGCCTACGGGCCGTCCGCGGCGTCGCAATACTGGAACAAGCCGGACCGGACCGCCGCCGTCTTCGGCGCGGGCGGCGTGATGACCGGCGACAAGTTCTACCAGGACGAGGACGGCAACTATTTCATCGTCGGCCGGTCGGACGACATGCTCCGGGTCGGCGGCATCTGGGTGTCGCCGACCGAAATCGAGGCGGCGCTCGCCGAACACGACGCCGTGCTGGAGTCGGCGGTGATCGGCACGCCGGACGAGGCGCAGATGATCAAGCCTCATGCCTACGTCATCCTCAAGGATGGCGCGGCAGCGGACGACGGACTGGTGGATGCTCTCAAAGGCTTCGTCCGGGAGCGGCTGGCGCACTACAAATGCCCCCGCTGGATCGACTTCGTCGACGAACTTCCCAAGACGACGACCGGCAAGATCCAGCGGTTCCGCCTGCGCGAGAGCGCGTAACCAGGAGGCCTCGATGACCGCAGTGCCCAAGGCACCGCCCCTTTCGAAATCGGAGCGCCGCCGGCAGGAAATCCTGCAACGCGCGACCGAATGTTTCGACCGCAAGGGCTATGCCAACACGACCCTCGACGACATCGCCAAGGCGGTCGGGATCAAGCGGGAGGGCATCTACTATTATTTCAAGAACCGGCCCCAGATCCTGCTCCAGATCATCGAGCCGCAGAGCCTCGCACTCGTCGACGGCATCACGGCGATCGTGGAAGACGCCGAACTCGGTCCCCGCGAGAAATTCCACGCCGCCATCCGCAACCATCTAGAACGCTTCGACCGCTACTGCCTCGAGATGACGGTCAGCATGCGCGACGGCCGTTTCGACGGCGAGCCGGAGGTTCGCGACGTCATGCTGCAGATCTGGAAAAAATACGAGGCCATGTGGGCGCGGCTGATCACCGACGGCCAGGCGAGCGGCGATTTCCGGACCATCGGCGATCCCAAGATGCTCGCCTTCGGGATCCTCGGCATGTGCAACTGGCTTGCCCGCTGGTACGACCCGCGCAAGTCGGTGACGATCGAGCAACTGATCGACTCCTATACGGAACTGCTGTCGAACGGCCTCTTCTCCGCTTGACAGTTATTTACAATAATGTAAAAAATTCTGCTCGACCTTATCGAGGCATTCCATGAATCTCGACATGCAGGGCCATGTCTACGCGCCCTTCAAAGTGAAGCCGGATCCCGCGCTCGCCGAGAAGTTCCTGCGCGGGCAGGGCGCGGAGGCGGACCTCAGCACGGTGCCGCCGACCTACATGATCTTCCTGCGCGGCGAAACGCGGGGCGCCGACCTCTTTGCCGACCTCGGCATTCCCCGGCAGAAGGCGCTTCATGGCGGACAGCGATACGAATGGTTCGGCCCGATCGGGTGGGACGACGAACTCGATGTGACCGTCACCCTCGAGACGGTCACGGAGAAGCAGGGCAAGGGCGGCAAGATCTGGTTCGCCGATGTTGCCTTCGACTATGCGCGCGCCGACGGCACCCGTGTGCTGCGCGAGATCACCCGGCTGATCGAGCGGGAATAGGGCGATGACAAAGCATCAAGGCGAGGTGATCTTCGACGTTGTCGTCCCGGGTTCGGATCGGCAGCACCTCGCGGATTTCTCCGAGGGTACGGAGGATCCGAACCCGATTCACGTGGACGAAGCCTTCGCCCAGGCGGCGGGCTTTCCGACGGTCCTCCAGCAGGGGCCGATGACGACGGCGCATTTCGCTCGGCTGCTGGCCGCCGAAGTCGGGCAAGACAGGCTCCGCTGGCTCGACGTTACCTTCACCGCGCCGGTCTATCCGGGCGAGGATCTGAGGATCAAGGCGGTCGTCACCGGCGTCGAGGGTGACATTGTCACCTGCGCCTTGACCGCCGAGAAGTCGGACGGAACCTCGACCGCCAGGGCGGAAGCCGGGTTCGAGGCCTGAGATGCCGGGCCCGCGCTATACCGTTCTGGTTGCCGGCGGATCGGTCGGTGCTTTCGGGCGCTTCCCTGACCGGAGCCTCTGCGACCTGTCGCGGCCCGTCCTCTCGGCGGCCCTGCGCGAGGCCGGGATCGAGGCGCGCGAAGTGCAGGCCGCCTTCGTCGGGAATGCGTTTGGCGGCACCTTGCAGCATCAGGAATCCATCCTGGGGCAGATCTTACTCAACCCGCTCGGGATCGCCGGCATACCGATCCACACGGTGAAGAATGCGTGCTCCAGCGGTTCCGACGCGGTGCACCTCGCCTGGTCTGCGGTTGCCCATGGACAGATCGACTGCGCCCTCGTCCTCGGCGCGGAAAAGCTGACCCACGAGGATCGCCGCGCGACCTTTGCGGCCTTGGCGACGGCGACCGACCGCGAGCCTGCTGCCGAGGGTCGGTCGGTCTTCATGGATGTCAACGCCGAGCGGGCCAGGCGCTATATGACCGCGCATGGCGCATCCGCGCGTCACTTCGCGATGTGCGCCGCCAAGAACAGGGCGCACGCCGCCCTCAACGACCGGGCGGCGGTCCGCGAGCCGATCGATGTCGAAGCGGTTCTGGCGGACAAGCCGGTCGTGGGTCCGTTGACGCGATCCATGTGCGGCGGGATCGCCGACGGCGCCGCTGCGGTGGTTTTGGTTTCCGAAAGTTATGCCCGGCAGCGGGGCCTGTCGGGACCGCGCCTCATCGCCACCGCCGTCGCCAGTGGACTG
>CAMYMQ010000412.1 GCA_947259335.1 uncultured Alphaproteobacteria bacterium | reverse complement strand
TCTCGTAGATGTCGGCGCCCAGGTCCTCGGCGGCCGCAAAGGCGCTCTCGATGTAGGACCGCCGGGTCGACAGGTCGGTCAGGCACGCGATGGTCTCGCCCGGCTTGACCCGGCACATCTCGAACTGGCGCCGGAACAACAGCGTCAGCTTGCCCGGGTTCATCTCCTGCAGGCGAAGCGTCACGTTAGACATCGACGTACTCCTTCGAACGGCGGTCATCTCGGCCAGTCCGCCACATCAAAAAAGAACGGCGTTCGCTTGTCAATGGCGCACGTACGACGCTAGCTGTATTCCAGTTCCTGTGCGCTGTTGAAGGCGAGCCTGCCCAGACCCAGCGGCTTCCCGAACAGTTCGAGCCAGGCGGGCAGGGTGCCGTCGCCCTTCGCCAGGGCCGCGCGCAGGTCCGTCCGCCGCTTCTCGGTTGCCGCCGCGTCGACGGTCAGCGACGCCGGATCGATCACCACGCCATAGACCTGATCCGCATAGTCGGCGCTCAGCCGCTCCTCGATCACGTCGCGCAGGACCAGTGCCGGATCGCGGTCGAGCGGGTCGCCGTAGCCGCCGCCGCCCGCGCCGATGTGCAGGAAGACGTCGCCGTCACCGAAGCGAATCGCCTCCATCGGCATCGGCGGCAGGATGCGCTGACCCGCGCCGGGATTGACGATGTGCAGGCAGGGCGTGCCCGGCGATCCGCCGTCCAGTCCCCAGGGGAGGTGGTGCTTCCGATCCGAGCGCAGGACGACCAGGATGTCGTCGGCGCGCATCCGGTACTGGCGCAGGATCGCGGGCGCGCCCCGCTGCCGGCCGGGGCCGCCCGAATTTTCGAGCATGCCGTAGCGGGTGATCTCGATCGGATGGAGCGCCTCGATCATCTCGACCGGCTGGTTGGTCAGGTTGCCGCCGGGGTTCGGTACGCCGAACACGCCGTCGCCGTCGGGCATCGCGCCCCACGACCCGGCGAGGGTCTCCGACAACACGAAGCGCCGGCCCTCGTGCCAGCCGCTGATCGCCGGGAAGGTCACGCCGCCTTCGCCCGCGGCCGGAACCCGGTCGGGGACGATCTGCGCCAGCGCGCCCTGGAGCGCGTCGATCGCCCGCCAGCCGATGATCGCTCGCGCGGCAACGGCCGCCGGAAGCTTGGGATTGACGATGGTGCCCTCGGGCAGGATCTGGGTGATCGGCCGCGAGAAGCCCTCGAAGTTGGGCACGTCGGTCTTGGAGATCGCCTTCAGCATCAACTGGGCGGCGGACTTCACGAAGGGCGAGGGACAGTTGATCGCACCCGGCACCTGGGGCGACGAGCCCGTCCAGTCGAAGACGATCTCCGAGCCCTTGATCTCGATCGCGATCTTGAGCGGGATCGGCTTCGGGTCGTCGCCCAGCCCGTCGAGATAGTCGGTGAACTCCCAGCGGCCGTCGGGCAAGGCCTCGATCTCGGCGCGCATCATCGCCTCGGCGTGGTCATGCAGCTCGTCGATGACCTGGCGGAAGGTGTCCCGGCCGTAACGGGCGACCAGGGATTCGAAGGCCCGGTTGGCGGTCTTGCAGGCGGCCACCTGGGCGCGCATGTCGCCGGCCAGCTTGTCCGGGATCCGGGTGTTGAGCGCCATCAGCTTGAAGAAGGTCTCGTTCGGCCGGCCCTCCTCGTAGAGCTTCAGGATCGGGATGCGCAGGCCTTCCTGATAGATCTCGGTGGCGTAGACGGCCGTCGACCCGGGCGCGATGCCGCCCATGTCGATCTGGTGGACGAGCGTGCAGGCGTAGCCCTCGAGCTCGCCGTCGTGGAACATCGGCTGGACGATATAGACGTCCGGGATGTGCATGCCGGCCGCGACATAGGGATCGTTGAACACGAACATGTCGCCGGGCTTCACGTTGTCGCCGTATTCCGCGACCAGCAGCTCCATCGCGTCGGGGAAGGACCCCATGTGAAGCGCCATGGTCAGGCCGTGGGCGATGGCCCGGCCGTGCCGGTCGCACAGGCCGGTCGAATAGTCCATCGAGTCGCGGACGATGGAGGAATAGGCAGTGCGCATGATCACCAGCGCCATCTCGTCGGCGATGGAGCTCAGCGCGTTGCGCACGACTTCCATGGTGATCGGGTCGGTGTTGGGCCGCATATGCCTTACTCCCGATGAAGGTGGATGGTGCCCCGGTCGTCCAGTTCCGCGCGCCAGCCGGGTGGAACGACACAGGTGGAATCATATTCCTCGATGATCGCCGGCCCGGCCTGCGGCCCGGCGAGCAGGTCCGCGCGGGAGACGACCGGGGTTTCCATCTGGCCGTGGACTGGGCCGAAATAGGCGGCGCGCGGCGCGCGTTTCTCGCTGTTCCCGGCGAGCGCCTTGAGGCCCGCCATCGCATCCGGCATCGGCCCGCGCTCGGTCGTCACCTTGGCCTTCACCCGAAGCGTGACGCATTCGACCTCTTCGGCCTCCGCGCGATGGCCATAGGTACGCTCGTGCTCGGCGCCGTAGGCATCGGCCATGGCGGCCAGGTCGGGCAGGCCGGCCGCGTCCGTCATCACCGGAACCGTCAGCTCGTGGGCCTGCCCTGCGTAGCGCAGGTCGGCCCAGCGCTCGACGGCCAGCGTCTCGCGGGGATAGCCCTCCTCGGCGAATTCCTCGGCAACGGTCGCTTCCAGGGCGTCGAGGGTCGCCGCCATGTCGGCGGGCGACAGGGCGCTGAAGCGGTGCAGGAAGGCGCGGGTCTTCTCCTGCTCGATGTCCGACATGAGCAGGCCGAAGGCGCTGAACACGCCGGGGTTGGGCGGGATGATGACGTGGCGCATCTCCAGCAGCCCGGCCAGCGCCGCCGCGACAACCGGGCCGTTGCCGCCGAAGCCGAACAGGGCGAACTCGCGCGGGTCGCGGCCACGGTAGGTCGACACGGCCTTGACCGCCCGCACCATGGTCCCGCAGGCGACCTCGTAGACGCCCCAGGCCGCGTCGAGCAGCTCCTTGCCGAGCGGCCCGGCGACCTGGTCCCGGATCGCGGCCAGGGCCTTGTCCCGGTTGAGTGTCAGGCCGCCGCCGACCAAGTGTCCCGGATTCAGGTAGCCCAGGGTCAGGACCGCGTCGGTGAAGGTCGCCCGTTCGCCACCGGCGTCATAGGCGACCGGCCCGGGCATGGCGCCCGCGCTCTCGGGGCCGACGTGGAGCAGGCCGCCCCGGTCGATGCCGACGATCGAGCCGCCGCCGGCGCCGATCTCCGAGATGTCGATGACCGGCAGCTTCAGCGCGTAGCCGCCGCCCATGACCAGTTTGGAGCTGAGGTTGATGCCGGCGCCCACTTCGTAGTCGCCGGTGCGCGCGACGTCGCCGCCCTCGACGATCGAGGCCTTGGCGGTGGTGCCGCCCATGTCCAGGGTGATCGCGTCGGGGCCGTCGGCTCCGCCGATGCGGGCCGCGCCGATGACCCCGGCCGCGGGGCCGGATTCGACCAGATAGGCCGGCTTCTCGCCAGCCGAGCGGACCGACATGACGCCGCCGTCGGACTTCATGATGTCGACCGGCGCGGTCACCCCGATTCGCGCCAGATGGCTCAACAGCGAGGCCGTGTAGCGCTGTAGGATCGGGCCGAGGTAGGCGTTGATGACCGTGGTGCTGGTGCGCTCGTACTCCCGGATCTCGGGCAGGATGTCGCTCGAGATGGTCACGAACACGCCCTCGCCGAGGACGTTCCGAACCAGCTCCGCGGTGCGCTTTTCGTGGTCGGGATTGGCGTAGGAGTGAAGCAGGCAGACGGCGACCGCCTCGACCTCGGCGGCCTGCAGCCGCTCGGCGGCAGTACGAACGCTGGCCTCGTCCAGCTCCCGCCAGATCTGTCCGCGCGGGCCGGTCCGCTCGCCCACTTCCAGACGCAGGCGGCGGGGCACCAGCGGCTCGGGCTTGGCGTAGTTGAGCGTGTACATCTCGGGGATGCGCAGCCGGCGCAATTCGAGCACGTCGCGGAAGCCCTCGGTTGTGAGCAGGCCCGTGCGCGCGCCCTTGCTCTCCAGGATCGCATTGGTTGCGACCGTCGTGCCGTGGACGATGCGCTCGACCGCGTCCGGCCCGGCGCCGATCTGGTCGAGCGCGGCCTTCAACCCCGTGGCGATGCCCCGGCCATAGTCGTCGGGAGTGGACAGCAGCTTCTGCGAGAACAGGGCGCCGTCGTCGCCGATCAAAGTCAGATCGGTGAAGGTGCCGCCGATGTCGATGCCAACCCTGAAACGCCGTTCACTCATGTTGTTTGCCATTTCCGATCGCAATTCGTTTTTAGAGGCGCGGGAAGGTGGCCGCTTCCCCAATCCGTGTCAAACCGGTTCGCCGGATGGCAGATCTGCGGGCGTGTGCGCCGCGAAATCCGCCGCCTCCTCGAACCGTTGGCCGACCGCCAGCAGCAGACCCTCGTCGAACGGCCGGCCGACCAGATGGATGCCGACCGGCAGGCCTTCGGGGGACAGCCCGGCCGGCAACGCCAAGGCCGGCAGACCCAGATAGTTGATCGCCCGGGTGAAGCGCCCGGGGTCGGCGGCGGTTGCCAGGGACCGGACGGCGTCGGGAGTCTCGCGGCCATCCGCGAACACGGCGTCGAACCGAGGGGCGATATCCGGCGCGGACGGCAGCAGCAATACATGGGGGCCGTCGAAGACCGAGGCGCAGAATTCGGCGCAGGCAGCGCCCCGCGCCGCCAGGGCGTGCCGGTAGTCGGCCTCGGGAACGGCAAAGCCCGGTAGCAGGCGGTCGCGCACCTCGGGGTGAAAGTCCGCCGCCTGCGTCCGCAGCCGCTGCCGGTGGGTGGTGGCGACCTCGGCGAGGAAGACCAGCGCGGTCAGCGCGTTGAGGGCGTCCAGCGCAGGGAAGTCTCGTTCGACCGTCTCCCAGCCGAACTCCCGGAACCGGTCGGCCGCGCGCTCGACCGCGCCGCGGGCACATGGCGTGAGGGTCTCGAGCAATCGCGCCGCGGGCACCGCGACGGTCACCGCGCCGACCGGCTGGTCGAGGCGCGCCTC
>CAMYMQ010000411.1 GCA_947259335.1 uncultured Alphaproteobacteria bacterium | reverse complement strand
GGCCGATCTGCTGCCCGGGCGGCGGGCAGCGCCGCGGCCAGTCCCGCAAACGCAATGCCAAGCGTGAGTGTCCGGCACACCATGAGCCCTCTCCTAATCCCCTGTCCGCAACCCGCCTATTGATTGGGTGTTGCGGGCCCGGCGCAAGGGCGGGCGGTCGCGACGGCGGTTCGGATCAGTCCCTGAAATCGACCAGGATCGGCGCGTGGTCCGAGGCCTTCTCCCAGCCCCGGGCGTCCTTCAACACGGTCGCGGCGGCGAGACTGTCCGTCAGGTTCGGCGTGACCCAGACGTGGTCGAGGCGGCGGCCCTTGTCGGCGGCGCGCCAGTCGCGGGCGCGGTAGCTCCACCACGAATAGAGCTTCTCATCCGGATCGACGAAGTGGCGCACGGCATCGACCCAGCCGTGGGCCGCGCGCATCGCCTCGTAGTGCTCGACCTCGATCGGGGTGTGGCTGACGATCTTCAGCAGCTTCTTGTGCGACCAGACGTCGGTCTCGAGCGGGGCGACGTTGAGGTCGCCGACGAGGATCCGGCGCCCGTCGGATTGCCGGCCCCACCAGTCGGTCTGCTCGCGAAAGAAGTCGAGCTTGTGGGCGAACTTGTCGTTGACCGCGGGGTCGGGCTCGTCGCCCCCTGCGGGGATATAGAGATTGTGAACCTCGATCCCGTTCGGCAGCACGACCGACTGGTGGCGGGTATCGTCCTTGCCGCACCAGTGATGGCCTTCGATCTTCTCGAGCGGCAGCTTCGAGAGGATGGCGACGCCGTGATAGGCGCGCATGCCGAAGATCGCCTGGTGGGGATAGCCGATCTCGGCCATCGCCTCGCGGGGAAACAGGGCGTCCTCGACCTTGGTCTCCTGCAGGCAGATCACGTCGGGAGCCGCCTCGCGGGCAAGCTGCTGGATCAGGTGGATGCGGGCGCGGATCGAGTTGATGTTCCAGGTGGCCAGTCTCACGCGCGCGATCCCCATCGGTGGTTGGTCTTCGGTCGCGCCAAGCTAACCGACCCGATGCCGCCGCCCAAGCCCGTGACGGCGCCCCCGGGCAAAAAATTGGCGCCCGACCAACGAGTGATCGGGCGCCTGAAGCTCCGCATGCGGGTCCGCAATCGTGAGGGGCCGGTTGCGGACGGCCCGGGGTTGTGGCCGGGTCGCTTCTTGGGACTCAAGGTGTGCATATCGCGGCGCCGTTACAAGAGAGGCCCGCGTCAAAAACCCGTGAAGAATTCTAAAATATTTTTAATATAGAACGGTTTACTCGGCGGCGGTGGCCACGGAGCCCGGTTCCGCGCCGTTCCGGCGGGCGGCGCGGGCGCGGGCGGAATCGCCGAAGGCCCGGAGCAGCGCTGCGCTCAGCGGGTCGTCGTCATACAGCCATTCCGCATGCCACTGAACGCCGACCGCGAAGGCCGACGCGCCCTCGATGCTGACCGCTTCGATGGTGCCGTCCTCGGCCACGGCCTCCACGGTCAGCCGGTCGGCCGGCCGTTCGATTGCCTGGCCGTGGAGCGAGTTGACCATCACCGCCGTCGCGCCGCCGGCGAGCGCCGACACGATGCCGCCCTCGCGCAGGGAAACCGAGTGGCGCAGAGCGTAGCGCTGTTCGTGGGGCACGGTCTTGTCGGAGCGGTGATCGATCCGCCCTTCCAGCTCATGCACCTTCTGGTGCAGCGTGCCGCCCAACGCGACATTCAGTTCCTGGATGCCGCGGCAGATCGCCAGCAGGGGCAGGCCCGACTTCACGGCTTCGCGAATCAGCGGCAGGGTGGTCGCGTCGCGGTCGGGGTCGCTCATGTCGCCCTCGAAGGGGTCTTTGCCGTAATGGTGCGGCTCGACGTTCGAGGGGCTGCCGGTCAGCAACAGGCCGTCGAGCCGGGCGACCGTCTGGGCAATCCACGCCGGGTCGGCCCCGCGCGCGCCCAGCGCCGGAATGATCAGGGGAATGCCGCCGGCGCCCCCGGTCGCGGCGGCGAGGTACTTCTCGCCGACCCAATGCACGGGAAAGCCGTTCTCGATCAACCGCCGGCAGGCCGGCAGCCCGATCAGCGGAGGGGCGGAGGCGGTGTCCATGGCATGACTATAAGGCGTGATGGCCTGTCGCGGAAATCCCGCGGCGGCGGCAGGGTCAGCGCTCGACTCCGGGCGTCGACAGCGACGGGCCGCGCAGCGTGAAGGTGTCCGGAGACAGCTTGATCCCGGCCTCGGTGTCGGACAGGCGCACGATCGTCCGCTGGTTCTGGGCGTCGGCGACGACCCAGCCGAGCAGCTTCAACGGTTCGGTGCCGAAGACCAGCGTCATCGACCCCTGGTTGGGGTTGCGGGCCCGGATCAGCCGCACGCGGACGACGCCCTTGGCGGTCGCCACTGACGTCACCTTCAAGTCGCCGCCGAACTTGATCTCCTTGCGCACCAGGATGCCGGCCGGGGTCGAATCGAGCGGATAGTTCTGGGGCTCGATGTTCTTGCCTTCATAGACCACCAGCCACAGCCGCGTGGTGATGATCTGGACCTGGCTGGGCGGATCGAAGTCGATGCGCAGCTTGCCCGGGCGCTGCAGGTAGATCGTGCCCTTGGCGCTCTGGCCGTTGGGCGCGATCTGGGTGAAGCGGGTCTTCACCGTCGTCAGGCTGTTGACGTATTTCTCGATCTCGGCGAGCCGCGCGCGCTCGGCGTCGGTGAGCGCGTTCGCGGGCGCGGCGAGCGTGAACAGGAGCGCCGCCATGGCGGCGGCGGCAAGGTGTCTGATCGTCATGGCGCTATTCCTAGGCGCCGAATACGGCGCCAATTAGACGTTGCCGGCCAGCACTTCGCGCTTGCCGGCATGGTTGGCGGGGCTGACGATGCCCTCTTCCTCCATTCGCTCGACGAGGCGGGCCGCGCGGTTGTAGCCGATCTGCAGCTTGCGCTGGATGAAGGAGGTCGAGCACTTGCCCTCCAGCATCACGATCTCGACCGCCTTGCGATAGAGGTCGTCGCCGCCGTCACCGCTGCCGCCCGGCATGTCGCCGAAGCCGCCTTCGTCGTCCTCGGCGGTGATCTGTTCGATATAGGTCGGCTTGCCCTGGGCCTTGAGGTGGGCGACGATCTTCTCGACCTCGCCGTCGGAGACGAAGGGCCCGTGGACGCGGGTGATGCGTCCGCCGCCCGCCATGTAGAGCATGTCGCCGGCGCCCAGCAGCTGCTCGGCGCCCTGCTCGCCCAGGATGGTGCGGCTGTCGATCTTGGTGGTGACCTGGAAGGACACGCGGGTCGGGAAATTGGCCTTGATCGTGCCGGTGATGACGTCGACCGAGGGCCGCTGGGTCGCCATGATCAGGTGGATGCCGGCGGCGCGCGCCATCTGCGACAGGCGCTGGACCGCAGCCTCGATATCCTTGCCCGCGACCAGCATCAGGTCCGCCATCTCGTCGACGATGACGACGATATAGGGGAGCGGATCGAGCGAGATCGGCCGTTCCGCGTATTCCGGATGGCCGTGTTCGTCGAGACCCGTCTGGACCTTCTCGGTCAGGACTTCCTTCTTTTTCGCCGCCTCGGTGAGCCGCTGGTTGTAGCCGTCGATATTGCGCACGCCGAGTTTCGACATGGCCTGATAGCGGCTTTCCATCTCGCGGACGGCCCAGCGCAGGGCGACGATCGCCTTCTTGGGCTCGGTGACGACCGGCGTCAGCAGCTGCGGGATGCCGTCATAGATCGACAGCTCCAGCATCTTGGGATCGATCATGATGAACTTGCAGCGGTCGGGCGACAGCCGGTAGAGCAGCGACAGGATCATGGTGTTGATCCCGACCGACTTGCCCGAGCCGGTCGTGCCCGCGATCAGCAGGTGGGGCATTCGCGCCAGGTCGGCGACGACCGGCGCGCCGCCGATGTCCTTGCCCAGGATCAGCGCCAGCCGGTGATTGTTGCTCTCGTAGGCGCGCGAGGCCAGGAGCTCGCGCAGATAGACCATCTCCCGGATCTGGTTGGGCAGTTCGATGCCGATCACGTTGCGGCCGGGCACCACGGCGACGCGCACCGATTCGGCGCTCATCGACCGGGCGATGTCGTCGGCCAGACCGATCACCCGCGAGGACTTCACGCCCGGCGCCGGCTCCAGCTCGTACAGCGTGACGACCGGGCCGGGGCGGACCTTCACGACCTCGCCCTTGACCCCGAAGTCCTCCAGCACCGATTCAAGATAACGGGCGTTCTGTTCCAGCGCCGATTCGTCCAGATGGCCGCCGGTGTTGGCGGGCGCGGCCTGGAGCAGCTCGAGCGGCGGAAACTTGAACGCGCCGGGGTCGAGGTCGAGCGCGGTCTGCCGCGCTTCGGTGGCGCGCTTGCCGGGTGCCGGCTTCGGGATCTCGGCGACGACCGGCTTGCGCGGCCGCTCGGGCGCCATGACCGGTTCCGCCCGTTTTGGCTCCGCCCGCTTCGGCGCCTCCGGCTTGGGCGGCTTGAT
>CAMYMQ010000410.1 GCA_947259335.1 uncultured Alphaproteobacteria bacterium | reverse complement strand
GCGAGGCGCGGCGGCTGATCAAGGGCGGCGGCGGCAGGATCAACGACGCGCCGGCGGCCGGCGAGACCCATCCGATCTCGCTGGACGACCTGTCCGGCGACGGGGTGATCAAGCTGTCGGCCGGCAAGAAGCGGCACGTGCTGGTCAGAGCGGTCTGACGACCCGCCCGGCTTATCGCTCGTAGCGCGGGTCGCGCTTGAGGACGTCCGGCGCCTTCGGCTTCTCGTCCTCGGGCCGGGGCGTCTGATTGCCGATGTCGAACAGTTTGCGCAACAGGCCCGGCGTCAGCATCGACAGCGGGTTGACCGAAATCTGCGGGTTCTTCAGCGGCCCGTTGACCGAATAGCGCACGGCGAGCAGCCCGCCGCCCTTCTCTCCCACCAGCACGCGCCCGATCAGCGGCACCTTGCCGATCACGCTGTTCAGCGAATAGAGCGGCACGAAGGTCCCGTTGATCCGCGCCGTGTCGTCGGCGAGGTTTATCGCGCCCGCGAAGGTGAAGCCCACCTGGGAGCCGATGGCGCGGGCGTTGCTGAGATAGATCAGGTCGTTCATCGCCCGGAACCGCGCCTTGAACTCGTTGAATTCCAGGCCCTTGTCCGACGAGGCCCAGTTGGCGAGCCCCTCCTGGGAGGCGAGCGCCAACAGCCGTGCCATGGTCGGCGCCTTGGAGACCCTGAAATCGGTGATGGACACCTGGCCAATCAGCCCCTTGCTCTTGCTGGCGGCACTTTCCGTCCCGGCCAGGTCGAGCGTGCCCCCGCGAATCTCGTCGACAAGGTTGAGCGCGCGCAGGGCCGCGCCGGCGTCCCCCGATTTCGCCTTGAGGGTCCGGCCCCGGGGGCCGGCGGAATAGTCGACCGAGAAAGGCGCCGCCTTGGCGCCGACCTGGCCGAAGACCGACACCCGGCGCCACCGTTCGCCGTCGAAGAATGCCTTGCCCTTGACGCCGGCGACATAGCGGTCGGGCGCGAAATACACCCGCTGGATGTTGGCCAGCACCTCCGTCGGCGGCTTCTTCTCCTCCTTGGCGCCGGCCTTCTTGTCCGATTCCTTGAAGAACGGCTGCAGATCGAGGGCCTTGCCGGTCAGGGTAACCGTCTTCGACCCCTTCGCCGTGCCCGCGATGCTCGCCGTCAGGTCGGTGCGGCCGGCGACCAGCCTGTCGATGCGGAGCAGCTTTATGGTGGCCCCGTCGCCGTGAAACTGCGCCCGGCCCGAGGCCTTGATGACGGGGGCGTTGAGCTCGAAGCGCGAGACGCTGACGATCCTCTGGTTGCGCAGTTCGATCAGCGACTGGCCGGTCGCGGCCATGCCCAGGGGCTTCTCGATCTCCAGCACCGGGACGGTAAAGCGCGCCTGCTTGAAATCGTAGACGCCGTCGATGGTGTTGCGGCCGTCGTCGTAGCCCTTGATCTCCAGCTTGGCCGCGAACTTCCCGGACATGATCTTCTGGATGTCGATGCCGGCGCGCGCCAGCGTCGCGGGATCGAACAGGGTGGAAATGTTGAAGGACCGGCGCGCCCCCTTGGTGTCGCCGAAAACCTCCCGCCATTCGATCTGGGCCTCCTCGCCGCCCAGCTTCGCCTTGCCGGTCATCCGCATTCCCGCCTTCGACACCGACAGGGCGAAGGCGCCGCGTTCGACATCCATGCCGAACATGCCCTTGCGCCAGAACAGGTCGGTGACGTTGGCCTTCGCCGTGATGTCGACGTCGCCGATCGTCAGGGTCTTGAGCAGGCGCATGTTGACGGTCAGCCTGGCGGTCGCCCGGCCCTTGATCGCCGGCGGGCTGACCCCGAGCTTGTTGGCGAAACGAAGCGGTTGCCGGTCGAGCACGGTGAGGATGTCCGACATCGAGCCCTTCAGCCGGCTGGAGACGGCCAGTGCCTGCTTGGGCTGGTCGAACCCGGTGATGGTCACGACCGTGCGGCCGACGTCGATGTCGTTGGTCTTGCCGCGGGTGATCATGAAGCGAAGGGCCTTGGCGTCGAAGCGCGCCTTGCCGGCGACCCCGGTCACGACCGGCAGATGCTTGTAGTAGCGAACCTCCAGTCCCGAGAAATCGAACGACCCGTCGACCTCGACGAGCGAAAGCGGCGCGCCGGGCTCGTTGGTCCGGTTGAGCTTCACGGCGACTTTGAGCCCGTCGACCGTGCCCTTCTCGATATTGTCCGTGATCCACTTCTTGGTCGACGACTCGATCGCGTCCGGCCACAGGACCCGCAGCCCGCTGGCCGGAAAGCGTCCGACACTGATCTGCCCGTCGAAGTCGAAGTCGCGCGCGCGACCCTTGAAGGTGCCCTTGGCCGTTATCGTCGCGACGCCCAGGTCGGCGCCGAAGGTGTCGATCCGCAAGATCCGCCCGTCGGCGGTCAGCTCGCCCTTCAGCCGCATCGAACTGACCGGCAGAGGCTTGGCATAGATGCCGGGAATGTCGATGACGCCCTTGCCGCCCCTGAAGTCGAGCGAGGCGCGCTGGACCCGTCCGTCCCCGGTGATCTGCAGGGTGCCGGCCCCCGACAGCGGCACGGTCACCCAACCGAGCGCGGCCATCGCCCCGCGGGCGCTCGCGAACAGCGCCGGATCCAGGTCCTTGAAACGCAGCCTCAGTTCTGTCTCGCGGGTGTCGCGGGTATAGGCGGCCTGGGCCGAGAAGTGAACCAGCCGCTTGTTGATGGCCAGATCGAAGCTGAGCTTGCCGCTGATGCCCTTGGCGTCGCGGTCGAGTTCGGCATTGAAATTGCTTGTGGTCCAGGACCGATCGAGCGAGGGATCGCTGATGGTCAGCGTACCGTCGACGATCTCGATCGATTCCAGCGCGCTGACCGTGCCGTCGGCGCTCGGCCGGTTCGCCAACGCCTTGAAGAAGCGCGATTCGATCTTTTCGCCGCCGCCACGGGTGGGCCGCGCCAGTCCGAGGACGAGCCGGCCGGTCGCGTCGCGCACCAGCCGGATCTCCGGATTGTGCAGGGCGATCCGGGTGACCGACACGTCGCCGCCGAGCAGCGACGGGATCCGGAGCTGGACCGAGAGCTTGGGGAACCGCGCCAGTTCGGTTCCGTCCTTCCGGCTGGCGGCGACGTCCGTGATCTGGACCCGGATGCCCTTCGACCAGCCCTCCCAGGCGATCTTGGTCGACGTCGAGGAAATACGCATGGAACCATCGGCCGGCGCCAGCGCCCGCTCGATGCGCGGGGCGATGAAGCTGGCATCGACCGGGCCGTCCCAAAGGGCCAGCGCGAGGCCCCCGGTGGCGAGGGCCAGCACCGCCACGACCCCGGCTCCCGCCCAGGCGGCGATCTTCAGGCTCTTGCGGAGCACCGTCGCTGCGTCCTATCCATCCATCGCATCTGCACCGACACCCGAATCAGCCGAGACGGCAGGCCCAATCCGCACTCCATGAGCACGGCGAACAAACCAAAATCCCCGCGGTCGCCGCCCCTTCCGGGACGTCCCGACCAGCTTGAGCTCGGCCTCGAAAAATGGCGAGAGGCCGCCGATCGATGCTCCAACGCCGCGGTCGCCGAGGCCGCCGTTGGCCTGCTGGACGACAACCGCAGCCGCGCCTTGCTGGACGCGATACTCGGAAATAGTCCGTTTCTGACTCAGTGTCTATTGAGCGACATCGCGTTCTCCGTTGATGTCGTGACGAAGCCGCCGGAATCAAGTCTGCAGACTGCCTTCGAGACCCTGGAGGGGGATGCCGGGACGACCGCCGATACTGCCGCTCTCAACAAGGCCCTGCGCGTCGCCCGGCGGCGGATCGCCCTGGTCACCGCGGCGGCCGATCTCTCCGGGGCGTGGCCGCTCGAAACCGTCACGGGCACGCTCAGCCGGTTCGCCGACCGTGCCGTCGCTCTCACGACCGCGCACCATCTCCGCCGGGCCGGGGCCAACGGCACGTTGACGGTGGACCCCGACGATCCGCTCGGCCGGTCCGGTGTCTTCATCCTCGGCCTGGGCAAGCTGGGAGCCCACGAGCTCAACTATTCCAGCGATATCGACATCGCCGTTTTCTACGATCCCGACCGCGTCAGCGCGCCCGACCCCGACCGGATCCGCCAGACCCTCGTGCGCCTGACCCAGGCGGTCGTCGCGTCGCTTCAGGAGCGCACCGCCGACGGCTATGTCTTCCGGACCGACCTGCGCCTGCGGCCCGACCCCAATTCGACCCCGCTGGCCATCTCGACCCTGGCCGCCGAAGCCTATTACGAGAGCATGGGCCAGAACTGGGAGCGCGCGGCCATGATCAAGGCCCGGGTCATCGCCGGCGACGCCGAGGCCGGGGCCGAGTTCCTGGCCATGCTGCGCCCCTTCGTGTGGCGCCGGAACCTCGATTTCGCGGCCATCCAGGACGTCCACTCGATCAAGCGCCAGATCAACGCCCATCACGGCGGCGCGGCGATCGCCGTTGCCGGGCACAATCTCAAGCTGGGCCGGGGCGGCATCCGGGAGATCGAATTCTTCGCCCAGACCCAGCAGCTGATCTTCGGCGGCCGGGCGCCCGAGCTGCGCACGCCCGACACCTGCGGGGCCCTGCGGGGACTCGCCGCCGCCGGCCGCATCGACGACGCGACTGCCGAGACGATGATCGAGGCCTATCATTTCCTGCGGACGATCGAGCACCGGCTCCAGATGGTCGACGACCAGCAGACCCATTCCCTGCCCGAGGATGCGCACGCGCTCGACGTCTTCGCCAAGTTCGCCGGCTATGATGGGGTCGACACCTTCACCGCCGCGCTGCTGGGCCAGCTGCATACCGTCGAGGACCATTACGCGGCTCTCTTCGAGGAGGCGCCGACCCTGTCGGGTGCCGGCAACCTCGTCTTCACCGGCGGCGAGCACGACCCGGATACCCTGAAGACCCTGGCCGGGCTCGGCTATCAGGACCCCGAAACGGTCTCGACCCTGATCCGCGGCTGGCACCACGGCCGCTACCACGCGACCCGCAGCGGCCGGTCCCGGCAGATCCTGACCGAGCTCATCCCGACGCTGGTCGCCGAGCTCGCGCAGACCGCGAACCCCGACGTCGCCTTCCGTCGGTTCGACGAGTTCCTGCGCGGCCTGCCGGCCGGCCTCCAGCTGTTCTCGCTGTTCCATGCCAAACCCGAGCTGATGCGCCTGGTCGCCGAGATCATGGGCACCGCGCCCCGCCTGGCGTCACATCTCAGCCGTCAGCCGTCGCTGTTCGACGCGGTGATCGCCGGCGAGTTCTTCGATCCGATGCCCGGCCGGGAGGCTCTCGCCGACGACCTCGCCGCCCTCGCCGGCAAGACCGAGACGTTCGAGGACACGCTCGACACCGTCCGCCGATGGACGGCGGACCAGCGCTTTTGCGTCGACGTGCAGTTTCTGCGCGGCATGATCGACGCCGAGTCGGCCGGCGGCAGCCATTCCGATATCGCCGATGCGGCCGTCAGCCTGTTGCTGCCCGCGACCGAAGCCGAATTCGCCCGGCGCCATGGCCGTGTCCCGGGCGGGGCATTCTGCATCCTGGGGCTCGGCAAGCTCGGCGGGCGCGAGCTCAGCACGACCTCGGACCTCGACCTCGTTTTCGTCTACTGCACGCCGGACGGCGCCGAACAGTCGGACGGGGACAAGCCGCTGGCGGTCAGCCACTTCTATGCCCGGTTCGCGCAGCGCTACCTCAACGCCCTGACCGCGCCGACCTCGGCCGGCGCGCTGTTCGACGTCGACATGCGGCTGCGGCCGGCCGGCGCGCACGGGCCGCTGGCCTCCAGCCTGACCGCTTTCCGCGACTATCTCGCAGACAAGGCCTGGACCTGGGAGCAGATGGCGATGACCCGCGCGCGCCTCGTCGCCGGCGACGCCGACCTCGGCGCCGCCGTGAT
>CAMYMQ010000409.1 GCA_947259335.1 uncultured Alphaproteobacteria bacterium | reverse complement strand
ATCGGCGCCGGCTGCGGAGGTGGCGGGGGACGGGCAGGGCCCGGCGGAACGGTGTCTCGATCATGGCGGCCGATCTTGGCATGCGGCGGCGCGGCGATGCCAGCGCCGGGTTGCGCCGGGACCGCACGGCGTCCCGGCGGGGCGCCCTTGAGTGGAGAGAATTAATTCCCATATTCTCGAGGGGTCGAGGGAGGGCAAGAGCGCTCGAAATGCCCGAGCGGAACCGCAGCCCCGGACGCGCCTTTGCCGACACGCGATGACAGATGATGACAGCCGCGCACATGGATCCCGGATCGGCCTTGCGGCCGTCCGGGAACGCCCCCTGTTCGGGGATCGGAGAAGAAGGACACAAGAGCCTGCATCCCCGGACGGCCTCCGGGCCGATCCGGGGCCCAGGGCTGCCGGCGCCCGAGCTGGATGCCGACAAATGATGACAGATGATGACATTCCCTCAGGGACGGCGCGTCCCCGACCTTACTTTTCCTTACCGCTGCCGGACAGCCGCGTGCCCTCTCCGCGCGCCATCCCGGGCCCGGCATGGCGCCCGCCGGCCCTTCGCGGCTATACTCCGGGGCATCTTCAACCGCTGGTGCCAAGGGGGCTTGCGATGGCGGTCGATACCCAACAGATCTACGCGAAGATCCGCGAGAATTCCGGCTGGTACTGGGGCGGGGGCATCCTGTTCCTGCTGATGGGCGCGGTCGCGATCCTGGTGCCGCTGGTCGCGACCCTGGCGCTGACCCTGATGGTCGGCATCCTGTTCATCATCGGCGGCGTCTACGAGCTGGCCCGCGCCTTCCGGCACCGCGGCGGCGGGCGGGTGTTCGGCCCGCTGCTGTTCGGCCTGCTGGCGCTGATCGCCGGCATCGTCCTGGTCGCCAACCCGCTCGAGGGCGCGGTCACCCTGACGCTGTTCCTCGGCATCTTCTTCCTCGTCTCCGGCGTGTTCCGGTCCATCGCCGCCTTCGACATCCGCCCGGCCCGCGGCTGGGGCTGGATGCTGTTCGGCGCGCTGATCTCGGTGATCATCGGCATCCTGATCCTGGCGGGGCTGCCCGGGTCGGGCGTGTGGGTGCTGGGCCTGCTGGTCGGGATCGACTTCCTGGTCTTCGGCGTGACCCTGATCGCGATCGCCATCGCCGCGGGCACCCTGCCGGCCCGCTAGGTCCGGCGCGGCGCATCTTCGGCCAAATCGCCGGTTGGTCTCGCGCCCGGCCACCCTATATTGCCGGCAACGGAACAGGCAGGGGCGGGCCGGACAGGGCCCGGACAGGACCATGACCAAATACTGGGTCGTCGGCGGCGAATACCGGTCGACCAAATTCCGCGATCTGGCCGAAGGCGCGTCCGAGGAGCGCCATGGCCCCTTCGACGACTACGAGGCCGCCCGCAAGAAGTGGGCCGAGCGCGCCATGGCCACGGTCGACAGCGCGACCTCGCGGTTCCACATCGAGCAGGATTCGTCGACCGAATACTGGGTCGTCGGCGGGGTCTATGCCGACGGCCGGTTCGAGGCGCTGGCGCCCGGTGCGACGGAAGAACGCCATGGCCCGTTCGCCTCGCCCGAGGCCGCTCATGCCAAGTGGCGGGAACGCTCGATGGCGACCGAGGAAGACCCGCTGGCCATGTTCCGCATCGAACGGGTCTGAGGGGCGCGCCGGCCATGTCCCTGTTCGTGCCGCCCGCCGCCATGGACCCGATCGAGCGGGCGACGACCTATCCCTACCACATCCCGGACCATGCCTTTGTCTTCGAACACGGCCGCTGGCACGGCGCCGACACCGCCCGCATCGCCGGCCTGATGCGCGGCCGCACCCCGGTGATCGCCTGCGGCTCGAACCGCTCGCCCGAGCAGCTCGCCCGCAAGTACGCCGATTTCGCCGAGGTCGTGATCCCGGTCGAGCGGGCCTGGCTCGACGACTTCGACGTCGTCTTCGCCGCCCATATCACCGGCTACGGCTCGATCGCGGCCAATCTCCAGCATGTGCCGGGCGCCCGGGTCGAGGTCTCGATCACCTGGCTGTCCGACGAGCTGATGGAGCGGATGCACGCGACCGAGGGGCGCGGCGCCGACTACGACTATGCCCGGCTCGACGGGCTGACCCTGAAGACCGAGCATGGCGAGACCCGCGATACCGCCTTCGCCTATGTCTACCGCCAGGGTTCGCTGGCCGTGTCCGGCGACCATGCCGGCCTGCACGAGATCCTGGCCGAGAACCGGCCGCACCGGTCGATGCGCCAGCGCGAGGTGCTCGATCACGTCCGCGAGCGGATCGGCCGGGCCTGCGCGCTCGAGGATTTCATCCACGAGACCATCGCCGACGAGGGCCTCCGCCTCGCCCGCGAGGCGTTGCTCCAGGAAGACGCGATCCCGTTCCGCTGGAAGCACTGGTCGGCGGTCGACTAGGACCGGGCGAAGCCGGACCTTGCTATTGCCGGCGCATTATAATTAGATAGATCTAATATAGAAATTCGCTCCCACGGGACGACGGAGGGTCTGACATGGAACCGGTCAATTTCTGGGTGGCCCTGCTGGGCGGCGGGCTGCTGGGCTTTTCGGCCTGGCTGCTGTTCGCTCTCAACGGCCGCATCGCGGGCATCAGCGGCATCGCCGCCGCCCTGCTGACCCCGGCGCGGGGCGAATGGGCCTGGCGCCTGCTCTACGTGCTCGGCCTGGCGGGGGGCGCCGCGCTGTTCGGCTATGTCGTCGATCCGCCCAAGGTGATCACGGTCGACGCCGGCTGGCCGCTGGTCGTGATCGCAGGCCTGATCGTCGGCGTCGGCACCCGCCTCGGCGGCGGCTGCACCTCGGGCCACGGCATCTGCGGCATGTCGCGGCTGTCGATCCGCTCGGTGGTCGCCACGCTGATCTTCATGGCGGTCGCCGCCGCCACCGTCTTCGTCACCCGTCACCTGATCGGAGGCTGACCATGACCGCAGCCCGTCTTCTCTTCGCGTTGGTGTGCGGCGGCCTGTTCGGCTTCGCCCTGGCCATGGGCGACATGGTCAACCCGGCCCGGGTGCTGGCCTTCCTCGACATCGCCGGCAACTGGGACCCGACCCTGCTGTTCTTCATGGGCGGGGCGCTGATCGTCGCCGTGCCGCTGTTCCAGCTCACCCTGCGCCGAGCCAACGCGCCGCTGTTCGACCGGAACTTCGTCCGGCCCACGGCGGGCGCGGTCGACGTGAAGCTGGTCGGCGGTTCGGCGCTGTTCGGACTGGGCTGGGGACTGGTCGGCTACTGTCCCGGACCGGCGATCAGCTCGCTGGTGTTCGGCAATCCCAAGACGGCCGTCTTCCTCGTTGCGATGCTGGTCGGGCTCTATCTGGGCAGCGTGCTCACCCGGCCCCGCATCGGCCAGGCGGCGGCCGCCTGAGGGCGTTCGCGCCGCTTCGCCGGGACCCGCCCGGAAGATAATACCGCGCGGGCGGCATCCAGCGTTCCCGCACCGCAGATATCCACATAATTATGTACCGCTGAACGCGCCTCGCATGGCATCATTTCGCCGTAATCGGCGCGTGGGCGCCGATCCGCGAGGGAGTTTGCGAAAATGAAAACAAAACTGCTGTCGCTTCTTGCCCTGTTTGCCGCGGCCTTCGCCGCACCGGTGGCCACGGCGCCGAGCGCGGTTGCCGAAACGGTCACGATCAACACCGTGTCGGACATTGTCCGGCAGGAAGCCCGCTGGGTCCGCCAGCGCGTGTGCCGGCCGTATCGCCGCTGCTTCACCCGCTACCGCACGGTGCGTCGCCCGGTCTACCGCAACGTTTGTCGCCGCTACAAGCGGGGCAACCGCTGGGTTCGCCGCTGCATGACGCGGCGTGTCGGCTGGCGGACTGTCCGTCGCCCGTACCGCCAGTGCCGCACCTATCGCCGCTGCACCGTCCGGCGCGTCTGGGTCCGCTAGGCTCGAAAGTTCCGGTGCCGCCGGCCTGACCGTCGGCACCGGCCTTCGCCGCCGCCCCCGGGCGGCGGTTTGCGTTTCGCGTCCGCCACGGTCCGACCTTTCGATGGAAGACATGAGCAACGGTTCCGACAAGCCCCGCAACCAGAACGGCTCCCTCGCCGCACTCGAGATCCGCGACATGGAGCTCGAGGACCTCGCCGGCGTGTTCGCCCTGGGCGAGCGCGTCTTCCTGGCGAGCGAATCGCCCAATCTCTACCGCACCTGGGACGAGTACGACCTGATCAGCTACTACAGCAGCGACGGCGAGTTCTGCTTTGTCGCCGAGCTGGACGAGCGGCTGGTCGGCTTCGTGATCGGCACCATCATCGAGAAGCGCAAGAGCGCGTGGACCTACGGCTATCTTGTCTGGCTCGGGGTCGAACCGGATCTCGAGGGCAAGGGCGTCGCGCGCAAGCTGGTCGCCAAGCTGACCGACACGTTCATCGAGGAGGGCGCCCGGATCATGATGGTCGACACCAACGCCGACAACGACAAGGCCCTGGCCTTTTTCGAGCGAGCCGGCTTCGGCCAGCCCGAGGAGCATGTCTACCTCACCAAGAATCTGACCAATCTGCCGGAATACAAGCTCCACCGCGAGCATGAGGCGGCGGTCGAGGAGAGCCGCAAGGCCCTGCGCCGGCGCAAGCCGCCGCGCGGCGGCCGGCGCTAGGGCGGCGATGACCGATTTCGACGCCATCGACCGGGCGATCCGGCCGGACCGGTTGACCGAACTGCTCACCGCCGCGATCGAGCAGTACAGCCCCTCCTATGCCGAGGAGCCGGCGATGGACGTCTTTGCCGAGGCGATCGGCGGGGCGGGGCTCGCCTACCTCCACCAGCCCGTCGCCGGCGCCGGACAGAGCGAGGCGCGCGGCAACCTGATCGTCGAGCTCGGCCCGCGGCCGGCGAGCCTGATGTGGGTCGGCCATGTCGACACCGTGCCGCCGATGGAGGAGGAGCAGCTCAGCCCCCGGCTCGAGGGCGACCTGCTCTACGGGCTGGGCAGCGCGGACATGAAGAGCGGCTGCGCGGCCATCGTCGAGGCGCTGCTCGCGCTGGTCGAGTCGGGAGCCGAGCTCAAGCGCGGGCTCGCCGTGGCGCTGGTCGTCGGCGAGGAGGAATATGGCGACGGCTCGGAGGCGCTGATCCAGCGGATCGCCGCGCCGCTGACCGTGATCGGCGAGCCGACGGGCCTCGTGCCGTGCCTCGATCACTACGGCTATTTCGAGTACCGGCTGCAGGCGCGCGGCAACCAGGTCCATGCTGCCCTGCCCGAGCTGGGCGCGAGCGCGATCCACGCCATGCTCGGCTGGCTGACCGCCGCCTTCGAGGGCGCCCAGACGCCCGAGCTGTTCGACCGGCTGGCGATGAACCCGCGCGAGATCCGCGGCGGTGGCGCGATGTTCGTGGTCGCGGAAGCCTGCGAGGCCTTCGTCGACATCCACGGCGTGCCCGGGGTGTCGGAGGCCGACGTCGACGCGCTGATCTCCCGGGCGCGGGAGCAGACGGCGCTGGCCCACGCCGGCTGCACGCTCCAGTCCGAGTGCATCTTCGCCGCGCCCGGCTATGCCGTACCCGACCACGACGGCCGGCTCGATCCGCTGCGCCGGGCCTTCGGCCGGCGCCCCGGCGGGTCCGGAACT
>CAMYMQ010000408.1 GCA_947259335.1 uncultured Alphaproteobacteria bacterium | reverse complement strand
TGGACCTCGTCGAGCCGGCCGAGCGCGACCACCTCGCCGGGCCCGGCCCGGGCGATCTTCTCCTGCTCATGGCCCTTCAGCCTGTGCAGCCCGCTGACCCGGTGGCCGCCGAGGGTCATGCCGTCGGTGAACGCGCCGGACCAGACCCGGGCCACGGAAAGCTTGCCGGTATGCTGCATGTAGAGCGACTTGAACACGGTCGCCAGCGGCTCGCCGGTCGGCGTGAGTTCGTTGCGCGCCGCCGCCTTGGCGGGTCCGGCCGTCTCGTGGCGCAGCGCCTTCCACAGCCGGCGGACGCCGTGATCGTTGGTCGCCGAGCCGATCAGGACGGGGACGATCTTGTCGGCCTGGGCCGCGTCGGTGAGATAGGCGTAGACCTCGTCCCTCGCCGGGACGACATCCTCCAGCAGCTTTTCCAGCAGCGCGTCATCGAAATCCGCCACCGACTCCAGCATTTCCTGCCGGGCGACCTCCTCCTGGTCGGCGACCTCGGACGGGACCGTGATCAGGTCCGACGGCTCGCCCGGCTTGTAGGAATAGGCCCGCTCGCTGGCCAGATCGACATAGCCGGTGATCGCCTCGCCGTCGCGGATCGGCAGCTGGCGCAGCACCAGCGGCCGGTCGGACGCCTCCTGCATGGCCGCGAGCAGGGACGGCACGTCGACCTCGCTGGCATGGTCGACCTTGTTGACGAACAGGATGTGCGGGATCTCGTGGTCGTCCAGAAACTTGAAGACCGGCGCCAGCATCATCGCCTTCTCGGGCGTCGGCTCGGCGACCACGACGGCGACGTCGCACACCATCAGCCCGTGGCGCGCGTCCTGCAGGAACTCGACCGAGCCGGGACAGTCGATGAAGGTCCAGCGGTCGCCCAGATACTCGGTGCCGGCGACGTTGAGCTCGGTCGACATGGTGCGCGCCCGGGATTCGGGCGAGGCGTCGCCGACCGTCGTGCCCTCGGGCACCGAGCCCTTGCGCGGGATCGCGTCGGAACAGAAAAGCAGGCTTTCGAGAAGGCTGGTCTTGCCGCTCAGATAGGGACCAACCAGCGCGGCGCATCGCGGTTCAGCAGCTCCGGCCACAGCAATTCCTCCCTCGTCAGGTGATTGCCCCAGCGCGCGCCCGCAGCCGCAGACACGGCTGATATGTTCAGGCGGCAATGGTTACGTGTTGGTGCACGTCTTGCAAGGGGGAATGACGGGAGGACGCGACGGCGGCGCCGCGACGGAGGATCGGCCCGTCCCGCGCAGATTGAATTTGTTCCTATCGCCCCCATATGTCGGTGAGCCGCCAGCCGGCCGGCGCGACCGGCCCGGTCCTGCCCCGCCCGGCGGAGAGCGGTGATGACACATGATGACATTTGATGACACGCGCCGCCACGCAGCGGCATGGACCCCGGCTCTCCGCGTCGCTGCGGCCGGGGACGCACGGTCGGAAGTCCTTGGAAGCAATGCTGCGTCCCCGGACGGCCGCAGGCCGATCCGGGGTCCAGGGTCCCCGTCCGGCGGAAACCGGTGATGACGAAAGATGACGAAAGATGACGAAAGATGACAGATGATGACACATGATGACGCCCGGATGGGCAACCAACCCTCTCCCGAGGGAGAGGGGAAAATGCACGGCTTCGCCTGTCGACGATAACCTTCGATAACGGATGATAACCGAATCGGATTTTGCACACGGGCGAGCGTGGGTGATGCCTGCTAGTCGCCGACACCCGGCCGCACGCCCCGCCCGACTCGAAGGCGGCTATATATGCGACAACGGGGCTCGGGGCGCGCGGTTTCCGGTGGGGTTCGGGGCGCGCGGTTTCTACGTCAGCGCCGCGCAGAACCGCTCGATGCGCGTGCAGGCTTCCGCCAGCGCCTCGGTCGAGGTGGCGTAGGAGACGCGGAAGTGCGGGCCGAGGCCGAAGGCCGAGCCCTGGACGACGGCGACGCCCTCGGTCTCCAGCAGCGCGGTGACGAAATCGACGTCGCTATCGATCACCGTGCCGTCGGGCGCGGTCTTGCCGATGCAGCCGGCGCAGCTCGGGAAGACGTAGAAGGCGCCCTCGGGCATCGGGCAGTCGAGCCCCTCGCACCGGTTGAGCCCTGCGACGACGAGGTCGCGGCGTTCCTTGAAGGCGGCGTTGCGTACCGGCAGGTAGTCCTCGGGCTGGGTCAGCGCGGCCAGCGCGGCGGCCTGGCTGATCGACGACGGGTTCGAGGTCGACTGCGACATCAGGATGCCGAGCGCCCGGATCAGCTCGACCGGGCCGCCGGCGAAGCCGATGCGCCAGCCGGTCATGGCATAGGCCTTGGACACGCCGTTGATGGTCAGCGTCCGGTCGTAGAGCCGCGGCTCGACCTGGGCGATGGTGGTGAACTCGAAGTCGTCGTAGACGAGCTTCTCGTACATGTCGTCGGTCATGACATGGACCTGGGGGTGCGCCATCAGCACTTCCGCCAGACCCGCCATCTCGGCCCGCGAGTAGGCGGCGCCGGTCGGGTTCGAGGGGCTGTTGAGGATCAGCCACTTGGTCCGGGGCGTGATCGCGGCCTCCAGGTCCTGCGGCCCGATCTTGAAGCCGGTCTCCTGCGGGCCGACCACCGGCACCGGGGTGCCCTCGGCGAAGCTGACCATCTCCGGATAGGACACCCAGTAGGGCGCCGGGATGACCACCTCGTCGCCGGGATCGAGGGTCGCGAGCAGGGCGTTGAACAGCACCTGCTTGCCGCCGTTGCCGACGGTGATCTGGTTCGGCGCGTAGTCGAGACCGTTGTCGCGCTTGAACTTGGCGGCGATCGCCTTCTTCAGCTCGGGCGTGCCGTCGACCGCGGTGTATTTGGTCTTGCCCTCGCGGATCGCCGCGATCGCGGCTTCCTTGATCGGGTCGGGCGTGTCGAAGTCCGGTTCGCCGGCGCCCAGGCCGATGACGTCGCGCCCCTCGGCGCGCAGGACGCGGGCGCGGTCGGTCACCGCCATCGTCGCCGACGGCTGGATCCGGTCCATGCGCGAAGCGAGCAGTCCCATCGCTCTCAAGCTCCTTCAAGCCCCGTCGGGCGGTGGCTCGGCTCGGCTCCCTGGCCGATCCGGGGCGGCGCCGGACTTTTTCCGTGTGTTGCGCTGCGGAACGGACCCATAGCACAGGGCCCTGACGGTTCAAGGGCTAACCTGCCGCCGCCCGGGGAAAATCGGGTGCCGGCGACAGGTGCGCGTGCGCGAGCGCTGTGGACCGAACCTCGGACTCGCCATAATTCTCCACCAAATCGCCCGATTCCCTGTCGAATTTCGACACACCGCGCCGCTTTAATCCGAAGCGTCGGGTCAGGACGCTTCCCCCGGCGTCCGGCCCCCAACCGTCGAATTCGACGCGTTGATCCCAGACGGACCGCAGCGCTTACCCCGGGCGCTGCACCCCCTGTCCCCAAGGCGCCGCGGAGCTTCCCCCAGCTCCGCGGCGCACCCCTTTCCGGGGTCCGCAACCCAGCCTTTCCAAGCGTTGACCTGAATCAACGACAGCCTGCCCGCAGCCTTCCACTCTGCGCGGACACTGCCGTCCCGTCCGGGGAGACTGTCATGACAGCGGCTGCAGAGCCGATCCGCGATATCGCCCATCTGGGCCATGTCGAGCTGTTCACCCCCAAGCCCGACGAGAGCCTCTGGTATTTCCGCGACCTGCTCGGCATGGAGGCGGTCCACCGGGAGGGCCAGTCGGTCTATCTGCGCGGCTATGGCGACTATGCGACCACGACCCTGAAGCTGACCGAGGCGGCGCAGCCCGGCGTCGGCTGCATCGGGTGGCGCGCGGTCAGCCCCCAGGCGCTGGAGCGACGGATCGCGGCAATCGAGGCGACCGGCTTCGGCGAGGGCTGGACCAACGGCGATTTCGGCCGCGGCGCCAGCTACCGGTTCCGCGATCCCGATGGCCACACGATGGAAGTCTATTGGGAGGAGGAGCGCTACCGGGCACCCGACGGCCTTAAGTCGACGCTCAAGAACCTGCCGATGCGCTATCCCAAGGACGGCATCGGCGTCCGCAAGACCGACCATCTGGCGGTCTGCTGCAAGGACGTCGCGACCAACCGGAAGTTCGCCGCCGACACGCTCGGCCTCAGGCTGCGCGAGACGGTCCTGTTCGACGAGGGCAAGACCGAGATCGGCTCCTGGATGAGCAGCTGCGCCGTCCACCACGAGCTCGCCTATGTCACCGACGTGAAGGGCCTGCACGGCCGGCTGCACCACTTCTCGCTGTGGGTGGACGACAAGTCGGAGGTGCTGCGGGCCGCCGACATCTTCATGGAGAACGGCATCTTCATCGAGGCCGGCCCGTCCAAGCACAACAACAGCCAGGCCTTCTACATCTATTCCTACGAGCCGGGCGGCAACCGGGTGGAGATCTACACCAGCGGCTTCTTCGTGCTGGCCCCGGACTTCGAGCCGGTCGTCTGGAACGAGGAAGAACGCGGCACCGGCGTCTATTGGGGCGCGGCGCTGCCCGAGAGCTTCCTGAACTATGCGACCCCCGACACGCCGGGCGCACCCGCCGAGCCGGGCCTGCCGGTCATCGACCCGCGCTGACCCCCCGCCGGCGCGGCGGTC
>CAMYMQ010000407.1 GCA_947259335.1 uncultured Alphaproteobacteria bacterium | reverse complement strand
GCGAGGATGATGCGCGCCTTGCGCGTCACGTAGCGCGAGGGGCGGTCGGGCCGCCGGCGCAGCGGGTTGGGCAAGGCGGCGACCAGCAGCGCCGCCTGATAGGGCGTCAGCTTCGACGCGGGGCGCTTGAAATAGCGCCGGGCGGCCTGCTCGGCGCCATAGATGCCCGGCCCCCATTCGACGACGTTCAGATAGACCTCCATGATCCGGCGCTTGTCCCAGAATGCCTCGATCAGCACCGTGAAGCCGGCTTCGAGCCCCTTGCGGATGTAAAGGCGGTCGGGCCACAGGAAGACGTTCTTGGCGGTCTGCATCGAGACCGTGCTGGCGCCCCGGGAGCGGCCGTCTTCCTCCAGCTTCTCCAGCGCCAGGCGGATCGCGTCCCAGTCGAAACCGTCATGGCTGCAGAAGCGCGCGTCCTCGGAGGCGATCACGGCGCGCATCAGATTGGGCGATATCTGCGACAGCGGCTTCCAGCGCAGCCGGGCGGGCAGGGCGTCGTCGCGCGCCAGCGCCCGCAGGGTCATCAGCGGGGTGTGGACGGGATCGAACTCTCGGTAGGCGAGAACCGCGGCGCCGCTGGCGATCACCAGGGCGAAGCCGAGCAGGACGAAGCCCTTGCCGACGGCAACCAGCAACGGCAGCAGCCGGCGGTCATCCTTGCCGCCGCCCTTGCGGCGGGCCTTCGGCTTGCTCCTGGTCTTTCCGGCGTTCCTGGCGATGGTTACGCCTCCTGGGACTTTTGTTGCTCGCGCTGGCGGAGCTCAGTTCGCCGGATCTTGCCCGTCGCGGTCAGCGGCAACGTCTGAGCGAACTCGATCTGGCGCGGATATTCATGTGCCGACAGGCGGGCGCGGACGAAATCCTGGATCTCCGCCGCCAGCGCGTCGGACGGATCGAACCCGGCCGCGGGCACGATATAGGCTTTCACCGCCTCGGTTCGCAGGGGGTCGGGCACACCCACCGCCGCGGCCAGGGCCACCGCCGGGTGTTTCATGAGGCACTCCTCGATCTCGCCCGGGCCGATCCGGTAGCCGGCCGACGTGATCACGTCGTCGGCGCGGCCGAGGAACCAGAAATAGCCGTTCTCGTCCTTGCGCCCGAGGTCGCCGGACAGCATCCAGTCGCCGACATGCTTGGCCTTCGTCGCCGCGTCGTTGTCCCAGTAACCGAGCATCGCGATCGGATCGGGCTGGCGAAAGGCGATGTTGCCGGTGTCTCCGGCGGGTAGCACCTTGCCCGCATCATCGACGATCTCGACCGAATGGCCCGGGACGGCGCGGCCCATCGAGCCGGGATAGACGTCCATGATCGCCGGGCAGTTGCCGACCATCAGGTTGCATTCGGTCTGGCCGTAGCCTTCGGAGATGACCATGCCGAAGGTCTCGAAGCCCCAGTGCAGCAGGTCTTCGCCCATGGTCTCGCCGCCGGTGAACATCGACCGCAGCCGCAGGTCCCACCGGTCGCGCGGGTTGGGCACCTGGCGCATCATCTTCAGCGCCGTGGGCGGGATGAAGGCGTTGCGGACCCGGTAGGTCGCGATCATCCGGTAGGCCTCTTCCGGATCGAACTTGCGCGCCCGGAAGGCGAGGACGGGCGTGCCGTGGAACCAGGCCGGCATCAGGTTGTCCATCAGCCCGCCGATCCAGGCCCAGTCGGCCGGCGACCAGAACAGGTCGCCCGGCTGGGGATAGAACTGATGGTAGAATTCGACCGACGGCATGTGGGCTATCATCGTCCGGTGGGCGTGGAGCGCGCCCTTGGGCGGCCCGGTCGTCCCCGAGGTGTAGATCAGCAGGCAGGGGTCGTCGGCGCTGGTCCGCGCGTTGCGATAGCGCGTCGACGCCTGTTCGACGGCTGGCCAGAAGGCGACGTCGATGCCCGCACCCCGGCTCGTCTCATCCGTGACGATCACCCGTTCGAGGGCCGGCAGCCGATCGCGGATCGCGATGATCTTGGCCAGGTTCTCCCGGTCGGTGACGATCGCCTTGGCGCCGCTGTTCGACAGCCGGTACTCCAGCGCGTCTTCCCCGAACAGCGTGAACAGGGGCAGCGAGATCGCGCCCATCTTCCAGGCGGCGACATGGGCGATGGCGGTCTCGGGACACTGGGGCAGCAGGATCGCGATCCGGTCGCCGCGCCCGAGGCCCTGGAATTCGAGCGTGTTGGCGAAGGCGTTGGCCGAGCGTTTCAATTCGTCGAAGGACAGCCGCCGCTCGCTGCCGCCCTCGTCGAAATAGATCAGCGCTGTCCGGCCGGCACGTCGGGCATGCCGGTCGCACACGTCGGCGGCCATGTTGTAGGCCCGCGGCAGCGACCAGCGGAAAGACTGGCACAGGCTTTCATAGGTCTCCGCCCGCGGAAGGACGGGGTCGGTTTCAGCCATCGGCTCCCCGGTTCATGCCAAGCGACGGTGCCGTCTCGGACCATCGAGCGGCGCACGGTCACGTACATATGAGTATGCGTGTGTTGATGCCCGACAGTGCCCGCGCGACAGTCTAACGCAGAAGGGTAAGCGGTGGTTCGCGCGCGAACAATGGTCCGCGCACCGCCGATGGCTGGCGATACGGGTATCCCGCACATGCGAAATTGGCCTCTCGGTTCAGCCTGGATTGCCGCCGCGGTGATCGGGACGGCATTGGGCGGCGCGGCCCTCGCGCAGGCGCCGGACGCCTGGCAGGCGGAATGGCCCAGGACGGACTTCTCCAAGCGCACCGTCGACCTGTCCGAGATCCGCTCGGGCGGTCCCCCCAAGGACGGGATTCCGGCGATCGACACGCCGCGTTTCGTCTCCGTCGAAAAGGCCCGCGCCGCCGGGCTGAAGCCGAAAGAGGCGGTGATCTCGGTCCGCTTCGGCGGCGACGCCCGCGCCTATCCCCTCCGCGTTCTGATGTGGCACGAGATCGTCAACGACACGGTCGGCGGCCGGCCCGTCGCGGTCACCTACTGCCCGCTGTGCAACTCGGCCATTGTCTTCGACCGGCGGCTGGGCGGGCGGGTGCTGGACTTCGGCACCACCGGCAAGCTGCGCAAGTCCGACCTGGTGATGTACGACCGCCAGACCGAGAGCTGGTGGCAGCAGTTCCTGGGCACGGCGATCGTCGGGGCGCTCGCGGGCCGGCAGTTGACCATGCTGCCTTTGCGGGTGGAGAGCTTCGAGCGGTTCGCCGCGCGCCATCCCGGAGGACGGGTTCTGACGCCGACGGACCCCGGCAGCCGCCAGTACGGCCGCAACCCCTATGTCGGCTATGACCGGCGGGACCGGCCCTATTTCGATGTCGGCGGCCTGCCCAAGGGGGTCCCGCCGCTCGAGCGGGTGGTGGTCGTGGGCAATCGCGCCTGGGCCTTCAGCCTGGTCAAGGCGCGGCGCCGGATCGAGGCGGGCGATCTGGTCATCACCTGGGAGCCGGGGCAGGCCTCGGCGCTGGATGCGCCGGGCGTGGCCGATGGGCGCGACATCGGCAATGTCCTGGTCCGGCGCCGCACCGCGAGGGGCAAGCTGGTCGACGCCGTCTACGACATCAGCTTCGCCTTCGCCTTCCACGCCTTCCGCCCGAAAGGCCGTATCCATGCGCTGCCGGCGAAGCCGTAGGCGGCTTTCCAGCAACCACTTGAATTATTGGCAATTAGATACTTGACACACCCAATGGCTGATTCTTGATTACAAATCAAATAGTTATGACATGTATATCTTATCCAAAACCTACTTCCACGATGAAGAAGCCGCCTTCAAATTCCTAGTGGGCGTGCTGTGGCCGCGCGGTCCAATCTGCCCACACTGTGGCGGAGCCGAGCGTTTCTACGATTTAAGCAAGACCCGCATGGGTCTGTGGAAGTGCGGCCATTGCAGGAAGCAATTCACAGTGCGCGTCGGCATGGTGTTCGAATCGAGCCATGTTCCGCTGCACAAGTGGTTGCAGGCTGCCTACCTGCTGTGTTCCTCGAAAAAGGGCATCAGTTCGCACCAACTGCACTTCATATTAGAGATCACTTATAAGGCCGCATGGTTCATGACGCACCGTCTCCGCGAAGCCATGCGCGACGGCGAGCTTCCGCCGTTGGGCGGCGAGGGCGAAATCGTGCAGGCCGATGAGACATACTTCGGCGGCAAGGATCGCTACCGTGGCAAGCCGTGGGCCGAAAAGAAGGGCCACGTCAAGCTGCGCTCGGTCGTCAGTTTGGTATCGGGCGGCAAGGCTCGCACTTTCCATGTGGCCCGCGCGGACGCCAAGACGGTGCGCGAGATACTTGTCACGAACGTGCGCCGGGAGACGGAACCGCACACGGACGAAAGCCGTCTCTACATCAAGGTCGGTCGCGAGTTCGCCGCGCACCGCGCTATCGTTCATTCGCGAGGCGAGAATGTGAAGGACGGTGTGACCACGAACAACGTCGAGAACTACTTCTCGATCTTCAAGCGAGGCATGAAGGGCATTTACCAGCATTGTTCGGAACGGCACCTCCACCGCTACCTGGCTGAATTTGACTTTCGATACAACGAACGCGAGAATACCGATCTGGGAAGAGCCGCAGTCATGCTTGAAGGGATCGTGGGCAAGCGGCTGATGTACAATCCCGTCGAGTGTTGACTCGTAGGTAACCCGGCACTGGTACGGTGCCGTGCGCTTGTGCGTGTGCGTTCATGCCCTTGAAGAACGGGACGTGAACATTTATATATCCGGCGCAGAAAACGGGAGAAGGAAAATGGCTAGTCGTAAGCGGTTCAAGCAGATGGTGCACTACGTCTGTGACCGCTGCGGCGACCCGACCAAGCTGGGCGCAACAAAGCTGAATAAGGCCCTTTGGTATGCTGATACGTTCGCGTATCGGATTACGGGTCGGTCGATCAGCGGAGAGACGGCGTACACCAAGCGTCAATTTGGGCCGGTGCCGAAGAAGATCTTGGAAACGCTTCGGCAACTGGAGAAGGAAGGCGCACTCCGTATTCGGGAGACCGAGTATTTCGGCAAGCCGAAGCGCGAGTTCATTTCGCTCCGGGATGCTGATCTTTCGGCCTTCGAAGAAGCGGAGCGCGAGATCATGGATCAGGTCGTGGACGTGATCTGCAACGATCACACGGCATCGTCCATCAGCGACCTTTCCCATGATATAATTTGGGAAGCTGCTGAGTTGGGGGAAGACATACCGATCTTTGCCGTGCTCGCCGCCAAGGGTGCGCCGGCAACCAAGGCGGATATGGCTTGGGCAGACGACCTGATCAAACGCCGTCGGCAGGAGACTGCGGCGGCCTAGCTTTGAGGGGGGCCTCCGGTGGCACGGTGGTTCTACGCAAGAGAGATCATCGAGGATCTGGAGGCCCAAGAGGCTGCCGACCAGTTTCGTGTGCAATTCGACAGGTTCGAGGATGCCTTCGAAGCGCTTAAATGGCTGCTTGCTCGCAAGTGCGATGAGATCGAGGCGCTGAGGCGGTCGGTTGATGGTGTCGAGTATCACCTCTACCGCCAAGCTTCCGACCCGATAGCCGGAACGCCTGAAATTGTCGTGCTCTACACCTACGACGATGATCAGGTCACGATCATTGGCCTCAATGCCGACGAGCCCGAAGAAGAGATCGACTAAGCAGGTTGATAGATTCCGTGATGCCGCCAGCGAACATGGCGCGGACGAGGACGAAGAGGCGTTCAAGCGCAAGCTGAAGGACGTGGCGATGCACAGGCCAAAACAAGACCGCGACTCTCGCGAGTCGTAATGGTTGTGGAATCGCGCAAAACGAGTCTATGAATTCAACCGCAAGTGTGGGACTCTCTGACGTGTAAGTTACGCGCCAAGGAGCCCCACCATGCAGGAAAAGCACGTCTCAGACTGCGCAGTCCATAACGCGCCAGCCTACGAGCCGGGCGAGTGCGACTGCGGCGCAGCTAAAGCTGAGCGAAAATCCGCCGCATCGCCTTATCGTTCTGGCGATACTCAGGCCGCGGACCGTCGAACGTCTGATTAAGCATCTCAAGCGACCTGACCCGGTCAAGGCGGAACAGCTTCCAATTGCGATGCTCGCCGGAGGCACTCGCGCCTTCGGTCTGATACGCCCTCAGCAAGTGCTGCCCCGACGAGCCAGTGCCGTAGGCATGCGGCTCAATGGTGCGAGCGCCGGGATGGTAGTTGAGGCGAATGGTGCGGCGTTCGTTGATTGCCGCAATAAGGGTATCGTTGGCCAACATTGGTTGGACCTCCGTGTGGTTGGCGGAGGCCGTCTTGACCATGTGTCAGCTGCTGGATTAGGATCAGCCTGCTTTTGACGTACCCCCCGCGACGGCCTCCAACCTTTGCGGGGACCAAACAGGGCCGGGGCCACCAACCCCGGCCTTTCCTGTTTGATCGGTCAAGAGCCATTTTCCGAAATCGCTAAAAGAGTGTCAACGTGGTCTCCCCCTATCTTGTGAGTTGCGGGGGCTGCAACCACAAGAAATTGTGGTTTTCCGTCGTTTTCGCTTGTGTCTTAGCTAACGAAGCAATGGACGAAGCTATTCACTCATTAACCGTAGCACTGGCGCTAGCTCCTGACGAAGCATGGGGAGTGATGGTTGTGCTCTCAATGTGTCTTGGTTTGCAAAGTATATAGCTGCGAATTATTTCCCTAAAAATACCCATTTCAAGGGGCGTCGGCGTGGCCGCCTCCCGCCGGTGCGATCGGCTGCCGCCCTGGTAAGGATAACCTAAGATAACCGATGATAACCTTTGCCGTCTTTTCGCGCCGTGGCGCGGCAAGACGTGGCGTGCCGCCGCGAATCCGTCTACCACACGCCCTGATCCCGTGACCGCGAGGCCGAGCCATGCCCCATACCCACAGAGTGGCGCCCGGCGCGTCGATCGACCTGTCCAAGGCGCCGACCCGCGCCGACGGGTTCCACGACGACAAGAATGCCGCGCGCCACGAATTCAGGGAGCTGCGCGAAGAGCTGGTCGAATGGCAGCGCCGCCTGTACGCCCATGGCCAGCACAAGCTGCTGATCGTGTTCCAGGCGATGGACGCCGGCGGCAAGGACGGCACCACCAAGAAGATCATGCGGGGCGTCAATCCCCAGGGCGTCCGGGTCGAGTCGTTCAAGGTCCCGTCGACCCGCGAGAGGGCCCACGACTTTCTGTGGCGGATTCACCGGGTCGTCCCGCCGGCCGGCTACATCACGGTGTTCAACCGGTCCCACTACGAGGACATCCTCGTGCCCCGGGTCCACAAGCTCGTGCCGGAAGAGGTCTGGCAGGCGCGCTACCGGATGATCAATGACTTCGAGGCGATCCTCGCCGGCACCGGCACCCATATCCTGAAGTTCTTTCTTCACATTTCGCCGGAGGAGCAGCGGCGGCGCTTCCACGAGCGTGTCCACAATCCGCTGAAACAGTGGAAATTCTCGGTGCAGGACATCGAAAAGGCGCGGGACTGGAACGACTATATGGCCGCCTACGAGGGCGTGCTGGCCGAGTGCAGCACCGCGGCCGCGCCTTGGCACGTCATCCCCGCCGACCAGAAATGGTACCGCAATCTGGCGGTGATCCGGGTGATCCTCGACCGGTTGCGGACGATCAATCCCGAATATCCGCCGCACGGCTACGACCCCGAAGAGATCGACTTCTGAGGACCGGACCGGTTTGTGTCCCGGGCCGCGAAAACCTAGAGTGACGCCGGAAGGCCTCGAGACCCCGAACAATGCCCCTCGACCAGCACATCCCACCGCAGATCCTGCCGTCGGCCTGTCCGCACGATTGTCCGAGCACCTGCGCGCTCGAGGTCGAGCGGATCGACAGTCGCACGATCGGCCGGATCCACGGCGCGCGGGACAACGACTATACGATGGGGGTCGTCTGCGCGAAGGTCGCGCGCTACGCCGAGCGGGTGCACAGCCCCGACCGTCTGACCACGCCGCTGCGCCGGGTCGGGGACAAGGGTGTCGGCCGCGCCGCCTTTGACCCGGTCGGTTGGGACGACGCCCTCGATATCGTCGCGGACGCGTTCCGGAAGGCCGCCGGCCGATACGGTCCCGAGGCGGTCTGGCCCCATTTCTATGCCGGCACCATGGGTCTGGTGCAGCGCGACGGCATCGATCGGCTGCGCCACGTCATGGGCTATTCGCGCCAGCATTCGACCATCTGTACCGGCCTGTCGGACGCGGGCTGGATCGCGGGCACCGGCTCCAAACGCGGGGTCGACGCCCGCGAGGTCCGCCATTCCGATCTGATCGTGGTGTGGGGCGGCAACCCGGTCCATACCCAGGTCAACTTCATGGCCCACGTCGCCCGGGCGCGGAAGGAGCGGGGCGCCAAATTCGTCGTCGTCGATCCCTACCGGACGGCGACCGCGGCGCAAGCGGACATGCACCTCGCCCTGCGGCCCGGCACCGACGGCGCGCTCGCCTGCGCCGTCATGCACGTCCTGCTCCGCGACGGCCGGGCCGACCGCGCCTACATGGCGGAATACACCGATGTACCCGGCGAACTGGAAGACCATTTGCGCGAGAGGGGTCCAGACTGGGCGTCCGCCATCACAGGTCTCTCCGTCGCGGAAATCGAGGCGTTCGCGCGGCTCTATGGCGAGACCGAGCGGGCCTATATTCGCGTCGGATACGGCTTCACGCGGTCGCGCAACGGCGCGTCCAACATGCACGCGGTCGCCTGTCTGCCGGCGGTCGGCGGCAAGTGGCGACACGAGGGCGGCGGCGCCCTTTACGGCCAGACCGGCATCTACAAGCTGGACCGGACGCTGATCCAGGGCTTGGACCGGCTCGACCGATCGGTTCGCGTGCTCGACCAGTCAAGGATCGGGGCCATCCTCACGGGCGACCCGCGCGACCTCGGCGACGGTCCGCCGGTGACGGCGCTGCTCGTCCAGAACACCAATCCGATGGTCGTCAGCCCGGATACGCTCAGGGTCCGCGAAGGCTTCGCCCGCGACGACCTGTTCGTGTGCGTCCACGAGCAGTTCATGACCGAGACGGCGGCGATGGCCGACATCGTCCTGCCGGCGACGACCTTCCTCGAGCACGACGACCTCTATGTCGCCTCGGGCCACACCCATCTGCAGGTCGCCCGCCCGGTGATCGAGGCTCCGGGCGAGGCGCGCTCGAACCACGACGTGATTTGCGGCCTGGCCGCCCGGCTGGGCGGCGAGCATCCCGGCTTCCACATGAGCGCCTGGGAGATCATCGACCAGACCCTGCGCGCGTCCGGGCTGCCCCCGGCGGCGGAGGCCGCCGACGCGCGCTGGATCGATGTCTCGCCAGGCTACGAGGACTCCCACTTTCTCAACGGGTTCGGCCATGCCGACGGGCGCTTCCGGTTCCGGCCGGACTGGGCGTCGGTCGGGCCGTATCATGGGCGCATGGCGGGCCTGCCCGACCACCTCGATATCATCGACAGGGCCGACGCCGAGCATCCGTTCCGGCTGGTGACCGCGCCGTCGCGCAACTATCTCAACAGCAGCTTCACCGAAACCCGAACCTCGCGGAAAAAGGAGGGCAGACCGACGCTAAAGCTCCATCCCGGCGACGCCTCGGATCTGGGCGTGGGCGAGGGCGACCGGGTGCGCCTGGGCAACCGCCAGGCCTCGATCGTCGTGCATGCGACCCTGTTCGACGGGCTGCAGCGCGGCGTGGTGGTCCTGGAAGGCGTGTGGCCGAACGCCGCCTTCGAAGAGGGGGTCGGCGTGAACGCTTTGGTGTCAGCCGAGCCGGGGCCGCCGGTCGGCGGCGCCGTGTTCCACGATACGGCAATCTGGGTCCGGCCCGCTTGACTGTCCCTGCGGCATGGATTTCCATCCAAGACTATGAAAAACAAGCATTAACCATATTTAGTATTCTGTTAACGTAGTTGCTTCATATATTGTGGAAGTGGCATTCGGGGATCCGATGAACGGACGGCGCAGGGCGTAAGGAATGGTGGACGGAGAATACTCGCGCGGTCAGGTCATCGTTCTCGGCAACGAGAAGGGCGGCACCGGCAAATCGACAACGGCGATGCATCTGGCCGTGGCGCTGATGCGCGACGGCCATTCGGTCGCGACCGTCGATATCGATTCGCACCAGGGCACCCTGTCGCGCTACGTCGAGAACCGGCGTCAGTTCGCCGACGGCAAGGGCGTCCGGCTGCCCGTTCCCGAACATACCCGCTTCGACATCAGTACGTCGGGCGGCGAGAGCGTCGAGCAGAAGCTCGAACGGCTGGACGCGCTGGCCGATACGCTGACGAGCCGCCTCGACTATGTCGTCATGGACTGCCCCGGCTCGGACAATCCCTTTGCCCGGCACGCGATTTCCCTGGCCGACGTGCTGATCTCGCCGGTCAACGACAGCTTCATCGATCTCGACCTGCTGGCCCGGATCGGCGGAACGCCGCCGCGCGTCCTCGGCCCCAGCGTGTACAGCCAGACCGTCTGGGAACAGAAGCAGGAGCGGGCGCGCAAGACCGGCGCCAAGATCGACTGGATCGTGCTCCGCAATCGTCTCAGCACGCTGGAATCCCGCAACAAGGCCAATGTCGGCATCACGCTCGATCAGCTCGCCAGCCGGATCGGTTTCCGTCTGGTCGACGGGTTCCACGAGCGGGTCATTTTCCGGCAGCTCTTTCTCCAGGGCCTCACCGTCCTGGACCTGCGCGACGAAGGCACCGAGATTTCCCTCAATCTGTCCCATGTGGCCGCCCGGCAGGAGATCCGGCGGTTGCTGGAAGCCGTAAAGGGAGAAGGTGCTGCCACGGCCGACTCCGAGACGCCGGCCGGGGCACCGCCAAAAGCGGACATGGCGGCTGGACCGGTCTAGCGCGACCGCCTATCCTTTTCCGCCAGATCGGGCTCTTGTGCGATGGCGCGAAACGTGACGCGCCGGGGCGGTCCGCCGCGCCCGGCCTCCAATGCCGATGTCGACAGGTTCCTGACCGACCTGGCGCGGACCCCCGCGCCCGCGACGGTGGGACGCGGCCGGCTGATATTCGCCCTCGACGCGACCGCGAGCCGGGAGCCGGCCTGGGACAGCGCGTGCCACATCCAGGCGGAAATGTTCAAGGAAACGGAGACGTTGGGCGGGCTGGAAATCCAGCTTGTCTACTATCGCGGCTTCGGCGAGTGCCGCGCCACCAAGTGGCTCGCGGACTCGGATACGCTGGTCGACCGGATGGTCCGGGTCCGCTGCCTGGGCGGGCGGACCCAGATCCGCAAGGTGCTGCGCCACGCCGTCAAGGAAACCGAAAAACAGAAGGTCAACGCCCTGGTCTTCGTCGGCGACGCCTGCGAGGAGAAGGTCGATCTCCTGTGTGACACGGCAGGCCAGCTCGGCTTGCTGGGGGTGCCTGCCTTCCTGTTCCACGAGGGTCCCGATCCTGCCGCCGAGCAGGCGTTTCGCCAAATCGCCACGCTGACCGGCGGCGCCTATTGCCGCTTCGACGCGAGCAGCGCCCAGCACCTGCGCGACCTGTTGTCGGCGGTCGCGGTGTTCGCGGCGGGCGGCCGCCGGGCGCTGGAGGATTTCGGCCGCAAGCGCGGCGGCGCGGTCCTCCAGATCACCCAACAAGTTCGCTGACGCCGCGGCATGTTCGCCTATTTCGTCCTGGGTGTTTTCCTGATCGCCGCGGCCGTCGTCCTGATGCGGGCAGCGAGTGCGGCGGGCAGCGCCCAGATATGGCGCTTCGTCGGCTATCTCGTCATCGGCCTTGGCGCCGCTTTCGGCCTGATCGGGCTCATCGCCGGCCGGCCGACCTGGGCAATCGTCGGGTTCTCCATCGCAGGGCTGGCGGCCCTGTTCGGCAGAAGCCGGACGATCGGCGGCAGACCCCGGCGCAAGCCCGGTGCATCCGATATCGAAACCGCCTATCTGCGCATGGCGCTCGATCACGCGTCGGGACAGATCACGGGCGAAGTGCTCGACGGCCGCTACCGGGGCCGGCGGATCGAGGAGATGACGGTTCCCGAGGTCGCCGATCTCCTGGCCGAGTGCCTGGCCGCCGATCCGCAGGGCGCGCAGCTGCTCGAAGCCTACCTCGATCGGCTCGATCCCGGCTGGCGCGAGGGGCAGGCCGCCCCGGGCGGTGCGGCGCCCGCCGGGCCGATGGGCCGCGAGGAGGCTTACAAGATCCTCGGTCTCGCTCCGGGCGCGTCGCCCGGCGAGATCCGCGCGGCGCATCGGCGGCTGATGAAGCATCATCATCCCGACCGCGGCGGCTCGACCTACCTTGCCGCCAAGATCAACGAAGCGAAGGACGTGCTGCTGGACGGCGGTTGAACCGCTTGCGCCGGCTTTCTGGCCTGTGGCACAACCGCGTGCCGGTCGGGATCGGCCGCGCGCAGCGGCGCACGTCCCGGCACTCCTCGAATCACGAGAAACCGTCCGACCTTCGATGAACGATCCCATCCGCAAGGCCGTGTTTCCCGTCGGTGGCCTCGGGACCCGGTTCCTGCCGGCGACCAAGGTCATGCCCAAGGAAATGCTGGTCGTCGTCGACAAACCGCTGATCCAGCATGCGGTCGAGGAGGCCGCGGCCGCCGGGATCGAAGAGTTCATCTTCGTGACCGCCGCCGGCAAGACGATGTTGGAAGATCATTTCGATGCCTGCGCCGAACTGGTGACGGCGCTGAAGGCCAAGAACAAGTCCGCCGAACTGAAAATGCTGGAGGCGATAGCTCCCGCGGGCACGCGGTTCAGCGCCACCCGCCAGCCCGAGCCCCTGGGCCTCGGCCATGCGGTCTGGTGCGCGCGGCATCTGGTGGGCGACGAGCCCTTCGCCGTGATGCTGCCGGACGATCTGGTCCTCAGCGGGACGCCCTGTCTGAAACAGCTCGTCGATGCCTATGGGCGGGTCGGGGGCAATCTCGTCGCCGTCATGGACGTGCCCAAGGCTCATACGGACAGATACGGCATCCTCGATGTCGAGAGCGACGAGGGGACCGAGGGCGGCTTGGCCTCGGTCCGGGGGCTGGTCGAGAAGCCGTCGCCCGCCGAGGCGCCGTCGACCCTGTCGATCATCGGCCGCTACGTGTTGCAGCCCGCGGTCTTCGACGAGCTCGAACGCGGCCGGCGCGGCGCGGGCAACGAGATCCAGCTTACCGATGCCATGGCCGAACTGATCGGGCGGCAGCCCTTCCACGGCCTGCGCTTCGCGGGCACCCGCTACGACTGCGGCGACAAGGTCGGCTGGCTCGAAGCCAATCTTGCTTTCGCGCTCGCGCGGGACGATATGGGCCCGGCCGTCGAGGCGGCGCTTTCGCGGACCGGCTTCGCCCGGTCCACCAACCGCTAAGGGAGCGCGCGGCCATGAAAATCGCCATGATCGGCACCGGCTATGTCGGCCTCGTGTCCGGCGCATGCTTCTCCGAGTTCGGCACCGACGTCGTCTGCGTCGACAAGGACGCGGGCAAGATCGACATGCTCGAGGCCGGCGAGATGCCGATCTACGAGCCCGGCCTGGAGTCGCTGGTCGCCCGCAACGTCGAGGCGGGCCGTCTGGCCTTCACGACGGATCTCGCCGGTGCGGTCGCCGACGCCGAGGCGGTTTTCATCGCCGTCGGCACGCCGTCGCGCCGGGGCGACGGCCACGCCGATCTCAGCTATGTCCATGCCGCCGCCCGCGAGATCGCCGAGGCGATGACCGGCTATACCGTCGTCGTCACCAAGTCGACCGTGCCGGTCGGAACCGGGCGGGCGGTCCAGGGCATCATCGCCGAGACCCGGCCGGAGGCCGAATTCGACGTCGTCTCGAACCCGGAGTTCCTGCGCGAGGGTGCGGCGATCAGCGATTTCATGCGGCCCGACCGCGTTGTCATCGGCGCCACCGACGAGCGGGCCCGGGACGTGATGCGGCGCCTGTACCGGCCGCTCTACCTGCTCGAAACACCGATCCTGTTCACCTCGCTGGAAACCTCCGAGCTGATCAAATACGCGGCGAACTCCTTCCTCGCGACCAAGATCACCTTCATCAACGAAGTCGCCGATCTGTGCGAGCGATTGGGCGCCGATGTCCATGACGTGGCGCGCGGGATCGGCCTCGACGGCCGGATCGGGCCGAAGTTCCTCCATCCCGGCCCCGGTTATGGCGGCTCCTGCTTTCCCAAGGACACGCTGGCGCTGGTCAAGACCGCGCGGGACGTGGATACGCCGATCCGCATCGTCGAGACCGTGGTCGACATCAACGATCAGCGCAAGAAGGCGATGGCGGCCCGGGTGATCGACGCCTGCGAGGGGTCCGTCGAGGGCAAGACGGTCGCCGTTCTCGGCGTCACCTTCAAACCCAATACCGACGACATGCGCGAGAGCCCCAGTCTGGAAATCATCCCGGCCCTGCAGGCCGCCGGCGCGGCGATCCGGGCCTACGATCCCGAGGGCATGGATGAGGCGGGCAAGCTGCTGGACAATGTCGAGTGGTGCGAGGGCGCCTACGAGGCGTTGATCGATGCCGATGCCGTCGTCATCCTGACCGAATGGAACCAGTTCAGGAACCTCGACATCGACCGCATGAAGGCGCTGATGCGCACGCCGGTGGTCGTCGACATGCGGAACATCTATGTGCCGCGCGATATGGCCGAGGCGGGGGTCAGATACGTCTCGATCGGGCGGCCGACTCCGACCGTGTAGCGCCATGACACCGCTCGATCCTTCCATCCTGCGCGAATACGACATCCGGGGCGTCGTCGGCGAGACGCTGACGCCCGACACCGCCTTTGCCATCGGCCGCGCCTTCGGCACGATCGTCGTGCGGCAGGGTGGCAGGGACGTTTGCGTGGGCTATGACGGCCGGCTTACCTCGCCGGGCCTCGAGTCCCGGTTGTGCGAGGGGCTGGCGGCGTGCGGGCTCGACGTCCACCGGGTCGGGCTGGGTCCGTCGCCGATGCTCTACTTCGCCGTCTACCGGGTCGGCGCGGCCGCCGGTGTGATGGTGACGGGTTCGCATAACCCCCCGGAATACAACGGCTTCAAGATGATGCTCGGGCCCGGCGTCGATGGGCCGGCGGCCTTCTACGGCGAGGATGTCCAGCAGGTCGGCGCCCTGGTCGCGGCCCAGGATTTCGCCGACGGTGCCGGCGCGATCGACGCGGTGGAGGTCAAGTCGGCCTATATCGATCATCTGGTTGCCGAAGCGGGCGACTGCGGCGGCCTCTCCGTGGCCTGGGACGTGGGCAATGGGGCGACCGGGGAGGTCGTCTCCGCGATGATCGACCGGCTACCGGGCCGCCACATCGGCCTGTTCACCGAGATCGACGGCGATTTCCCCAACCATCATCCCGACCCGACCGTGCCGGAAAATCTCGACGACCTGGTCGACGCCGTGCGGCGGGAAGGCTGCGATCTCGGCGTCGCCTTCGACGGAGACGGCGACAGGATCGGCGCGGTCGACCGAAACGGCCGCATCGTCTGGGCCGACCAGCTCATGGTCGCCTACGCCCGCGACATTCTGAGCCGCGAGCCCGGAGCCGCGATCATCGCCGACGTCAAGGCGAGCCAGGTCCTGTTCGACGAGATCGCCGCGGCGGGCGGCGAGCCGGTCATGTACAAGACCGGCCATTCGCTGATCAAGGCGCGGATGAAGGAGATGGGCGCGCCGCTGGCCGGCGAGATGAGCGGCCATATTTTTTTCGCCGACCGGGCGCCCGGCTATGACGACGGCGTCTATGCCGCCGCGCGGTTGCTGCGCATCCTGAGCGAGGGCGGCCAGAGCCTCGACGCGCTGATCGACGGCTTGCCGCCGGTCGTCAATACGCCCGAGCTGCGATTTCCGTGCCCCGCCGAGCGCAAGGCCGCGGTGGTCGGGGAAGTGAAGGCACGGCTGGCCGCGGCGGGGGCGACTGTCAACGATATCGATGGCGTGCGGGTGCTCGACGACGACGGCTGGTGGCTGCTGCGGATGTCGAATACCCAGGACGTCCTGGTCGCCCGGTGCGAGGCCCGTTCGTCTGAAGGACTGGAGCGGCTCAAGGCGCAACTCGCCGATCAGCTCGCGCAGTCAGGTGTGGACCTGCCCGACGCAGGTTAGGCAGGTGACCGGCGAGATCGCGGTCGACCTGTTCTTCTACGGCACCCTCCGGGATCCCGGCGTGCGCAGGGTCGTCCTCGGACCCGTCGCCGATCGCCTGCCCGTCGAGCCTGCGCTCATCCGGGGCTATCGCTGCGCGCCCACGGCTAGCGGCCACTACCCGATCCTGGTGCCGGCGGCGGCATCCCGGGCCGAGGGCGTACTGGTGGCGGGCGTCGGCATCGAGGCCGCGGCGCGGACCAGCTATTTCGAGGATGACGGTTACGCCTATGGCGTGGGCCGCGTCGCCGTCTCGACGGCGTCCAGAGCGGCCCGCACGGCCTGGGCGTATCTGCCCCTGGAACGGCTTGTCCCGTCCCTTGGGCGGTGGTCGATCGAGGGTTGGACACGGCGGCACCGCGCGGCCTTTGTCACGAATGCCAGGCGCGCGATGGCCCGGTGCGGCGCCGTGGCGCTCGAGCGATACCGGGAAGACTGGCGGTTGCGGGCGGCGGACGGAGCCGGCCGCTAGGCCCGGTCAGGCGTCGGCGTCGTCGACGCGGTAGGGCAGGCAGTTCAGCGACTCGCGGCGCAGGATCTTGCAGGCCCGGGTCGCTTCCATCCGCGACAGGCCGGTCAGGCGGGCCCGATAGAACCGGCCCTCATAGGTGGCCGGGGACAGCACCCGGGCGCGGGCCTGACGGCGCAGTTGCCGGGGCAGGGTGCGGCGCGCCTTGCGGATCAGGCGGCGGGCCTTCGACGGTGCGGTGACCGCCCCGATCTGGACGGCATAGCGGTCGCCGGTGACGGCGGCATGGCGCACGCGGCCGGGCCGGTCGCGCATGGGCAGGCAGCGGACCGAGCGGCTCTTGAGAATTCGGCAGGCCGTCTGGGC